>NZ_JCAFSV010000033.1:0-5488 GCF_059369595.1 Stenotrophomonas sp. YJH_SMC_25 | reverse complement strand
GGAGATCAAGGGCCTGATCGATGATTCGGTCGGCAAGGTCGCCGAAGGCTCCAGCCTGGTGCACCAGGCCGGCAGCACCATGGGCGAGATCGTCGCCTCGGTGCAGCGCGTGACCGACATCATGGCCGAGATCTCCGCCGCTTCGCAGGAACAGTCGGCCGGCATCGAGCAGGTCAACCAGACCGTGGTGCAGATGGACGAAACCACGCAGCAGAATGCCGCGCTGGTGGAGGAAGCGACTGCTGCGGCGCGCGCCATGGAAGACCAGGCCGTGCAGCTGGGCGAAGCCGTGGCGCGCTTCCGGCTGGCATCGCAGGGCGTCGCCGCTGCGCCGGCACGCTTGGCAAATGCACCGCAGCCACGTCAGGTCGCGGCCGCCCTGCCCGTCACCAAGGCAGCACCGACACGGCCGCTGCGGGCGTCGGCCGCCCAGCCGGCGCTGGCTGCCGAGGGTGATTGGCAGGAGTTCTGACCCCACGCAGAAAGCATCCGCCCATGGGGTGGATGCACCAGCATGGCGGGCCACGGGGCCAGATCCCTTTCCCACGGGAAAGGGATCTGGCCCCTTATGCATGGAAAGTGATGCAAATCCCACTTCATAATCCAATGAAGAGGCCGATATCCCCATCGAGCCTGCAACAACGCGTGCTGGCGCCCGCCCCTGATCACAGACTCCATGTCCGACGGCCACGACACTGAACTGCATGATGTCCACGCGGCCGACGCCGCGGACGAACGCTTCCTGGTCCGCAACCCCCGCCAGCTGCGGCAGCTGCTGCGCTCGCTGATCGACCAGCGATCACTGATCAACGCGCATATCGACGGCCGGGATCGTTCCTTCCCGACCGCCCTGCTTGATCTCGACGAGGACGAAGACTACCTGCTGCTCGACGGCAGCCCGCAGGAGGCGTCGAACCGTGCCGCCGAGCAGGCCGACCACCTGCTCTGCTTCGCCCAGCTTGAACGTGTCCTTGTGCGGTTCCGCCTGCACGAACTGCAGCGCGTGGACAACGACGGCCACGTCGCCTTCCGCGCCCCGCTGCCGGACGAACTGGTGCATCTGCAGCGCCGTGAGCTGTACCGGCTGGAGACCCCGGTCACCGACTCGCCGCATCTGCTGCTGCCACCCGGCGAAGCACGTGCCGAAGCGCTGTCGATGCGGGTGGTGGACATCAGCGGTGGCGGCCTGGCCGTAGTGGTTCCCAACGACTGCGCCGTATTCGGCCTGCAGAAGCGCTACCCGGCGCAGCTGTCGCTGCCCGATGGCCCCGACCTGGACATCGAACTGGTGGTCTGCAACCTGCTGCCACAGCGACAGCCCAATGGCATCGAGGTCAAGCGCGTGGGAATGCGCTTTGACAGCCTGCCGCGCGGCGGCGACAGCGCCATCCAGCGCTACATCTTCCGCATCGACCGCCAGCGCAAGGCGCGCCGCAACGGCGAGCTCTGAGGCCCGTTCGACCGTTCGTGCCGGCCGGCGGCCGGCAACCCGCATGATGCCGTCGCCGGCCAGCGGCCGGCACTACCGATCTTCGGCGGATCCACGCCATATGCGCGTGCCGGCCGCGCCGCGGTAGATCCACGCCATGCGTGGATGCCTCTCCCCCGGCACCTAAAGTCCCCCCACGCGGGGCCGATATCGAGCCTGACACCGGGACTTCCGGCAGAACCAGGACCCCTCGATGAACGACAAGACCAGCTCCGCCGCCAGCGCCGGTGGCGAATTCCTCAGCTTCACCCTCGGCGCCGAGCACTACGGCGTGGACATCCTCAAGGTGCAGGAGATCCGTGGCTACGATGCGGTCACCCGCGTGCCGGACGCCCCGGACTACATCAAGGGGGTGATCAACCTGCGCGGCACCATCGTGCCGGTCATCGACCTGCGCTTGAAGCTGCGCCTGGACAACGCCCGCTACGACGCCTTCACCGTGATGATCGTGCTCAACGTCGAAGACCGCGTGGTCGGCATCGTGGTCGACAGCGTGTCGGACGTGATCCCGCTGTCGGCCGAGCAGATCCGCCCGACCCCGGAGTTCGGCGCTGCAGTCGACACCCGCTTCATCTCCGGCATCGGCACCCACGACGACCGCATGCTGATCCTGCTGGACATCGAGACCCTGCTCGACAGCGCCGACATGGGCCAGGCCTCCCTCGCCGAAGACGCTGCCGCCTGAGCCATCGGACCTGCTTCACGTTCTGGTCACAAAACCCTTCAGTTCCCCCCAGCAGTGCCGATAGGGGGACAGAAGCCGGTCGCGCAGGAGCGCGCGGAACCGGAACGACCATCACCATCCCCGGAGATACACCTCGATGAAGTCCCTGCTTGCGTTCGTTTCGGCCGCTGTCCTGGCCACCACCGCTTCCTCCGCGTTCGCCCAGGCGGCCGACATGATCCCGCCGGAACTGGCCCCGCGTTCGGTCGGCAAGGACGGCATGGTCTGTGGCAAGGTCGAAAAGGCCCGCTACGCAGAAGGTTCCGAAGGCCAGCCGACCTTCCTGTACATGGGCGGTGCCTTCCCGCGCCACACCTTCTCGGCCCGCATCGCCGGCGAGAACCGCGGCAAGTTCTCCTTCCCGCTGGAAACCCTGGAAGGCAAGACCGTGTGCGTGATCGGCAAGATCCAGCGCGACGCCTCGCGCGCGGAAATCGAAGTCAGCTCGCCGGCGGGCCTGAAGCTGGCCAACATCAAGTAATCCGCTGTCCGTCGAACCACGCCGGAGCTTGTGCCGGCGTGGTTTCTGCTGCAACCGGGCCCGACGCCCGGACGCGTCTGCCTTAGGAGATCGCAACGCCCATGCCGTGGATCAACAACCTGAAACTGATGCCGAAGCTGCTGTTGACCTTCGGCGTCCTCCTGCTGGTGATGCTGCTGCAGGGCATCGTCGCCTATCGCGGACTGCATTCGCTGAACAACGTCACCACCGAGTTGGCGGGTTCGCGCATGGAAAGCATCCGCATGGCCGGCGAGATGCGCGGCATGCTGGGCGAGTACCGCAATGCCGCCTACCAGCAGCTGATCCGCGCCAGCGATGACGTCAAGTCCGACGCGCGCAAGCAGGCCGTCGACCTGCGCACCAGCATGGACACGTCGATCAAGGAATACCCGAAGCTGGTCGACAACGCGCAGCAGAAGAAGCTGTTCGATACCTTCGCCAAGGAATGGAAGGACGCCCTGGCCTCCTACGACAGCGTCACCGAGATGCTGGAGCTGGACCTTCCGGACGATGCCATCGATACCTTCGTGGGCGAGACCCGCACCAAGCACCGCAAGGCTGCATCCGCGCTGGAAGCGCTGATCGCCGAAGACAACCGCCTCGCCCGCGCCTCGCGCGAAGAGGCCGCGTCCACCTATTCCGCCTCCGCCGTGCTGACCGTGATCGCCCTGCTGGGCGGCGCCGCGCTCGGCCTGGTGCTGGTCTGGCTGTTCGCGCGCGCCCTGGTCGGCAGCGTGCGTGGCGCCGTGTCGGTTGCCAACGACGTGGCCGGCGGCAAGCTCGATGGCCACATCGACGTCAGCCGCCAGGATGAAGTGGGCGAACTGATGCAGGCCATGCAGCGGATGCAGCGCGACCTGCGCGAACGCATCGAAACCGACCAGGCCGTTGCCCGCGAGAACCTGCGCATCCGCACCGCGCTGGACTACAGCTCGACCGGTGTCTACCTGACCGATACCAGCAACACCATCGTCTACAGCAACCGCGCCCTGCAGCAGACCCTCAGCCAGTACCAGGATGAAGTACGCCGCGACCTGCCGGACTTCGACGCCCAGGCCTCGTTGATCGGCAAGCCGGTCACCGTGCTGGAACACCGCGGCGAGATGGACCAGACGCTGTTGGGCAACCTGAAGGCCCACGGCGTCGCCCGTCGCCCGATGCAGTACGGCGATGCCCAGTTCGCGCAGGTGGTGTCGACCATCCGCAACGAAGGCGGCGACACCGTCGGCTACGTGGTGGAATGGCGCGACCGCACCCAGGAAGCACTGGTCGAAGCCGAAGTGGCGCGCGTGATCGCCCAGGCCGCCGCCGGCGACCTGTCCGGCCGCATCGACGCCAGCGACAAGGAAGGCTTCTTCCTGCAGCTGGCCCAGCAGATTAACGGCCTGCTGGACGCCAATGCCGGCAGCATCGAACAGATCTCCGGCCTGCTTGCCGCGCTGTCGCAGGGTGACCTGACCGTGCGCATGCACGGCGACTACCAGGGCGTGTTCGCCCGCATGCGCGACGACGCCAACGCCACCGCCGCGCAGCTGAGTGAAATCGTCACCCGCATCAAGCAGTCCAGCCGCGCGATCAGCTCGGCCGCCGGCGAGATCGCCTCGGGCAACAGTGACCTGTCGCGCCGTACCGAGCAGCAGGCCGCCAACCTGGAAGAAACCGCTGCCTCGATGGAGGAACTGACCTCCACCGTGCGCCAGAACGCCGAGCACGCCCGCCAGGCCAACCAGCTCGCCATCGGCGCGCACGGTGTCGCTTCGCAGGGCGGCGAGGTGGTCGGCCAGGTGGTCACCACCATGTCGGCCATCGAAGCCTCGTCGAAGAAGATCGCCGAGATCATCTCTGTCATCGACGGCATCGCTTTCCAGACCAACATCCTGGCGCTGAACGCTGCGGTGGAAGCCGCGCGTGCCGGCGAGCAGGGCCGCGGCTTCGCCGTGGTCGCCAGCGAAGTGCGTACCCTCGCCCAGCGTTCGGCCGCTGCCGCCAAGGAGATCAAGGGCCTGATCGACGATTCGGTCGGCAAGGTCAACGACGGCTCGGCGCTGGTGCACAAGGCCGGCGCGACCATGGGCGAGATCGTCGCCTCGGTGCAGCGCGTGACCGACATCATGGCCGAGATCTCCGCCGCCTCGCAGGAACAGAGCGCCGGCATCGAGCAGGTCAACCAGACCGTGGTGCAGATGGACGAAACCACCCAGCAGAATGCCGCGCTGGTGGAAGAAGCCACTGCTGCCGCGCGTGCGATGGAAGAACAGGCTGGTCAGCTCAGCGAAGCGGTGTCGATCTTCGTGGTGGACGAAGCCGAGGTCGTCGCCGCCCCGCGCGTCACCGCCCCGGCGCCACGCGCCGCTGCACCGGCTGCCCCGGCCCCGGCTGCCCCGCCGGCCCGCCGCACGGCGGGTGGTCGTCCGATGGCCACCGAACTGGCCGACGGAGACTGGCAGGAATTCTGAGGCCTGCCTGACCTGACGCACGAGAACGCCCTGGCCCTGCGCTGGGGCGTTTTTGTTTACGGGGTATCTGGATATCCAGCCAACGGCGAAGCCCCTCGGGATGGTCGGTCGAAGCGCTGGGTTACTGAGGGTTGGCCGCGAGGGTGGGCTGCGCAGGGCACGCCGTGAATACGTCCTTGTAGCAACTGTGTTGATGGAGGGACTTGGCCCCTCCATGAGACGGGCACGGTAGTGCCGGCCGCTGGCCGGCAGCCTTTGGTCTTGCGCCCTGGCTGGCCTTAGGCAGGGACCAGCCCGTTTTCAGCGTCGCGCACCCG
>NZ_JCAFSV010000032.1:0-10176 GCF_059369595.1 Stenotrophomonas sp. YJH_SMC_25 | reverse complement strand
GGGTCGAGAGCTCTCCCCGCTTGCCCAGTCTTATCAGTTCGAGCGCCAACTCAACCAACTGTTCGGGCGGTTCAGGGAGAATCCGGCGTGGGGACCCAAGCTACTTCTCGGTCGCAAGACCTGGATCCACACGGTCGCCCAGGCCGGGCTCTCGGCACCCAAGGTGCCAGATTGGCAAGAGATAAGATCCACGCCATGCGTGGATGAATCTCCATCGGAATCGAATATTTCGAACTGGAATCGAAAAGCATCCACGCATGGCGTGGACCTATCGTGTCGACCAAGGTCGACACCTACCAGCAGCCATCGGGATCTGTCAGAGGTGGGGCGGTGTCGGAGTGCGGGGTGTCAGCCGCATGGATGCGGCTGCCAAGCTTACAGGGACGTACTTGCAGCGTCCCCGCACTCCGACACCGCCCCGCCAACCCACGGAATGCCGCTTCTGCTGTTGCTGTTGCCTTTGTCCGCAGCAGGTGCAGGGCTGCAAGCCCTGCTCGCCCCCCCCTCACACCGTGATGGTCTGGGTCAGTGACTCCCACGTCGGGGGCACCGGCCACGCGGCGGCCTGGTTGCCATCCAGCACCCTGCGCAGATCGCGCGGATCAATCTGCGGTGCCAGCACGTGCACCAGCTCCAGCGCGTAATCGCGCAGCACCCGGTCGCGCGGCAACACCGCCCAGGCAATGCACTCGCTGATCGGGTCCGGCGCCGGCCACGAGCGCAGGTCTTCGTCGTTGGAACTGACCGCCATCTCGGCCAGCAGGCCCACGCCCAGCCCGGTACGCACATAGGTCTTGATCAGGTCCGCATCGAGCGCGGTCAGCGCCAGGTCCGGCGCCAGGCCGTTTGCAGCGAAGGCGCGCTGCAACGAGGAATTCGGGCGGGTCGAGGATTCGTAGCTGATCAGCGGCTGCCGGGCCAACGCGGCCAGGTCCGGTGCGCGGCCGGCGCGGTCCAGCGGGTGCCCCTTGGGTACCACCACCAGGCGTCGCCAGCGGAACAGCGGCACCGCGATGCCATCGGTGGGCTCACTGCCGGCGGTGCTGATGATCGCGATATCCGCGTCACCCTGGTTCAAGCGGTCCAGCGCGTCGGTTTCACCGGCCTGCTGCAGGTGCACGCTCACCTGGGGATAGGCCTGCTTGATCGCTGCCACCGCCGGCGGCAGCACGAAGCGCGCCTGCGTGTGGGTGGTGGTCAGGATCAGCTGGCCCTGGCTCTCGCGGCGCTGGTTGGCCGCGTAGGTGCGGATGTTGTTGGCCTCGGCCAGCACCGCGCGGGCGCGGGCGATGACCTCGGTACCGGCCGGGGTGACCGACTCCAGGCTGCGGCCCTTGCGCACGAACAACAGGAAGCCGAGCTCGTCTTCCAGCTGCTTGAGCTGCTTGGACAGGCCGGGCTGGGTGGCGTGCACGCGCGAGGCGGCCAGCGTGATGTTCAGCTCGGCGTCGGCGATGGCGACCAGGTAGCGCAGCTGGGTCAGCGTCATGGGAGGCGGGCGGCGTGGGGCGGAGGTCCACTCTAGGGTCAATTGCCGTCACCAGCTTATAACCAAAGGTTGTTTAAGAAAGGTATCTGGTCATTTCCGGGCGTCATATGCCGGCGCTACGGTCAGCCGGCAGCCGCTGGCCTGAACAGCCAGCCCTCCCCTTTTGCCCGCCGGCGTCCGGCGCGGCCCTGTTTCCGGAGCGCTTCCATGGCCCTGTACGACTCCATCCTCGATACCGTCGGCAACACCCCCATCGTCAAGCTGCAGCGCCTGGCGCCGCCGCAGGTCAGCGTCTACGCCAAGGTCGAGTCGTTCAACCCGGGCGGCTCGGTCAAGGACCGGCTGGCGCTGGCGATCATCCTCGACGCCGAAGCGCGTGGCCTGCTCAAGCCGGGCGACACCATCGTCGAAGCCACTTCTGGCAACACCGGCGTGGCGCTGGCGATGGTCGCCGCCGCGCGCGGCTACAAGTTCGTGGCGACCATGGTCGAGACCTTCTCGGTGGAGCGCCGCAAGCTGATGCGCGCCTATGGCGCCAAGGTGATCCTGACCCCGGCCGCCGAACGCGGCAGCGGCATGGTGCGCAAGGCGCGCGAACTGGCCGAGCAGCACGGCTGGTTCCTGGCCAGCCAGTTCGCCAACCCGGCCAATCCGGCGTATCACCGCAACACCACCGCCGCCGAGATCCTGCGCGACTTCGCCGGCAAGCGGCTGGACTACTTCGTCAGCGGCTGGGGCACGGGCGGTACGCTCACCGGCGTGGGCGAAGTGCTGAAGGTCGCGCGTCCGCAGACCCGCATCATCGCCACCGAGCCAGCCGGCGCCGCACTGCTGAAGGGCGATGACTGGAAGCCGCACAAGATCCAGGGCTGGACCCCGGACTTCGTGCCCGACGTGCTCAACCGTGATGTGGTGGATGAACTGCTGACAGTGGAAGATGACCGCGCGATCGCCACCGCGCGCCGACTGGCCGCCGAGGAAGGCATCTTCGTCGGCATCTCCGCCGGCGCTACCGTGGCCAGCGCACTGGACGTGGCCGCACATGCCGAACCTGGCTCAGTGATTCTGGCGATGCTGCCGGACACCGGTGAACGCTACTTCTCCACGCCGCTGTTTGCCGACGTGAACGAGGGTTCCGACGACGACTGGCTGGCCGGCCTGCCGTGACACCCGGCTCAGAGCCTCTTCCATCCGGAAAAGGATCTGACCCCATCCTGTTACATGCCCAGGGTCGGATCCCTTTTCCGCAGGGAAAGGGCTCCGACCCCCTTCTGCTTCAGCCTGCATGAAGGCGTCGCCCGCCATCGTGCGTGAAGGCCGTCGGATCGCAGCGCGTGAGACGGTCATGACGCAGTATCGATGCCCTGTCCCCTACCGTGGGAACAGCCGGCGCAGATGCTGCGCGGATCACCTCACAGGCAGGAGACGGACGCATGAAGATCGAAGTTTGGCAGGGCGACATCACGACCCTGGCGGTGGATGCGATCGTCAACGCGGCCAATGAAACGCTGCTCGGTGGTGGCGGTGTCGACGGCGCGATCCATCGTGCGGCCGGGCCCGCGTTGCTGGCCGAATGCGAGCAGCTGCCGGAGCTGCGCCCGGGCGTACGTTGCCCGACCGGCGAAGTGCGCGCCACCAGTGCTTACGCTTTGCCTGCACGCTACGTACTGCACACGGTGGGCCCGGTCTGGCACGACGGCCAGCGCGATGAACCGGCGTTGCTCGCCAACTGCTACTGGAAGTCGCTGCAGCTGGCCGAATCGCTGGGCGTGCAGTCGATCGCATTCCCAGCCATCAGCTGCGGCGTATACGGCTATCCGCTGTACCAGGCCGCGCAGATCGCAGTGACCGAAACACTGGCCTGGCAGCGCAGCCATGCGCAACCGATGCGCATCGTGCTGGTGGCGTTCAATACCGCTACGGCCAAGGCCTACCAGCAGGCGTTGAGTGCCGCCGGGCAAAGCGCCGACAGCGAACCGCGCGGGTCGATGCTGCCGCCCCTGGGTGACGCGGGTTTTGCCGCCGCGCATTGAATCGCGATGCAGCGCGAAAAGGAAAAGGCCGGGCATTGCCCGGCCTTCTCAGTTGCACCATTGATGTCATCCACGCATGGCGTGGATCACGCTCAACGACTGGCAGCTTCCACCGCAGCGGCGTCATCGGCCACGGCGGCTGCAGCGTCGGCAGCGGCACGTGCAGCCGAGGCGGCAGCGCCATCGGCGCTGGCCCCTTCCACCTGCACGCGCACCTCGACCATGCCTGCGCCATTGTTCAGGCTGGACACGTCGACGGTGTAATGACCGGCCGGCAGAGTCTCTTCCAGGCGCGAGTTGGTACCGTTGCCACCGTCGTCGTCGGTCAGCTCGACATCGCCACCGACCACGCGCAGCACGGTATCGACCTGGCTGGAAATCGCATCCAGGCGCACGTCGGCCGGCCGGTCCAGGGTCAGCAGGAAGCGGCGACGGCCTTCGTTGTCCAGCATGGTGTACACGCTGCCCGACTTCGGCAGGGCGGTGCCATCGCGCTCGACCAGATTCCCCGGCAGTTCGATGCGGGTGGCAGACAGGGTGAACATGCCATTGACACCGCTGCCGAGGCCGCGCGCGGTCAGGGTGTACTTGCCCGGCTTCAGCGACAGGGTCAGCCGCGAGTTGGTGCTGTCGTTGCCATCGTCGTTTTCGGCTTCAACGCCCTGGCCCGACAGCTTCAGCACCGGATCGAAGACATCCGACACCAGGCGGATTTCGTACAGGCCGGCCTTGTCCACCTGCAGGGTGTAGTCCTGCGAATCACTGGCCAGCATGTCCACGATTTCGCCACTGCCCGCCAACGGCTTGCCGTCGTAAGGTTTCAGCTTCTCGGCTCGCAGGCGATACGGACCAAAGGCGGTCGGGCCATCGGCATTGACCGCCACCTGGTAGGTGCCGCCGCCATTGGCACGGAACGCCAGCGAGACGTCGCCTTCGCGTTCGTAACCGGTGTTGCTGGTGGAAACAAGACTGCCGTTGTTGAACACGGCGATCGAGCCGCTGAGGGCACCAGTGAGCTTCAGGCCGACCAGGTCCTTGTCTTCCAGCTTGATCTGGTAGAGCTGGTGATGGCTGCCATCATTGAAGTTGATGCCGCTGCGCGAGGTGATCTCGCCGGACACCGGCTTGTCGAAATCGAGCGACGCGGCCTTGCCTGCCTCTGCGCCGCCGCCGATGCGGTTGCACCCGCCGGCGACCAGGACCGTGGCTACGGCCAGTGTGATTGCTGCCAAACGCATGTTGTTTCTCCTTGGCCTTCCATGTGGTTCCCGCGTACCGGCCGGGCACGCGGGGGCGGAAAAGATACCCGCAAAAGCAAACGCCGGCGTGATGCCGGCGCTGCCTTGTTCATCCAGCGATGGGACGGATCAACCGTTCCACTTGCCCAGCGCAGCCAGGCCGTTGTCCTTGGCACGCTCGTACACGGTCTTCTGGGCGGCTGCGTAGTTGCCCTTCATGTCCTTGGCCCACAGCTTCAGCGCGGCCTGCTGCATGGCGCGGCCGTAGGAGAAGCTCAGCGGCCACGGCAGGTTGCCCAGCTGGTTCATCGCGTTCAGGTGCTCGGTGGACTGCTCGTCGCTCTGGCCACCGGACAGGAACACCACGCCCGGCAGGATGGCCGGCACGGTGCTCTTCAGGCACATCACGGTCGACTCGGCCACTTCCTCGACGTCGGCCTGCTCATCGCAGTTCTTGCCGGAGATGACCATGGACGCCTTCAGGATGGTGCCTTCCAGCAGTACGTTCTGCTGGTACAGCGCGTCGAACAGCGAACGCAGGGTGGCTTCGGTGACTTCGTAGCAGGTCTCGATGTCGTGGTCGCCGTCCATGATCACTTCCGGCTCGACCATCGGCACCAGGCCGCATTCCTGGCACAGGGCCGCATAACGGGCCAGCGCATGGGCGTTGGACTCGATGCAGGTGCCCGACGGAATGCTCTCGCCGATGTTGATGACCGCACGCCACTTGGCGAAGCGCGCACCCAGCTTGTAGTACTCCTGCAGGCGCTCGCGCAGGCCGTCCAGGCCTTCGGTGACCAGCTCGCCCGGGCAGCCGGCCAGCGGGTGCGCACCCTTGTCCACCTTGATGCCCGGAATCATGCCGTGGTCGGCCATGTACTTGGCGAACGGCACGCCGTCCCTGGTCGACTGGCGGATGGTTTCGTCGTACAGGATGGCGCCGGAAATGTGCTCGTTGAGCTTCGGCGTGGTCAGCAGCAGCTCGCGGTAGGCACGACGGTTCTCCTCGGTGTTCTCGATACCGACGCCGGCGAAACGCTTGGCGATGGTAGCGGTGGATTCGTCGATCGCGATGATGCCCTTGCCCGGGGCGACCATGGCCTGGGCGGTTTCGGCCAGCTGTTCGATGCTCATGTATTTCCTGTGGCGGGTGCGGGAAAAACGTAAGTATAGCCCCGCTGCCCGTTGCCCCGGTGTCGAGGCCAGGATGGAAACGATTCCAATGTCCGCGCAGGACAAGGGATGTCCTGCGGCATGGGGTCAGAGCCTCTTTGGGGATCTGACCCCGGGTCGGATCCGCGCAGCGGCTCCGACCCGAGGCCGACTGGGTTTACAGATCGCCCAGCCCAATGGCGCGGCCGTCTTCACCCACTTCCAGCAGGCGCAGGGTATTGGTGGCACCGTGGGTTTCCATGTGCTCGCCGCTGGTGAACACGACGCGGTCGCCGGCCTGCAGCAGTTCGGCTTCCACCAGCAGGCGGATGCTGCCGCGCGCGGCTTCGCGCGGGGTCAGGCCGCGGCTGTCGAAGTTGATCGGGAACACATCGCGCATCAGCGCCATCTGCCGGCGCGCGCCGTCATGGCGGGTCACCGCGAACACCGGCGCCTTGGCGCGGAAACGCGACAGGTAACGCGCGGTGCCACCGGACTCGGTCATTGCCACGATCGCGCGCACGCCCACGTGCTGGGACAGGAACATGGTGGCCATGGCAATGGCCTGGTCGGCACGCTCGAGGTTGCGCGGCGAAGCGTTGAAGTCGGTCTCGGTCTGGAACTGGCGCTCGGCCCCCAGGCAGATGCGCGCCATTGCTTCGACCGCCTTGACCGGCCAGGCACCTGCAGCGGTCTCGGCCGACAGCATCACCGCATCGGTGCCGTCGATGACCGAGTTGGCCACGTCCAGCACTTCGGCACGGGTCGGAATCGGGCTTTCCACCATCGACTGCAGCATCTGCGTGGCGGTGATCACCACCTTGTTCTGTGCCAGCGAGGCCTTGATGATCTTCTTCTGCAGGCCCGGCAGTTCGGCATCGCCGATCTCCACGCCAAGGTCGCCACGGGCGACCATCACCACGTCGCTGGCCTCGACGATTTCTTCCAGGTTCTCGATGGCCTCGGTGCGCTCGATCTTCGACACCAGTGCAGCATCACAGCCATGCGAGCGGGCGATGTCACGCGCATCGTTCATGTCCTGCGCGTTGCGGCAGAACGACACGGCGATGAAGTCGACACCGATCTTGGCGACGATGCCGATCAGCTCCTTGTCGCGCTCGGTCAGCGCGCCCAGCGAGAGGCCGCCGCCCTGCTTGTTCAGGCCCTTGCGGTCGGACAGCACACCGTCGTTCAGTACGGTATTGATGATGCGTTCGCCCTGCACCTCCACCACCTGCAGCTGCATCAGGCCGTCGTCGAGCAGCAGGACGTCGCCCGGACCCACGTCCTGCGGCAGGCCGAGGTAGCTCACACCCACCTGGGTGGCATCACCCGGGCCGGCGCTGGTGCTGGCGATCAGGTCGAAGCGGTTGCCCGCCTTCAGCTGCACCTTGCCTTCTGCGAAGCGCTCGATGCGGATCTTCGGGCCCGGCAGGTCGGCCAGGATGCCCACTTCCACGCCGACGCGGGCGGCGGCGGCACGCACTTCGGCGGCACGCTTGGCCTGGCCGGACGGGTCACCATGGCTGAAGTTGAGGCGCACCACGTTGACGCCGGCGCGGAACAGATCCTCCAGCACGCCCGGCGGATCAGTGGCCGGACCGAGGGTGGCAAGGATCTTGGTGCGACGCTGACGCTCGAACATGGTGAATGGGCCTCTCCCGATAAAGAACGGAAATTAGCACATCCTTCACGCCGCATGTATACGGTTACAGCCTTGTGCTGCCTGACTTCGCGGGTCATGGAACGGACATCACCCGGACATACGCTGGCGCAGGGTGTTCTGTAGAGCCGGGCCATGCCCGGCTGCACCGTGGGCCGCAATCAGCCGAGCGTGGGGCCAGCTCTCCAGGCGGGGTGGCTAGGCCAACAGCGTCGTCAGCTGTGCCGGCTCGCGAGCCAGCTGGCCCGCACCGGCTTCGGTCAGTTCGGCTTCACCGCCAAAGCCCCACAGCACACCCACGCTGCGCAGGCCGTGGTGGCGTGCGCCCTCGATGTCCATGCGGCGGTCGCCGATCATCCAGCACTGTGCGGGCTGCAGCTGCAGGCGGCGCAGTGCCTCCCCGACCAGCTCGGGCTTGTGGCTGCGCGAGCCGTCCAGGGTCGAACCGACGATCTCCTCGAACAGCCCGCCAAACGGCAGGTGCGCAAGGATGCGGCGCGCATGCGGCTCGTTCTTGGCGGTGACCACCGCCAGGCGGTGGCCTCGGCCATGCAGCGTGCGCAGGGTGTCTTCCACCTGCGGGTACACCGTGTGTTCGCGCCAGCCTTCGGCATCGAAGCGCTCGCGGTAATAGCCCACCGCCTGCTCCACCCGCGCTGGTTCGACGAACAGTGGCGTGAAGGTGGTACGCAGCGAAGGACCGATCCAGCCCAGCAGCGTCTCCTGCGGCGGCACCGGATGGTCCATCTTCTGCAGCGCATAGGCGATGCAGGCGGTGATGCCCACCTGCGAGTCGATCAGCGTGCCGTCCAGGTCGAAGAACAGGACATCCTTGCCGTGCCCGGCACTCATGCGCCGCGCGCGTCGAGTGCGGCCACCGCCGGCAGGGTCTTGCCCTCCAGGAACTCCAGGAACGCGCCGCCGCCGGTGGAGATGTAGCTGACCTGCTGGGCGATATCGAACTTGTCGACCGCCGCCAGGGTGTCGCCGCCACCGGCGATGGAGAACGCCTTGGAGCTGGCGATGGCGCGGGCCAGCGCTTCGGTGCCCTTGCTGAAGGCTTCGAACTCGAACACACCGACCGGGCCGTTCCAGACCACGGTGCCAGCCTTCTCGATCAGCTGCGCGTACTGCGCCGCGGTCTGCGGGCCGATGTCCAGGATCAGATCATCTTCGGCAACGGCGTCGACCGCCTTCACCTCGGCGACCGCGTCGGGCATGAACTGCTTGGCGGTCACCACGTCCACCGGCAGCGGGATGTCGGCGCCGCGCGCCTTGGCATCGGCCACGATCTTCTTCGCGGTGTCCAGCAGGTCCGGCTCGTACAGCGACTTGCCGACGTTGTAGCCGGCGGCAGCGATGAAGGTGTTGGCGATGCCACCACCGACGATCAGCTGGTCGACCTTGCCGACCAGGTTGGCCAGCAGTTCCAGCTTGGTGCTGACCTTGCTGCCGGCGACGATGGCCAGCAGCGGCTTGGCCGGCGCATCCAGCGCCTGCGCCAGCGCGTCCAGTTCGGCCATCAGCAGCGGGCCACCGGCAGCAACCGGGGCGAAGCGGATGACACCGTGTGTGGAGGCCTGCGCACGGTGCGCGGTGCCGAAGGCGTCCATCACGAACACATCGCACAGGGCGGCGTACTTTTTCGACAGGGCTTCATCGTCCTTGCCCTCGCCGACGTTCATGCGGCAGTTTTCCAGCAGCACCAGCTGGCCCGGCTGGACCTCTACACCGTCGACCCAGTCGCGCACCAGCGGAACCTCGCGACCGAGCAGCTCGGACAGGCGCTGGGCCACCGGCGCCAGCGAATCGGCTTCGCTCCACACACCTTCCTTCGGGCGCCCCAGGTGCGAGGTGACCATCACCGCCGCGCCCTGCTCCAGCGCGCGCTTGAGCGTCGGCAGCGAAGCGGTGATGCGCTGTTCGGAAGTGATGCGGCCATTCTCGATCGGCACGTTCAGATCCTGGCGGATCAGCACGCGCTTGCCGGAGAGGTCGAGGTCGGTCATGCGGACGATGGACATGGGCAACTCTTTGGCTCGGGGACGGGATGCCGGGGTACGGCAGACGGCCATTGTATCGGGTGCGGGTGGTGGGAGGGCCGATGCCTGCGGCAGGCAGAGGCGCACAGCAACAGCAACAGCAGCGGCCAAAGCCAAAGCGCTGGCGCCTTGTGATGCTGTGGGTGGGCCGGGGCGGTGCGGGCTGGCAGGGGACGCCGTGAATCCGTCCGTGGAGGCTTGGCAGCCGCATCCATGCGGCTGACACCCCTGCCAACCCGCACCGCCCCGGCCTCGACAGGTTCATGAGGTAGAGCGGATGGCAAACGCAAGAGCAGTGTGTGGTGTCGGTTGAAGAAAGAAGGGGTGCGCGAAGCGCGCGACCCGCTTTTGCTTTTCTTTTTTTCTACGTGGGTGGACGCACACGGAAACTGTCCGTGGCCGGGCGGGTGGGTTGGCTGGGGGCGTGAGCCGCATGGATGCGGCGACCGAGCCTTATCTGATGAAAATCTGTCAGCGTAGGTGTCGAGAGCCGGCGTGGGCCGCCGTACGAGCCTGGATCTCGACGATCGCCATGTAGCTTGGCGCCCACGCCGGAATC
>NZ_JCAFSV010000031.1:0-13244 GCF_059369595.1 Stenotrophomonas sp. YJH_SMC_25 | reverse complement strand
GCAACTGTTCGGGCGGATCAAGGGAGATTCCGGCGTGGGCGCCAAGCTACATGGCGATCGTCGAGATCCAGGCTCGTACGGCGGCCCACGCCGGCTCTCGACACCTACGCTGACAGATTTTCATCAGATAAGGCTCGGTCGGCGCATCCATGCGCCTCACGGTCCTGCCTGCCGCCTTGCTCCGGCTCCGGACAGTTTCCTGCGCGCGCGGAACGAGAGCGAAATTCAAAGTCAAAAAAAAAGGCAAAGTCAAAAGCTGTTGCCAACCAAGGTTGGCATCTACCAGGAGCGGGGGATCGGCACTGAAACGCACCGCGCTCGCGGGAACGTGTCCAGAGGCGGAGGCCCCTGCCCAGCCGCACCCTCCGCCTCCCAACGTATCAGGAAGGCGCTGCTTTGGCTTTGGCTTTGGCTTTGACTTTGGCTTTGAGCTTCGAAAAGCGGGCTGGCGGGCCGCAGGCCCGCCAGCGACACCCTCACCCGGCGACGATGTACTGCTGCAGCTGATCCAGCTCCCTGCGCTGCGCATCGATCACCGACTTCACCAGGTCGCCAATGGAAATCACCCCCAGCACCTGCACGCCCTCCACCACCGGCAGGTGGCGGATGCGGTAGTCGGTCACCAGCTGCAGGCAATGCTCCACCTGTTCGCCCGGCGACACCGTCACCACCTGCGTCGTCATGATCTCGGCCACCGCCGTATCGCGCGAAGAACGATCACGCAACACGATCTTGCGCGCGTAATCGCGCTCCGAAAGGATCCCGACCAACCGCGGCCCGTCCATCACCAGGACCGCGCCAATGCCCTTTTCCGCCATCAACCGGATCGCATCGATCACCGCCGCATCCGGCGCGACCGCATGTACTTCAGGAGACTTGCCGTCCAACAGTTGCCGTACCGTGGTCATCTGCCTGCCCTCCGAGGGTGGGTTGCAGGGCCGAGTCTGCCACGGCGGATGCTAGCCACGCGTCAACCAGGTACAACGGCCGCTGCTTGGACTCTTCGTACAGGCGCCCCAGGTACTCACCGATCAGGCCCAGCGCGATCAACTGCACCCCGCCCAGGAACAGGATCACCGCCATCATCGTCGGCCAGCCCGCCACCCGGTCGCCGTACAGCGCGGCCTTGACGATCACCCACATGCCGAACACGAAGGCCACCGCCGCGGTTGCCAGCCCCAGGTAGGTCGCCGCGCGCAGGGGCACGGTCGAGAACCCGGTAATGCCTTCCAGGGCGAAGTTCCACAGCCGCCACAGGCTGAACTTGCTGGTGCCGGCCACGCGTGCGTGGCGGTGATAGGGCACCGCCACGCGCTTGAAACCCACCCAGCTGAAAAGCCCCTTCATGAAACGATGGCGCTCACGCATCTCGCGCAGCGCACTCAGCGCGCGTGGTGACAGCAGGCGGAAATCCCCGGTGTCGGCCGGGATCGGCGTACGCGAAAGGCGCCCCATCACGCGGTAGAAGATCGCCGCCGTGGCACGCTTGATCCAGGCCTCGCCATCGCGCGCCAGGCGCGTGCCATAGACGTTGTCATGGCCCTCGCGCCAGCGCGCGACGAACTGCGGCACAAGCTCCGGCGGGTCCTGGCCATCGGCATCCAGGATCATCGCCGCCCCTTCGCGCACCAGGTCCAGGCCAGCGGTCAGTGCGGCTTCCTTGCCGAAATTGCGCGACAGCTTCAGCGCGGAGACCCGCGCGTCGGATTGGGCCAGGCGGGCGATCACCTCCCAGGTCCCGTCATGGCTGCCGTCGTCCACGTACAGAATGTGGCCGTCGATGTCGGGCAGCGCGTCGAGCACCGCGCACAACCGCGGATGCAGCAACGGCAGTGCCAGGGCCTCGTTGTAGGCGGCGATGACGAAAGTGAGCCGTTCGCGGGTCATGCCCGGATTGTACGTTGCCGCCGGCCGTAGATCAGGCGGCGCGCGCTCACTCTTCCGAAAGGTACGCGGCCCCGCCCAGCTGCCGTGCCTGGCGCTGGATCCAGGCGGCGCGCCGTTGCACGTACGGCCTTGGCTTTGCGGCGTTGTAGCGCCGCGGTGCCGGCAGCACCGCCGCCAACCGCGCGCTATCGGCCGGGCTCAACCTGGCCGCGTCCTTGCCCCAGAACTTCTGCGCCGCCGCCTGAGCTCCGTACACGCCATCACCGAACTCGGCGATGTTGGCGTACATCTCCAGGATGCGCTCCTTTGGCCACAGCGCTTCGATCAGCACGGTGTACCAGACCTCCAGCCCCTTGCGGATCCAGCTGCGGCCCTGCCAGAGGAACAGGTTCTTGGCCACCTGCTGGCTGATCGTGCTGGCGCCACGCAGTCGCCCGCCCTTGGCATTGTGGTCGCGGGCCTTCTCGATGGCCTGCAGGTCGAAGCCGTTGTGGTCGGGGAAACGCTGGTCCTCGGCGGCCACCAGCGAAATCGGCAGGCTCGGCGCCATCTGGTCAAGGTCGCGCCACTGGTAATGCAGGCGATAGGACCAATCGGCCTCGCCCAGCGCCTCGCCATAGCGCCACAGCATCACCATGGACACCGGCGGGTCGATGAACCGCAGCACCAGGACCTGCAGGCAGCTGAAAGCAGCCAGCAGCACCGGCAGCCACAGCAGCCGTTTCCAGCGCCAGCGCCTGCGGCGTGGGCCTTCTACGACAGCTTCCACCTTGTGCTGCTCTCCCCCTGCCCCCATTACTGGTGCATCCTTCTTCTATCTGGTTGTCGGCGCATTATCCGGCAACTGCCCCCGTTTACGCGCGATGTGAGCCGATGACCGCCAACTCCGATTCCCTGATCCGCTTCCTGCTCCCCGACGCCGGCGTCCGCGGCGTCCACGTGCGCCTGCAGGCCACCTGGCAGGAGATCCTGTCCCACGCCGAGTACCCGGATACCGCCGCCGAACTGCTCGGCGAGGCCTGCGTGGCCTCGGCGCTGTTCACCGGCCATACCAAGATCGATGGACGCCTGTCGATCCAGCTGCGCAGCAGCACTGCCCTGCGCACCCTGTTCGCCGAATGCACCGCCGCCGGCACCCTGCGCGGCATCGCCCAGCTCAGCGAAGGCGGCGACGCGCCGCGCGACCTGTCCAGCCTGGGCGATGACGCGATCCTCGCCATCACCATCGAGAACCCCGGCCTGGATCCGCGTGAACCCCAGCGCTACCAGAGCCTGGTCGGACTGACCGCACCGGAGCTGGACGAGGCCTTCGAGGACTACTTCCGCCAGTCCGAGCAGCTGCCGACCCGCCTGCTGCTGGCGGCCGACCGCAATGGTGCCGCCGGCCTGCTGCTGCAGAAGCTGCCGGGCGACGAGGGCGACGAGGACGGCTGGGCACGCGCCAGCGCCCTGTTCGAAACCCTGGGCAAGGCCGAATTGCTGGCCACCCCGGCCGAGCAGCTGCTGCACCGCCTGTTCCACGAGGAGAAGCCGGCGCTGATGGGCGAAAAGCCGCTGTCCTTTGCCTGCTCCTGTTCCCGCGAGCGGGTGGCGGCGATGCTGCAGTCGCTGGGTGAGGAAGAGGCCCGTGCAGCGGCTGCAGACACCGGCGCCGTCGAGGTCCGTTGCGAATTCTGCGGGCGTGAGTATCACTTTCCATTGACGGAGTTCGGCATACTGTTCCACGGCGCCCAGGGGGCTGTACCGGCGCCTGAACGGCTTCAATGAACGGCAGTCTTGTACCTGGGGAGGATCAAGGCTTGTTAAGAATTCATAAACACCCTAGGATCAAGTTCCCGTCCCCACGGGAACTTCCGTTGTCCGTCCCTGTCTGAACTGGTCCGATGCGTACCTTCCTGCGTCTACCGCTGGCCATGATGATCGCCCTTGGCGCGATCACGGGCGTGCATGCGCAGAGCAAGGACACCCGCACCGTGCTGCCGGTATGGAACAAGGGCAGCGGCAAGGTCGAGGCCCTGCTGTACCTGGAGCCGACCGGTGAGCAGGCGGCCGGGGCGCGCTGGCATTTCGGCCGCAACTCGCTGGATGCGGCCTTTGGCCTGTCCTCCGGCGATTCACTGGGCCTGCTCTGCAGCAGCAGCGGGACCAGCATGAGCGGCCTGGCCAGCCACTGCATGCTGGCCAGCCTCGGCGACGAGGACGACCTCAACAGCCGGCGTTTCACCGGCACCGCCGCATTGAACCGTGGCAGCAGCCGCCTCGGCATCACCGCCGGCACCGGCCGTGAAACCCTGCCGGCATGGCTGGCAGGCCCGAACAAGACCCCTTCGCTGCGCGCCGAGCAGAATGACCTGACCGTGTTCGCGCAGAAGAACATCGGCCGCGAAGGCTTCGTGTCCATCGCCGGCACCTACGCCAAGGCCCGCCTGGTGCCGCTGGCCGACGCCTCGCCGGCCATTGCCGACCGCTGGGACAGCAAGAGCCTGAGCATCGGCGCCGGCTACGGCAATTTCACCGGCAGCATCATCGGCCGCGTCATCGACGTGCCCGGCAAGCCCGGCAAGTGGGAAGGCCTGGGTATCGGCCTGACCTGGCGCACGCCATGGTCCGGCCAGCTCACCGTGGGCGCCGAGAACGTGATCAGCCGCGGCAAGAATCCGTTCTCGCCACGCAACGAAAGCAACGACGACGGCACCGTGCCGTACGTGCGCTACGAGCAGGACCTGTAAGCTCCCTGCCGCCTCACCGCGACGTTTCCGCGCGCGCTCCCTTCGCCCATCCCCGTAATGACACCTCGCCGCCACCACGCGGCGATGCGCAAGCGCCTGTGCGCGGCCTGGTCCAGCGCGGCTGCGTAGGGGTGCCTGCGCCATCAAGCCTGGCTGCCCCATGAAAAAAGCCACGCCCCTTTCGGGGCGTGGCCATGTCACACGTACATATTACGCCGCGATCAGAAGCGCTGGGTGTACTTCATGTACAGGAAGCGACCGATGTCGAAGCCACCGTAGTAGGAGACGTTCGCGCTCGGCTGGCTGTACATGGTCGGGCCCACGCGGCCGAACACGTTGTTGGCACCCACGGCCACGGTCGCATTCCACGGTGCGTTCCAGCGCAGCTGGACGTCGTTGAATACGGTCGCGCCACGCTGGTTGGTCGCGCTGCCCACCGCCACGCCCTGGTTGTTCGGCGAAGCGTAGTTCGGCAGGTTGCACTCTTCCGGGAACGTCACGGCGCTCAGGCACGATTCCTTCATGCCGGAGAAGTAACGGACGGTCCAGCTGGCGCCGAAGTCACCCATTTCCCAACCCAGGTTCAGGTTCGAACGCACGCGGAAGGCGCCGCCCGCCCAGCCCACGCCGGTGCGGGGATTCGGGTGGGTGACCGGGTTCTTGGTGGTGACCAGGTCATCACGCGAGGTGTAGGTGCTGGTCCACTGCGCGCTGAAGTTGCCGAAACGATCGGTCGGCAGGCGGTAGCTGACATCCAGGTCGAAGCCTTCCACCTCGCGGTAACCGGCGTTGATGCCGGTGCGCTTGAGGTTGTTGACGATGCCGGTCACCGGGTCACGCGTGAACGCCGAGCAGCGTGCCGCGATGTCGTTGATGTAGCAGTCGTTGAGGATCAGGTTGGCCGTGTCCGAGATGATGGTGTTCTCGACGCGGATTTCCCACCAGTCCAGCGACATGTTGAAGTTCTGGATGAAACCCGGGCTCCAGACGAAGCCCAGGGTCTTGGACGTCGAGGTTTCCGGGGTCAGCTGGTCGTTGGAGCCGGAGACGAAGGCCAGCGGGGTCTGCGACGATGCAGCGGTGGTCGGGGTGAAGCCCTGCTGCTGCTGGCGGAAGTTGGCTGCATTTACGCCGGCCGGCAGTGCGGCGGCGCAACGGGCACGCACCGCAGGATTGGTGCGCGCCGCACCGTAGACCGAATCGCACGGATCGGTGAAGAAGTCGAACGACTGCGAACCGCCGCTGTACAGGTCGGCGATGGTCGGGGCACGGAAGCCTTCCGCCCAGGTACCGCGGATGAGCAGCGAGTCGATCGGCTTCCACTTGAAGCCGAACTTGCTGTTCAGCGTGGTGCCGAAGGTGTCGTAGTCCGAATGGCGGGTGGCCGCGTTGAGGCTCAGCTCGCGGGCGCCCGGCAGGTCGGCCAGGATCGGCACGTTGAACTCGGCATAGACTTCGTCAACCTTGTAGCCACCACCGGTGGGGAAGTTGGCCAGGCCGGAGGTGTTGCCCGACTGCACCAGCGCGTCCGGGCTGAAGCTGCCGGTTTCCTTGCGGTGCTCGACACCCACGGCGAAGCCCAGGTCGCCGGCAGGCAGGGTGAACAGGCTGCCGGCCAGGTTGGCGGTGATGACCTTGGTGGTGGTCTCGGCGGTGGAGTGCGCGGACGGGAACAGCAGGTTCTGCAGGGCGGTGTTGCCGGTCAATGCGCCGTTGGCACCGTTGCTCTGGATGCCGGCGTGCAGGAACGGGTTGTACGGCACGCACTGGTTCAGCCCGATCGGGTTGGCCACGGTACCGCACTGCGCCACGCCGCTGCTGTTGATGAAGGACGGACCCACCGCCGCACGCAGCGCGGTCAGGTTGAGGTCGCCGGTGCTGGTCTGGACCAGCTTGTTGTTGTTGTACAGGTAGCCGACATCCCAGTCGAACAGGCGGTCGGAGAACTCGAAGCTGCCTTCCAGGCCGCCGCTGAAGCGGAAGGTGGTCAGCTCGGCGCGGGTGTTGCGCGGCACTTCCGAAGTACGACGCCACCAGTTGGCGATGTCAGCACCCAGCGGATTGAACACACTGCTGGCCGAAATCGGCGAACCGAAGGCCAGTGCGCCGTACGGGTAGCCGGCGATCTGGCGGTTCGAATCGCGGAAGCTGTACAGCATGTTGGTGCGCAGGCGCACGTTGTCGGTCAGGTCGTAGATGCCATCGACGAACACTGCACGGCGTTCCTGCGGGGTACGCAGGTCGGTCTGCAGGTTGGTGTTGGTCTTGTCCTTGGTGGAGAAGCTGTTGACGTTCTGCGCGACGTAGTCGGCCTTGTTGTTCGCGTTGCCACCCTCACGCAGGATCACGCGCACTTCGCGGTTCGGGTTGGATGCGCTGGCGGCCGGATAGGTGACGCCCGGCAGGCCATCGGCCGGACGGCTGACGAAACCGCCGAACTCACCCACGGTGGTCCAACCGAAGTCAGGGTGGTTGGAGCTGCGCGGGAACGCACCGTACGGACGATCGGCCGCCCGCACCTTGTCTTCCTTGGCGTACTCGGCACCGATGGTCAGCGAACCGCGCTCACCCTTCACGCCCATGGTGAAGTCCATGGTGCGGGTGGCACCGTCGCCTTCACTGTACTGGCCGTAGTAGACGCTGCCGGTGGCGCCTTCGAAGTTGGTACGGGTGATGATGTTGATGACGCCGGCGATGGCATCGGAACCGTAGATCGACGAAGCGCCGTCCTTCAGCACTTCGATGCGCTCGATGGCCGAGACCGGCACGGTCGAGATGTCCTGCAGGCCACCGGTTGTGATGCCCAGGCGCTTGCCGTTGAGCAGCACCAGGGTGCGGGTGGCGCCCAGGTCACGCAGGCTGATGTAGGTGCCGCCGACGGCTTCGCCCGAGGACAGCGGCTGGGCACGGCTGATCGGCGGCGTACCCACGGCGCTGATGTTCTGCAGGATGTCAGCGACCGACGAGAAGCCCTGCTTCTCGATGTCAGCGCGGTTGAGGGTCAGGACCGGCTGGGCGGTTTCGACGTCGACGGTACGGATGCGCGAACCGGTGACTTCGATGCGGTCCAGGTTGGTGGCGGTCTGGGCAGACGCCACCCCGGTACCGGCAACGGATGCGGCGCTGGCGGCCAGCGCAACGCACACTGCATCGCGCAGCTTGTTGCTGTTCAACTTCATGGGCTCTCTCTCCATGGATCTTGGGTTGTGTGCTGAGTCCAACCGACGTGCCCCAAAAGGGAGGCACAAAAAACGGCTGGTGACCCGATAGTAGCCACACTTGATCTGGAATTAAAGAGTCGTTAAGAAAATGCCCAAATCGCGTGAAACCAGCCTCACCACGACATACGTTGGCGCATTGAGGTCGCCTGCAAGGCGCATTCGGCACTTGCAGGGCGCCATTCTCCCATTCAGCTGGGAATGAGCGTCTCGATCAGATGCTCGACATAGGCCTCGAAATCCTCGCGGGCCTGCTTGGGTTGCTGCAGCTGCAGCGACAGCTGCAGGAAGCCGACGTAGGCGGCATAGGCCAGGCGCGCGCGATGCCGTGCATCGGTGGAGCTGAGCCCGGCCTGGCGGAACGAAGCAACCAAATAGTCGAGCCGGCGCTGCGAAACGCGGTCGATCACCGGGCGCACCATCGGGTGGTCCAGCGCCTTCAGCAGTTCGCTGTAGATGATGTGCGGCTGCACTTCGTGCGCGACCATCTGGAACAGCTGGCGCAGGCGCACGCGCGGATCCGGCACGTCCTCCAGGCTGCCGAACACCTGTTCCTGTTCGAACAGTTCCCAGCGTTCCAGCGCCGCCTGCAGCAGTGCATCACGCGAGGGGAAGTGCCAGTAGAAACTGCCCTTGGTCACACCCAGGCGCCGCGCCAACGGTTCCACCGCGACGGCCCCCACACCTTGTTCAGCAATCAGATCGAGAGCGGCCTGGGCCCAGTCTTCGGCACTCAGGCGGCTGTTGCGGCCGGCGCGCGGTTCGCCGGCGGAAGCGTCAGGTTGATTCATGGGCTGATTTAACCATACGCCGGGGTTCGTTGCAGTACGCGGTTGCGGCCGAAACCGTCGCGACGCCCGCCTGGGCACCTGCCGCAGCGCACCATACCGTGCAGTATTGACTTCCCTCACAAGCGATCCATACTAGCAAGTATGGTTACGTCCCCTACTCCCGCTGCGTTCCATGATCTTCGCCTGGAGGCCGCCCATGGCGCACGCCTGGCCGCAACCGCCAGCGACCACGGCCGCCGTGGCCGCGTGTTGTTCGCGCACGGCTTCGGCCAGACCCGGCACGCATGGAACGCCACCGCGCGGGCCCTGTCTGCGGCGGGGCTGCAGACGCTGGCCTACGACGCCCGTGGCCACGGCGATTCGGACTGGAATTCTGCCGAACTGCCCTATCACGGCGAGCAGTTCGCTGATGACCTGATCGTGCTGGCCGGGGAACAGCCACGCCCGCCGGTGCTGGTCGCAGCCTCGATGGGCGGCCTGTTCGGCCTGCTGGCCGAATCGCGCTGGCCGGGCCTGTTCTCGGCGATGGTGCTGGTGGACATCACCCCGCGTTGGGATACCGCCGGTGTTGAACGCATTCTGGCCTTCATGACCGCCCATCCCGACGGCTTTGCCTCGCTCACCCAGGCCGCCGATGTGATCTCGGCCTACATGCCGCACCGTCCGCGCAAATCCGAGCAGTCGCTGCGCGCACTGCTGCGCGAGGACGGCCACGGCCGCTGGCGTTGGCACTGGGACCCGCGCCTGGTGGCCGAACTGGCGCGCGACAGCGAGCAGCACCAGGATGCACTGGCCGAGGCCGCACGCCAGGTGAAGTGCCCGCTGCTGCTGGTCAGCGGCGGCCGAAGCGACCTGGTCACGCCACAGACCGTGGCCGAATTCCTGGCGTTGGCGCCGCACGCGCGTCATGTACAGCTGCCGCAGGCCACGCACATGGTCGCCGGCGATGACAACGACGCCTTTACCGCTACTGTGTTGGACTATCTGGACGTGTTGCCCGCAGCGGATGCTGCGGCTTCGTCCGCCACAAACGAGCACGTCACCGGAGCACGCTCATGAGCATCGTTCTTCCCTTCCTCGCCCTGCTGCTGGCAGGCGCGTTCGTCGCCTACCACCGCATGCGGCTGGTTACCTGGACGCTGATCAGCGTGGCCCTGCTGGTCGCCTGCTGGTTCATTCCCTACGTCAACCAGACCGCCACGATCGTGGCTGCCGCCGTATTGGCCGTCATCGCCGTGCCGCTGCTGCTGCCGTTCATCCGCAAGCCGCTGCTGACCGGCCCGATGATGAAGGTGTTCCGCAAGGTGCTGCCGCCGCTGTCGCAGACCGAGCGCATCGCGCTGGAAACCGGCTCGGTTGGCTTCGAGGGCGAACTGTTCACCGGTGATCCGGACTGGAACATCCTGCTCAATTACCCCAAGCCGCAGCTGACCGCCGAAGAACAGGCCTTCCTCGATGGCCCGGTCGAAGAGCTGTGCACGATGGTCAACGACTGGGAAATCACCCACGTCCACGCTGACCTGCCGCCGGAGCTGTGGGCCTTCATCAAGAAGAACAAGTTCTTCGGCATGATCATCCCGAAGGAATATGGCGGCCTGGGCTTCTCTGCGCTGGCCCACCACAAGGTGATCCAGAAGCTGGCCTCGGTGTCCTCGGTGGTCAGCTCCACCGTCGGTGTGCCCAACTCGCTGGGCCCGGGTGAACTGCTGGTGCATTACGGCACCCAGGAACAGAAGGACCAGTACCTGCCGCGCCTGGCCGATGGCCGCGAAGTGCCCTGCTTCGGCCTGACCGGTCCGTTCGCCGGCTCCGACGCCACCTCGATTCCGGACTACGGCATCGTCTGCAGGGGCGAGTGGAACGGCGAGCAGGTGCTCGGCGTCAAGCTGACCTTCGACAAGCGTTACATCACCCTGGCCCCGGTCGCTTCGCTGATCGGCCTGGCCTTCCGCATGTACGACCCGGATGGCCTGATCGGCGACACCCGCGACATCGGCATCACCCTGGGCCTGCTGCCGCGCGACACCGCCGGCGTTGAAATCGGCCGTCGCCACTTCCCGCTGAACTCGACGTTCCAGAACGGCCCGATCCGCGGCAAGGACGTGTTCATTCCGCTGACCCAGCTGATCGGTGGCGCGGCCATGGCCGGCAAGGGCTGGAACATGCTCAACGAGTGCCTGGCCGTGGGCCGTTCGATCACCCTGCCGTCCACCGCCAGCGGCGGTGCCAAGGCCGGTGCCGCCGTGACCGGCGCCTATGCACGCATCCGCAAGCAGTTCGGTCTGTCGGTCGGCCGCTTCGAAGGCGTGGAAGAAGCGCTGGCCCGCATCGGCGGCAAGGCGTACAAGATCAGCGCGCTGTCGCAGGCCACCGCTGCTGCAGTCGACCGTGGTGACGTGCCGTCGGTACCGTCGGCGATCGCCAAGTACCACTGCACCACCATGAGCCGCGAAGTGATCTCGGACATGATGGACGTGATCGGCGGCAAGGGCATCATCCTGGGGCCGCGCAACTTCGCCGGCCGCAGCTGGCAGGCCGCGCCGATCGCGATCACCGTGGAAGGCGCCAACATCATGACCCGCAGCCTGCTGATCTTCGGCCAGGGTGCGATCCTCTGCCACCCATGGGTACTGAAGGAAATGAAGGCCGCGCAGGATCCGGATACCCGTGCCGGCCTGCAGGACTTCGACCGCAGCCTGTTCGGCCACATCCGCTATGGCATCTCCAATGCCGTGCGTTCGTTCTGGTTCGGCCTGACCGGGGCACGCTTCGGTGCCGCCCCGGGTGACGCCTACACCCGCCGCTACTTCCGCAAGCTGGACCGTTACTCGGCCAACCTGGCGCTGATGGCCGACATCTCGATGATGACCCTCGGCGGCAAGCTGAAGTTCAAGGAATCGCTGTCCGGCCGCCTGGGCGACGTGCTGAGCCACGTCTACATGACCAGCGCCATGCTCAAGCGCTACCACGACGAGGGCGCACCGCAGGCCGACCAGCCGCTGCTGGCCTGGGCCTTCCATGACAGCGTGCACAAGATCGAGGAATCGCTGTCGGCGGCCCTGCGCAACTTCCCGATCCGTCCGATCGGCTGGCTGATGTGGGCGCTGATCTTCCCGCTGGGCCGTCGTGCCGAGGCCCCGGGCGACCGCCTGAGCCGCCGCGTCGCCGCCCTGCTGATGGCGCCGAACGAAGCCCGCGACCGCCTGGCCAGTGGCGTGTTCCTGACCCCGTGCGAGAACAACCCGGGTGGCCGCATCAACAGCTACCTGAGCAAGGCGATCATGGCCGAGCCGGTGGAACGCAAGTTCCTGAAGGCGCTGAAGAGCAAGGGCATCGAGGCGCTGGACTTCAAGAGCCAGCTGGACGAAGCCGTGGCCGAGGGCGTGATCACCCAGGACGAGCGCAGCCTGCTGGAAGAGCTGCGCACGCTGACCCTGGATACGATCACCGTGGACGACTTCGACACCCACGAACTGCGGGCGGCCAGCTACTACGACCGCCAGCACAAGGATCCGCATTCGCAGGCCGCCTGATCGCCCGCGATACGCGTTGCCTTCGACGGCGGGCCTCGGCCCGCCGTCGCTCTATCCGACGACCGGAACACCGACCATGTCCACGCCTCTGCTCTCGCTCTACCACCGGCTGCAACGCTGGCCTGCCGGCACCTGGCTGTTCTCGCGCGCGGTCTGCTTCAAGGCGCCCTACTTCGCCAGCATCGCGCCGCGCATCACCCGCCTGGAACACGGCCGCTGCGAAGGCACGCTGGCCGACCGCCGCAGGGTGCGCAACCACATCGGCACGGTGCACGCGATCGCGATGTGCAACCTGGCCGAACTGACCGCCGGGCTGATGGTCGACGCCTCGCTGCCGAAGGGCATGCGCTGGATTCCGAAGGGGATGCAGGTGCAGTACCTGGCCAAGGCACAGGGCACGCTGCAGGCGGTGGCATTGCCGGCCCAGCCGATCGTGGCCGCTGCCGAGGGCTATGCACTGCCGGTGACGGTGAGTGTGCGCGACCGCGCGGGGACGGAGGTGTTCAGCGCGGTCATCGACATGTGGATGTCGCCGGCGAAGTAAGTTCCCGCGAACGGCGCAGCCCCTCGTGGGTGGGTCGCGAAATGCGGTTTATCGGCTGGGCCGGAGGGGTGGGGCCGGGCGGGGACGCCGCAAGTACGTCCGTGTAGGCTTAGCCGCGCCATCCATGGCGCGGATACCCCGCCCGGCCCCACCCCTCCGACCTCTGACAGATCTCTGTGGCGTCCACCCACGGAAGAGAAAAAGAAGAGCAAGAGCAAAAGCAAAAGCGGCCCTTCGGCCGCTTTTTTCATGCGCGCAGAACCCACGAGCGCAGCGACCCGCTGTTGCTCTTGATCTTCTTTTTCTTCTCCGTGGGCTGGCCGCACACGGAACCTGTCCGGGGTCGGGCGGATGGGCTGGGCAGGGGTGTCCGCGGCATGGATGCCGCGGCCAAGCCCCCAGGGTGAAGTGACCCCCGAGACTTGGACGGGATCAGGCGGCCGATTGGGCCCGCTCCCGGTACTCTACCGGGCTCAGACCTTTCAGTTTCGGTTTGATGCGCTCCTGGTTGTAGTACTGGATGTATTCCACCAGCCCAGCCT
>NZ_JCAFSV010000030.1:0-16060 GCF_059369595.1 Stenotrophomonas sp. YJH_SMC_25 | reverse complement strand
TCTTGCAGGCCTCTTTGGCGACCTGCAGTTTGAAACGTGCGTCATATCTGTTCATGTATCCCTCGGGGTTGGATCTGACGTCCAACTCCCGGGGGTCACTTCACCCTGGGGGCTTGGCCGCGGCATCCATGCCGCGGACACCCCCGCGCCACCTACCCGACCGGCCCCTGACAATTTCCTGCGCATGCCAGCCACGGAAGAGAATCAAAGATCAAAAGCAAAGGCAGGCTCCCTTTGTAGAGCCGAGCCCATGCTCGGCTGCTGTACGCGAAGCCTCTCAGCCGAGCATGGCTCGGCTCTACAGAAGATCATTCCGATCATTCTTTCGTTCATCCACGCATGGCGTGGACCTACCGTGTCGACCAAGGTCGACACCTACCAACAGCAGCGGAAGTCTGTCGAAGGCGGGGTGGGTCCGGTTGCGGGGGCGTGAGCCGCATGGATGCGGCGACCGAGCTTACATGGACGTACTTGCAGCGTCCCCCGCAACCGGACCCACCCCGCCATCCCCCAGGAAAGCAGCTTCTGCTCTGGCTCTGGCTCTGGCTCGTAGCGGGTGCAGGGCGCAGCCCTGCATCGACCACCCCCTCACTTCTTCAGGAAGTTGTCCACCAGCAGATGCTTCACGTCGTCGAAGCGGCCGTTCAACACCGCCTTGGCTGCATACAGCGCGGTACCGGCCACCTGCTTGGCCTCGATCTGCGGCGGCATCACCAGCTCGGCGCGGCTGGTATGCACGTCCAGCAGCGCCGGGCCACGCTGCGACAGGAAATCCTGCACCGCTTCTTCCAGATCCTCGCTGCGCGTCACCGTGCGGCCGTGGAAACCGATCACTTCGGCAAGGCGGCCAAAATCCGGGTTCTTCAGGTCGGTGTAGTTGTCCAGCAGGCCTTCCACCTTCTGCTCCAGCTCGACGAAGTTCAGCGAGCCATTGTTGAACACCACCACCTTGATCGGCAGGTTCTCCTGCACGGCCGTCAGCAGGTCGCCCAGCAGCATCGCCAGGCCGCCATCGCCGGACAGCGAAATCACCTGCCGGCCGGGGAACGCCTTCTGCAGGCCCAGTGCCTGCGGCATTGCATTGGCCATCGTGCCGTGCAGCAGGCTGGTCAGCGTGCGGCGGCGACCGTTGACGCGGATATGCCGCAGCACCCAGACCATCGGCGAGCCGCCGTCAGCGGTGAACAGCGCATCGTCGCTGGCATGCTTCGACAGCAGCGCGGTCAGATGCTGCGGGTGGATAAGCTCGCCCTCGCCCGGCTGTTCTTCCTGCTCGCGCTTCTTCAGCGCCTTGTCGCGACGTTCGATACATTCGTCCAGGAAACTGCTGTCCTCGCGCGGCGGCAACATCGGCAGCAAGGCATCCAGCGTCGGTGCGATGTCACCGACCACGCCGAGGTTCACCGGATGGCGGCGGCCGAGATGGCTGCCATCGCGGTCGACCTGGATGATCGTGGCCTTGTCCGGGTAGAACTGGCCCCAGGCGAAGTCGGCGCCGAGCAGCAGCAGCGTGTCGCACTCCATCAGCGTGTGGAAGCCGGATTCGATGCCGAAGATGCCGGTCATGCCCATGTTGTACGGGTTGTCCGGTTCAACGAAATCCTTGGCGCGCGAGGTGTGCGCGATCGGTGCCTGCAGGCGCCGGGCCAGTTCCAGCAGCTGTGCGTGCGCACCCTGGCAACCGGCGCCGGCGTAGATGCCGATGCGCTTGCCCTGCCCCAGCAACTCGGCGATGCGCTGCAGCTCAGCATCCGACGGGCGCAGCACCGGCTGGGTGTAATGCACCGAGAACGGCACATCGTGCTTCACTTCGGCCTGGCTGATATCGGCGGGCAGGATCACCACCGCCACGCCACGGCGGCTGATCGCGGCCTGGCAGGCCAGGGTGACCACGCGACGCGCCTGCTCGGCGCTGTGCACCTGCTCGCAGAACACCGAACAACTGGCGTACACCGCCTTGAAGTCCACTTCCTGCGGGAATTCCATGCCCAGCTCGCTGGTCACCACCTGGCTGGCGATCAGCACCATCGGCGCGCGGTTGCGGTTGCTCTCGAACACGCCATTGATGAAATGCAGGCTGCCGGGGCCGCAGGAGCCGGCGCAGGCGGTCAGTTCGCCGCTCACCAGCGAATCGGCGCCTGCGGCAAAGGCTGCTACTTCCTCATGCCGCACATGCACCCATGCGATCTCGCTGCCATGCATCGCATCGGTCACGTGGTTGAGCGTATCGCCCACGATGCCGTAGCAACGGCGGACACCGGCCTGCTGCAGGGCATCCACCACGATTTCGGCCACGCGCTTGCTCATCGGATACATCCTCGAACGGGGGAACATCCGAGGCTAGACCCGATGAAGTGATGCCTCCGCAAAAAAAGGGGACGGAGGGAATCAAGTCGTATGTGCCACAAACGACTTGATTCCCTCCGTCCCCTTTTTCTTCAATCGTTGACGTTGATCCAGCCCACCACCGCGCCCTGCTTCACGTTGCGGTAGCGCAGCTTCACCCAGCCGTCCTGTTCATCCAGCAGTTCCACGCGGTCGCCCTGCACCAGGTAACGCTTGGTGCTGGACGCACCGGGTCGGTCGAACAGGAACAGGCGCGCGGGTACCACGGCGGCCTGCTGACCACGCAACGGCCCGTCCGGCGGTGCGCCCATGCCATTGGCAATCGCGCTCTCCAGCACACGGCCGGCCGGATCATACGTGCGCCAGACCGCCAACGGGCCCTGCTCGTCGGTCTGTTCCCACTGCAGCGCGGCGTTCAAGGTATCGCCCAGCATCAGCACGCTCTCAGAGCGGTACAGATGGAGCTTCGCGCCTGCAAACCGGTACTGGTCGGTGTACCACATCGGGCCACTGCGGCAGCTGCTGGTCAGGGTTCGAGTGGCAGCATCCACGCTCAACCCCATCAGGTCACCGCAACTGTCCTTGCCGTGGGTGTCGGCCTGCAGCGCGCGGAACCCCGCACTGGCCGGATCGAACCGGTACACCGTCACCGCTTCGTTGACCATGCCCACCGAGGCGCGTGCGACCAGTTCCGGGTAGCCATCGAAATCGACATCTTCGAGCGACCATCGCGAACTGCCATCGGCATCCGCCGCGCCCTCAAGCGTCTGGCGCTTGCCCGACGGTGACAGCTGCACGGCGATGCTGCCGTCCTGCTGCGGATCGGCGTGCGCCTGCACATGCGCGGCCACCTGGAACCGCAGCGTTTCGCCGTCGTCGCCACTTGCCTGCGCCGACGGTGCCAGCACGCCCGCCAGCACCAGGCCCAGCACGCATTCCCTGCAATTCATCATTGCTCCCTGCGGCACCGCGGCGGCACCTTCAACTCAGAACGATACCTCGACCGGCTGCCGCGACCACAGCACCGATTGATGCTTGGTCTGCTGCTTCCACGCCAGGCGGATCGCTTCGATGTCGGCGCGGCGCTGCGGGGTGTCCTCGTGCAGCACCACCAGCACCTTGGTGCGCAGGCGGTTGGGCGAGGCATCACCGCGGAACAGCCACTGGCCATAGGCATCGAACACGGTCAGGCCATCCGGGAAGCGCGGAGTGACTTCCTTGTCCAGGAAGGTGCGCCACTGCGCCTCGCTGATGGTATCGGCCTGCGGGCGGTTGCCGGCGCCCTGCTCCTCGCCCACGCCGAAATACAGCTCGCTGCGCACCCAGCCGTGGCCGGCGGACGGGCGTGCAGCATCGCCCTTCAGTTCGGCGGTGGTGGCCGTGGCATAGGCGCTGGGCGCCTGCGAGGACAGGCTGGCGCAGCCACTGGTGGCCAGCAGCACGGCGAAGACGAGGCCAAGGTGTTTCATCGATACAGCTCCGGGGAAGGGGGACAAGGCGAGCCGGCAGCGTACAGCGCCACCGCCCCGGCGTGCTGATGCCAGCAGGGCATCAACTCATGCCGGACCGGCAGGGGCTTGCATCGGCACCGGTCATCACGCGAAGATAATATATCGCTTCATCCGGATGGATGTAAGTGAAACCATCTCCCCCCTTCCCCGTCGTCGTTGTTGCTGGAGCCCCCATGTCCGTCCGCCTGCCCGCGTCGCCGCTCGGCCTCGCCATCGCCCTCGCGCTTTCCTCCGCCGCCGTCCCGGCCCTGGCCCAGGACGCCACCAACCTGGACACCGTTATCGTCACCGGCACCCGTGCCGCCGACCGCACCGTGCTCGAATCCACCTCGCCGGTGGATGTGCTCACCGCCGAGGACATCCGCAAGGCCGGCGTGGTCAACGGCGAGCTGGGCAGCGCGCTGCAGGCGCTGTTGCCGTCGTTCAACTTCCCGCGCCAGTCCAACTCCGGTGGCGCCGACCATGTGCGCGCCGCACAGTTGCGCGGCCTGTCGCCGGACCAGGTGCTGGTGCTGGTCAATGGCAAGCGCCGCCACCACACCGCGCTGGTCAACACCGACAGCAAGATCGGCAAGGGCACCACCCCGGTTGATTTCAATTCGATCCCGGTCAGCGCGATCAAGCGCATCGAAGTACTGCGTGATGGCGCTGGTGCGCTGTATGGCTCGGATGCGGTGGCCGGTGTGATCAACGTGATCCTCGACAACGGCGGCGACGGTGGCGAGATCGAGGCCAGCTACGGCGCCAACCACACCGACCTCAAGCCGATCGGCCGTACCCTCACCGACGGCCAGACCGGCAACATCAGCGCCAAGGTCGGCACCTCGCTGGGCGAGGACGGCGGCTTCCTGCGCGTCGGTCTGGAATACAAGCACCGCAACGGCACCAACCGCGCCGGCTTCGACCAGATTCCGCCGTGGGACCAGACCCCCGGCAACCTGGCGCTGCAGGGCAAGCGCAACTATGTGCTGGGCGATGGCAAGAGCAAGGACATCAACCTGTGGCTGAACACCGAGATCCCGGTGGGCCAGACCTCGACGTTCTACGCGTTCGGCACCTTCAACCAGCGCGATACCGAAGGCGCAAACTACTTCCGCTACCCCGATGGCGATGCCAACTGGAAGGAGGTCTATCCGAATGGGTACCGGCCGATCTCCGAGGGCGAGAACCGCGACGTGCAGGCCGTGGCCGGCGTGCGCGGGCAGTGGGGCGAATGGAGCTACGACGGCAGCCTGGACTACGGCCAGAACGACTTCACCTACCGCCTGCGTGATTCGCTCAACGCCTCGCTGGGCCCGACCAGCCCGACCCGCTTCAAGACCGCCGATTACGAATACGCGCAGACCGTGGGCAACCTCGATCTGAGCCGCGTGTTCACCCAGAGCGACAGCATCAGCCACACGCTCGGCCTGGGCGTGGAAGCACGCCACGAGCGCTACCAGACCCGTCCCGGCGACCCGGCCAGCTATGCGGCCGGCCCGTACACCGACCGCCCGACCGGTTCGCAGGCCGGTGGCGGATTGACCCCGCAGGACGCGGCCACCCTGTCTCGCGATGTCGCCAGCGCCTACGCCAGCCTGTCCAGTCAGTTCGGCGAGAAGTTCTCCACCGATCTGGCCGCGCGCTACGAGCACAACGACGACTTCGGCGGTGAACTGACCGGCAAACTCGGCCTGCGCTATGAATTCACCCCGGCGTTCGCGCTGCGCGGTGCCATCTCCAACAACTTCCGTGCGCCGTCGCTGGCACAGATCGGCTACGAATCCACCTCCACCGGCTACAACGCTGGCGGCCAGCTGGTGCAGGGCCGCCTGCTGTCGGTCAACAATCCGATCGCGCGTGGCCTGGGTGCGCAGAATCTGAAGCCGGAGAAATCGCTGAACACCTCGTTGGGCTTCACCAGCCGCATCGGCGAGCATTTCGACCTGTCACTGGACTTCTTCCAGATCGACATCGACGATCGCATCGCGCTGTCGGAGAGCATCACCGGCGATGCACTGACCGACTACGTGGCCGCCAACTACGGCGTCAGCGGCCTGCAGAGCGCCAGTTTCTTCGTCAACGCCGCCGATACCCGCACCCGCGGCGCCGAGCTGGTGAGCAACTGGCGCCAGTCGCTGGGCGACGGCCAGCTGCTGCTGACCGGCACCTATGCGTACACCAAGACCACGCTGAAGAACGTGCTGGCCACGCCGGCACAGCTGCGTGCACTGAATCCGGATTACGTGCTGTTCGGCATCGAAGAAACCAACACGCTTACCGATGCCACGCCGCGTACCCGCGGCAGCTTCTCTGCCGCGTGGAGCAACGACCACTGGTCGCTGAGCAGCCGCGTGAACCGCTACGGCAGCGCCACCCGCGTGTTCAACTTCGGTGACGGCTACATCCCGCGCCAGACCTACCAGGCCGAGTGGCAGCTGGATGCGGAGGTCGAATACCGCATCACTCCGCGCTGGAGCGTGGCCATCGGCGGCCAGAACCTGACCGACAACTACCCGGATCGATCCAACAGCGATATCCACTACTTCGGCAACCTGCCGTATGACGTGCTGTCGCCGATCGGCAGCAACGGCGCGTACTACTACGGCCGCGTCCGCTATACGTTCTGATCGCATTGGGTAGGTGCGGACCGTTGGTCCGCACGACACGGTAGTGCCGGCCGCTGGCCGGCAACTTCGTGATCGGGGTGCGGATCTGCTTTGGGTGGGTGCGGACCGTTGGTCCGCACTGCTGCCGTGCCGACCAACGGTCGGCACCCACCGAAGCAGGGCCGTAGCCTGCCCTCGACCCCGCGTACACGCCCACGCTGGCAAGCTGGGCGTCATGGCTGAACCGCTCCCCCTGCGTCCGCCACCGCCATTGCTGGACGACGCCTGTGCGTTGTTCCTCGATGTCGATGGCACCCTGATCGAATTCGCTGCACGCCCGGATGCCGTGCAGCTGCTGCCGGATGTGCGTGAAGCCATCGGCCGCATCAGCGACCGCCTGGAAGGTGCCGTGGCACTGGTCAGTGGTCGCCCGCTTGAACAGCTGGATCAACTGTTCGCCCCCCTGCAACTACCCGCCGCCGGCCTGCACGGCCATGAGCTGCGTGGCGAAGACGGTCGTGTGCTGCGCGACGAACACGACGACGACACCGCCGAATGGCTGCACGCGCTGCACCAGCAGGCGATGCGCTTCGCCCATGGGCATCCTGGCGTGCTGGTGGAAGACAAGGGCGTCGGCCTGGCCTTGCACTGGCGCGGTGCGCCGCACGCCGCCAGCGATGTCCGCGCGTTCGCTGACCGCCACGTTCGTGGCCGCACCAGCTACCGCCTGCAGCCTGGCGACCATGTGGTCGAGTTCGTGCCTGTCGGCACCGACAAGGGCCGTGCCGTGCGCCGGATGATGCAGTACCTGCCCTTCCGCGGCCGCCTGCCGGTGTTCCTCGGTGATGACCTCACCGACGAATTCGGCTTCGATGCCGCCAACGGCCAGCATGGCTGGAGCGTGCTGGTGGGTGAACGTGAACCCAGTGCGGCCGTGTTCGCGCTGCCCGACATACGCAGCGTGCACGCCTGGCTGCGTGAGAATGCCTATTGACCCGGCCAACCCCCACGGCCGCAACCGAGATGTACCGCGTGATGACCCAACCCGATCTTGATCTGGGCGTGGTCGGCAACGGCAGCTTCGGCGCCCTGGTCGACAAACATGCCCGCGTTGTCTGGAGCTGCCTGCCCACCTTCGACGGCGACCCCACCTTCTGCGCCCTGCTCGGCCCCAACCAGCAGACCGGCGGCGACTTCGCCATCGAGCTGGAGGACTTCGCGAGCAGCGAGCAGGAATACCTCACCAACACTGCGATCCTGCGCACCGTGCTGCGTGACACGCAGGGCGGCGCATTGGAAATCCTCGATTTCGCCCCGCGCTGGCGGCAGAACGATCGCTTCTACCGTCCGGTCAGCCTGATCCGCCAGGTGCGTCCGCTGGCTGGCAGCCCGCGCATCACCGTGCGTGCGCGACCCCTGGCGGACTGGGGCGCACGCGTGCCCGAATCCACCTGGGGCAGCAACCATGTGCGCTGGATCCTGCCGGAGCACGTGCTGCGGCTGACCACCGATGTGCCGGTGCGCTTCGTGCGCGACGGCCTGCCGTTCGTGCTCAACCATCCGATCCACCTGATCCTGGGCGTGGATGAATCGCTCAATCGTTCGATCAGCGGCTACGTGCAGGAAGCCTTCCAGCGCACCCGCGACTACTGGCGCGAGTGGGTGCGCTACCTGTCCATTCCACTGGAATGGCAGGACGCGGTCATCCGCAGTGCGATCACGTTGAAGCTGTGCCAGTACGAGGACAGCGGCGCGATCATCGCGGCGATGACCACTTCCATTCCGGAAGCACCCGGCAGCGTGCGCAACTGGGACTACCGCTACTGCTGGTTGCGCGACGCGGCCTTCGTGGTGCGGGCGCTGAACCGTCTTGGCGCCACGCGCACGATGGAACAGTTCCTCGGCTACATCTTCAACCTGGCCACCACCGACGGCACGCTGCAGCCGCTGTATGGCATCGGCTTCGAGGCCAAGCTGGACGAAGATGAAGTGCCCAGCCTGTCCGGTTATCGCGGCATGGGCCCGGTGCGGCGCGGCAACCTGGCCTGGGTGCAGCGCCAGCACGATGTCTACGGCAGCGTGGTACTGGCCTCCACGCAGCTGTTCTTCGACCGGCGCCTGCAGGACCCGGGTGATGCGCACACCTTCGCCCGCCTGGAGCCCCTGGGCGAACAGGCCTTCGCCCTGCACGACGTACCCGATGCCGGCCTGTGGGAATTCCGCGGCCGCACCGAAGTGCACACCTACACCAGCGCGATGTGCTGGGCTGCCTGCGACCGCCTGTGCAAGATCGCCGTGCGCCTGAAGCGCGATGACCGCGCGCATTACTGGCGCGAGCGCGCCGACACCATCCACGCGCGCATCATGGCCGAATCCTGGAACGAGGAGCTGGGCCACTTCACCGATACCTTCGGCGGCCATCGGCTGGATGCCTCGCTGCTGCTGCTGGCCGATATCGGTTTCATCGACGCGCTGGACGCCCGCTTCATCGCCACCGTCGATGCCATCGGCCGCGACCTCAAGCATGGCAATTCGCTGTACCGCTATGTCGCGCCGGATGACTTCGGTGAGCCGGAGACCAGCTTCACCATCTGCACCTTCTGGTACATCGACGCGCTGGCCGCGATCGGGCGCATGGATGAAGCACGTGAGATGTTCGAGCTGCTGCTGAAGCAGCGCAACCACCTGGGCCTGCTGTCGGAGGATCTGGCCTTCGACAGCGGCGAGGCCTGGGGTAATTTCCCGCAGACCTATTCGCACGTCGGCCTGATCACCGCCGCAATGCGCCTGTCGCGGTCCTGGCAGGAGGCATCGTGAGTCGTCTGGTCGTGGTTTCAAACCGTGTGGCCGTGCCCGGCGAGAACCGCGCCGGCGGCCTGGCTGTCGGCCTGCTGGCTGCCCTGAAGGAACGCGGTGGCCTGTGGTTCGGCTGGAGTGGCAAGACGGTGAAGGAAGGCAGCGGCACGCTGCACCGGCAGAAAGACGGTGACATCGACTACGTCACCATGGACCTGAGCAAGCGTGAGGTCGATGGCTACTACAACGGCTTCGCCAACCGCACCTTGTGGCCGCTGCTGCACTTCCGCCTGGATCTGGTCGACTACGACCGCGGCACCCGCGAGACCTACCACAAGGTCAACGCGCTGTTCGCCGACAAGCTCGCGCCACTGCTGCGCGAGGACGACATCGTCTGGATCCACGACTACCACCTGATCCCCCTCGGTGCGCTGCTGCGCGAGCGCGGCATCGGTTGTCGCATAGGCTTCTTCCTGCATATCCCGATGCCGTCTGCCGACCTGCTGCAGGCGATGCCCGACCACCTGCGGCTGTTCTCCGCGCTGTACGCCTACGACCTGGTCGGCTTCCAGACCCAGCGCGACGCTGATCGCTTCCAGACCTACCTGCGCCTGTTCGGCGGCGGCCGCGTGCTCGACAACGGCGAGCTGGAAGCACCGGGCGGGCGCCGCTTCCGTGCCGCCGCCTTCCCGATCGGCATCGACACCGAGCTGATCGCACGCCAGGCCGGCACCGCGGCCACCAAGGCCGCCGTGAAGAACCTGCGCGCCAGCCTGCGCGATCGCCAGCTGGCGATCGGCGTGGATCGCCTGGACTATTCCAAGGGCCTGCCCGAACGCTTCCTTGGCTTCGAGCGCTATCTTGAGCGCCACCCCGACCAGCGCGGCTCGCTGACCTACCTGCAGATCGCCCCGGTCTCGCGCGGCGATGTCACCGAGTACCGGCAGCTGCGCAGCCAGCTGGAACAGATCGCCGGCCACATCAACGGTGGCCACGCCGAACCTGACTGGACGCCGCTGCGCTACGTCAACCAGAACTTCACCCATGCCACCCTCACCGGCTTCTACCGGGCGGCGGCGGTCGGCCTGGTCACGCCGTTGCGCGATGGCATGAACCTGGTGGCCAAGGAATACGTAGCGTCGCAGGACCCGGAAGATCCCGGCGTGCTGGTGTTGTCGCTGCTGGCCGGCGCTGCCGACGAACTCAAGCAGGCATTGCTGGTGAACCCGCACGATCTGGACGGCGTGGCCGACGCCATCGCCACGGCAGCAACGATGTCACTGAGCAGGCGCAAGGAACGCTGGCACGCGATGATGGATCACCTGCGCACCTACGACATCAATCACTGGCGCCGCAGCTATCTGGACGCGCTGGAAGGTTGAGGAAAAAAGGGGACGGAGGGGATCAAGGCAGTTGTGCACAGACGCCTTGATCCCCTCCGTCCCCTTTTTCCTTCAATCCAGGAATCGCGCTGCCTGCTCCGGTGCGGGCAGATGACAGGCGTCGTGCCGTCCGAACCAGCGGTAGCGGTTGCGCGCCAGCACGCGGTACGCGGCATCACGCCAGCCGCGCGGCACTGCCCGTAGTACGCCGGTCAGGCGCCAGGCGCCGCCCAGCCCCGCCAGCACGCGGAGGATCGCATCGGTATCGGTCCAGGCACCCTGCGCGTCCAGCAGCAGGAACGACATCGGGTCCTGCGGGTCCAGCCCGTGCGCGCGCAACATCGCGCTGCCCTGCTGCCCCTGCATCGCCGCAAAGCGGTAGCGCCCGGCGCGGTCGAAACGCAGCAGGAAGCGCACCCAGCGGTTGCACAGCGCGCATACGCCATCGAATACGATCACCGCGCTGCCCGCCTCGGCGGCGGCCTCACTGCGGTTCGAGCCAACCTTCATAGCGGATCAGGGCTCCCGCCCAGGGCAGCGTCACATCGACCAGGAAAGTGTACCGCTCACCCTGCCAGGCTTCGCGGCAACGCACGCCACCAAACCAGCGCCTCGGCAACGGCAGCAGCCCGAACGCCCAGACCCGGCGCACCGACCAGTCGATGCCACCCTCGCGGGCCTGCAGATCAAACTCGAAGCGCACCGCGCCCAACTGCTCGCGCAGGCAGCCCTCGTGCGCCCACAGCCGCGACACCATCGGCCAGCGGCCAAACTGCCGCGCCCACTGCTCGCCCTGCCCATGTGCGCTGAACGCCACTTCGGTGGGCAGCGCGTCACCGTCCTTCGGCAGCCGCGCCAACACAGCCAGCAGCGGCACCAGCCAGTGCCGCCCCCTCACGATGCGCGCCTGCCCCACGTAGCGGCAGGGCAACGGCGCGGCATGCAGCGCCTGCACCGGCGCGGCCAGGGTGGCGAAGGCCGGCCCCAGCACGCGCGCGAACAGCGGCAAGGTCAGGGCGCGATCCAGGCCAGCGTCGCCATGCGCCCGGTGCGACGGTCGCGCCGGTGCGAATACAGGTCCGGATCGGCCATGGTCGACACCGTGCCGCCATGAACCTGCGCCGGGTCCATGCCCGCCGCCTGCAACCGCTGCCGCGCCAGCGCGAACAGGTCCACCTTCCAGTGGCCCGCGCGGGTGGCAACGAACGCCGCCTCGGCGGCCGGATCATGGCCGACGAAGGCGTGGTAGACCTCCTCGCCGATCTCGTAGTCGGCCGGTCCGGCGGCCGGGCCCAGCCAGGCCCGCAGCTGCGCCGGCGGCGTCTGCATGGCGGCCACGGTGGCCTCCAGCATGCCGTCGGCCAGGCCACGCCAGCCTGCGTGGGCCGCGCCCACCTCACTGCCATCGGCGGCGGCAAACACCACCGGCAGGCAGTCGGCAGTCAGGATCGCCAGCACCACGCCCGGCACCGAAGTCACTGCGGCATCGGCCACCGGCTCGCTTGCGCCGGGCACCGGCGGCGCGGTGAAGCGCAGCACGGTGCTGCTGTGCACCTGGCGCAGCCAGTGCGGTGTCGAGGGCAGCCCCAGCCCCTGCTGCAGCAGCTGGCGGTTGTGCTCTACGTTGGCTGGGGTATCACCGTCGGCCGCGTGCCGGTTGCCCAGGTTGAACTGCGCGAACGGCGCCGGCGAAATGCCCGCACCGTGCCGACGCGTGGTCAACGCATGGACGCCCGGCGGCGCCAGCCAGTCCGCCTGCAGCACGGGCAGCGCGGCGGCCATCACCAGCGGTCCCGCTCGCGCGCGGCGAAGGCCTCGCTGTCTTCGCGCAGCACCTTCATCAGGTGCAGCATGTCCTCCGGCACCGGCGCGGTGTTGCGCACCGGCTCACCGGTGATCGGATGGGTGAACTCCAAGGTCTCGGCGTGCAGGGCCTGGCGCTTGAAGCCACGCAGCGCGGCCACCAGCTCATCGCTGGCCCCCTTGGGCAGCTTCAGCGCACCGCCGTACAGCGGGTCACCGATGATCGGATGGCGCACATGCGCCATGTGCACGCGGATCTGGTGGGTACGGCCGGTTTCCAGGCGGCACTCCAGCGCGGTGTGCGCACGGAAGCGCTCGCGCAGGCGGTAGTGGGTGATCGCTTCCTTGCCGTCATCGCGCACCGCCATCTTCAGGCGGTCGCGCGGGTGGCGGTCGATCGGGGCATCAGCGGTACCGCCGGCCACCAGCGCACCCATCACGATGGCCAGGTACTGGCGGTGCACGTCGCGTGCGGCCAGTTGCTCGACCAGCGCGGTCTGCGCTTCTAGGGTCTTGGCCACCACCATCACGCCACTGGTGTCCTTGTCCAGGCGGTGCACGATGCCCGCGCGCGGCAGCACCGCCACCGACGGGTCGCGGAACAGCAGGGCGTTGACCAGGGTGCCGCTGTGGTTGCCCGCGCCCGGGTGCACCACCAGGCCGACCGGCTTGTTGATCACCAGCAGGTGCTCGTCCTCGAACAGCACGTCCAGCGGGATGTCCTCCGGCTGGGCGTCGGTCTGGGTTTCCAGCACCACGTTGAGGGTCACCACCTCGCCACCGCGCAGCGGATCGCGCGGGCGCACCTGGGCGCCGTCCAGCAGGACCTCCCCGGCCTTGATCCACTCGGTCAGGCGCGAACGCGAGTATTCGGGGAACAGTTCGGCCACCACGGCGTCGAAACGGCGGCCGGCAGCGGTGTCGGGGACGATGGCCTGGCGGGCCGATTCAGAGGGTTGTTCAGACATGGCAGGGGGCATTCTTTGAAATTTTGGGGTCCCGGCGGCCGGTTTCAGTCGCTGGACAGGACACTAGGCTATCATCGACCCTTCGTATTCCAGCCGCGTCCCGCCTTGACCTCATGATCCGACGCTCCTCCATGCTCTCCGCGCCCGTCCGCCTCACCGCCCTGCTGCTGGTGCTGGTCATCGCCGCCACCGGCTGCCACCGTGGCGCCAAGAAGGGCGATCGCCCCGATGAAGGGACGCCGGTCGAACAGTTGTACGAGAAGAGCCACAAGCTGATGCAGGGTGGCAACTGGAGCGGGGCTGAAACCAGCTTCCGCCGCCTCGTGGCCCAGTATCCGTACGGCCCGTATACCGAACAGGCGATGATCGAAACCGCCTACGCGCAGTACAAGGCCGGCAAGCACGACGATGCGGTGTCCAGCATCGACCGCTTCATCCGTACCTACCCGACCCATCGCAACATCGCGTACCTGTACTACCTGCGCGGCCTGGCCAACTCCAACCGCAGTACGGTTTTCCTGCGTCGCGTATGGTCGCTGGATGCCAGCCGCCGCGACCTGTCCACGCCGCACCAGGCGTATTCGGACTTCAACATCGTAGTGGACCGTTACCCGAACAGCCGCTACGCCGCCGATGCGCGCCAGCGCATGCTGGAGCTGCGTGACGTGTTCGCCCAGCATGAGCTGGACAACGCCCTGTACTACATGCGCCGCGGCGCCTGGGTCTCGGCCGCCGGCCGCGCCAACTACCTGCTGGAAACCTATCCGCAGAGCGCGTTCCAGTACGATGCCGTCGCCGTCCTGGCCGATTCCTACACCCACCTGGGCAACAAGACCCTGGCCGACGACGCCCGCCGCGTCCTGCAGCTGAACCAGCCGGACCACCCGTGGCTGGAAGGCAAGTGGCCGAAGTACCCGTGGATGATCCGCAAGCTGAACCCGTTCGCTGGCGAAAAGTCCGCCAGCACCGGCCAGCGCAACGCGCGACTGGAAAAGAAGTAAAAGAAGGCCCCGAAAGGGGCCTTTTCTTTGTCGGCAGATCCACGCCATGCGTGGAGGGTTCGCGCGCCCATGGACCACGACACTAGGAATTCTACGAATCCCCGGCGGATGCGACGCCGGTCCCAATCGGCGTAGGCGAGGCCCTCCACACTGCGGCGCAACGGCCATCCCGGTCGTGAAGGAGCGCCCCATGACCCCACCGCCCCGCCGTTTCCACCCGCTCGCCTGCATCCTCGCCACTGCCCTGCTGGCGCTGTCCTCGGGCCCCATGGCGGCTGCCCCACCCGCACCGGGCGATCTGCTGTCTGCTGCCCCCTATCGCGCGTCATGGGTGCCATCCAAGGCCGCGCAGGCCTACAAGCTGCACTACCGCACCCCGGATCATCGCGGCCAGCTGGCCGAAGGCACCGGCCTGCTGTACCTGCCCGCCGGCGTGGCGCCTGCAGGCGGCTGGCCGGTGGTGTCCTGGGCACATGGCACCCAGGGCATCGCGGATCGCTGTGCGCCCTCGGTGTCCGGCCCCTACCAACCCGAACGCGACGGCCGCTTCCTCGATCAGTTCGTGGCACAGGGCTATGCGGTGGTTGCTGCGGACTACCAGGGCCTCGGCAGTCCAGGTGACCATGCCTATCTGCATGTGCGCACTGCCGCGCGCAATGCCATCGACCTCATCAAAGCCAGCCGCCAGTATCTGGGCACCGCAACGCTGTCGCCGCGCTGGGTCTCGGTCGGCCATTCGCAGGGTGGTGCCGCCGCGCTCACTGCCGGGCATCTGGCGCCCACCTATGCTGGCCCGTCGCTGCACTACCGCGGCAGCTTCACCACCGGCACGCCCACCGCCGTCGAGCTGACCGCACTGGTGATGAAGCCGGACAACCGCACCGCCAATCCTGGCGCGCTCAACGCGTATCACGCGTATCTGCTCGACGGTCTGCTGCAGGTTGCGCCGCAGATCGACCGCGTCCTCAGCGACACCGGCCGCACCCGCGTGGCAGTGGCACGCGAGCAGTGCCTGGGCGAACTGGCCACCACGCTGGACGGCGCGGATACCGGCAGCATGTTCACCGCACCGCTGACCAGCGTGCCAGGCATCTGGGCCGTGCTGTACGACTATCTTGGCGTACCGCGCCGCGGCTTCAGCCAACCCCTGATGCTGGGCCACGGCAGCGAGGACCGCGACGTGCCCTATCTGACCACCCTGCTGTATGCCGCAGGCCTGGCGCTGCGCGGCGAGCCGGTAGCGTTCCGGCGCTACCCGGTCGACCATCGCGGCACGCTGGACGCTGCGGCGGCGGATGGCCTGGCATTCGTACGAGCCCGGCTGGGGGACGGCCACTTCAACGACGCTGCGGAAACCGCCGACCTCGAACAGCTGCTCGACGACGCCCGGTAGATCCACGCCATGCGTGGATGCGCGGGGTACGGGTTGCCGGCCAGCGGCCGGCACTACCGGAGGCAGTAGATCCACGCCATGCGTGGAGGCGCGGGATACGGGTTGCCGGCCAGCGGCCGGCACTACCAAAGGCAGTAGCAACTGTCTTGTCAGGGGCAGCCGAGGGCCACCTCGGCGTCTCGCTTACGGGCGTTGAGGATCACCAGCATTTTGCGCATGACCGCCACGAGCGCCACCTTGCTCGCTTTGCCCTTGGCCTTCAGGCCAGCGTA
>NZ_JCAFSV010000029.1:0-16846 GCF_059369595.1 Stenotrophomonas sp. YJH_SMC_25 | reverse complement strand
GCAGTTCTACTTCCGCACCACCGACATCACCGGCGCAGCTGCTCTGCCGGAAGGCGTCGAAATGGTGATGCCGGGTGACAACGTCAAGATGGTCGTCACCCTGATCAACCCGGTGGCAATGGACGAAGGCCTGCGCTTCGCCATCCGCGAAGGCGGCCGTACCGTCGGCGCCGGCGTGGTCTCGAAGATCATCGAGTAAGCCTGCAGTACCGGTGGTTGCATAGCGCCGCCGGTTACGCGAATGGCGGGCCGGGAACCTCGGTCCGCCTTCGCCGTCTAAGGGAAGGCAAGTTTCAACACGTACGCCAGTAGCTCAATTGGCAGAGCAGCGGTCTCCAAAACCGCAGGTTGGGGGTTCGAGTCCCTCCTGGCGTGCCATCTGCCCACCTTATCCAGCGGCCTGGGCCGCTAAAGCAGACACAGCCGGATGAATAGCAAGATCGAACATTCCAAGGACAACTCCGCCAACGGCGGGGATATCGTCAAGTACGTCGCCGCATCGCTGCTGGTGCTGGCCGGTCTGTTCGTCTGGTTCTGGTTCTCCGCCGACTCCGGTCGCGCCACCCAGCTGGGTGCGTGGGCGGGTCAGCTGCGTGCGTTGGCGGTCGTGGTCGGTCTGGTTGGCGGTATCGGCGTGTTCATGCTGACCGGCAAGGGGCGCGACACCCGCGAATTCCTCTCCGAGTCGCGCTTCGAACTGCGCAAGGTGGTCTGGCCGACGCGCCAGGAAGCCATCCGCATGACCTGGGTCGTGATGGTGGTGGTGACCATTCTCAGTCTGTTGCTGGGTGGGTTCGATTACGTCATTCAGTGGCTGGTTCAGTTGTTCCTGAGCCGCTAAGGAGAATTGCATGAAGCGTTGGTACGTCGTTCACGCCTATTCGGGCTTCGAGAAGTCGGTGGCGCAGGCTCTGCGCGATCGCATCGTCCGTGACGGCATGGAAGAGCGCTTCGGCGATGTCCTGGTCCCGACCGAAGAAGTGGTCGAGATGCGCGCTGGCCAGAAGCGCCGCTCCGAGCGCAAGTTCTTCCCGGGTTACGTGCTGGTCCAGATCGAGACCCACGAAGAAGCCGGTATCCCGCGCATCGACAACGAAAGCTGGCACCTGGTCAAGGAAACCCCGCGCGTGATGGGCTTCATCGGCGGCACCGCCGACCGTCCGCTGCCGATTGCCGATTCCGAGGCCGAAGCCATCCTGAACCGCGTTCAGGAAGGTGTCGAGAAGCCGCGCCCGAAGGTGCTGTTCGAGCCGGGCCAGATGGTCCGCGTCACCGACGGCCCGTTCAACGATTTCAATGGCGTCGTCGAAGAGGTCAACTACGAGAAGAGCCGTCTGCGCGTCTCGGTGCTGATCTTCGGTCGTGCCACTCCGGTCGAACTCGAGTTCGGCCAGGTCGAAAAGGCCGTCTGATCCAGTTGTAGAGTCGAGCTTGCTCGACTTTGCTGATCGGTCGAGCAAAGCTCGACTCTACGGAACCAGGAGCCGGGCCTTGCCCGGTTTCGTCCGTTTATGTGCCGTTTCAGGCATATGAAGAAAAAACCTGATATAGTGCGCGGCTCCCCGCTGGGAAGCCAGCAGGACGAGGCCGCCGGAAGGTGGCCTTCAGCATGATTTCAAAACGCGATGCCGGGACGCGTGATTCCCGGTCCGATGGGGAGCCTGTTGTCGAAAGGCGCTAGCACCCGGAGAGTACTCACATGGCAAAGAAAGTTGTCGGTTACATCAAGCTGCAGGTGAAGGCCGGTCAGGCCAACCCCTCGCCGCCGGTCGGTCCTGCGCTGGGTCAGCGCGGTCTGAACATCATGGAATTCTGCAAGGCGTTCAACGCTGCCACGCAGAAGCTCGAGCCGGGTCTGCCGGTTCCGGTGATCATCACGGCCTACTCGGACCGTACGTTCACCTTCATCACCAAGAGCACCCCGGCCACCACCCTGCTGAAGAAGGCCGCTGGCATCTCGTCGGGCTCCAAGCGCCCGAACACCGAGAAGGTCGGCAAGGTCACCCGTAAGCAGCTGGAAGAGATCGCCAAGGCGAAGGAACCGGATCTGACTGCCGCCGATCTGGACGCCGCCGTGCGTACCATCGCTGGCTCTGCCCGTTCCATGGGCCTCGTGGTGGAGGGTTAATAAGATGGCACAGACCAAGCGTGAGAAGGCCATCAAGGCCGCCGTCGTTCCGGGCAAGGCATACGCCTTCGAGGACGCGATCAACATCCTGAAGAGCGCCACCAAGGCCAAGTTCGTCGAGTCGATCGACGTCGCTGTGCGCCTGGGCGTCGATGCGAAGAAGTCCGACCAGCAGGTCCGTGGCTCCACCGTGCTGCCGGCCGGTACCGGCAAGTCGGTCCGCGTCGCCGTGTTCGCTCCGGCCGGTGCCAAGGCTGATGAAGCCCTGGCCGCTGGCGCCGAAGCCGTCGGTATGGATGACCTGGCCGAGAAGATGCAGGCCGGCGATCTGAACTACGACGTCGTCATCGCGACCCCGGACGCCATGCGCGTCGTCGGTAAGCTGGGTACCGTGCTGGGCCCGCGCGGCCTGATGCCGAACCCGAAGGTCGGCACCGTTTCCCCGAACCCGGGTGAAGCCGTGAAGAACGCCAAGTCGGGTCAGGTCCGTTACCGCACCGACAAGGCCGGCATCATCCACTGCACCATCGGCAAGGCCGACTTCGCCGAAGACGCGCTGAAGTCGAACCTGACCGCGCTGCTGCTGGACCTGATCAAGGCCAAGCCGGCCACCTCGAAGGGCACCTACCTGCAGAAGGTTTCGGTCAGCTCGACGATGGGCCCGGGCGTCACCGTCGACCAGTCGTCGCTGACCCTGAAGTAATTGTTTCAAGCGGTCACGGTACCTTCGGTGCCGTGATCGTGACATTTGAAGGCATCGTTGGCAGTGCATCGCCCGCGGTAGCCGTCAAAGACCGCAGGCGCGGTCGTGGCAATACCGGCGACGGGCACGGAAGCTCGATCTGGCAAGGAGTCGCCGCCGGAGCAGTCATGAGCGCTTAATCGATTCCCCGGAATCACCCTGCGTAGATGGTGCCCTTCTGGAGTTTTTCTGGTTCACGCACGTCTGGGATTTCCCTGATTGCCTCCAGGTCTGGAACGGCCCACCCCCGGAACATCATCCCGATGTTCCCGGCGTCCAGGACGGATGCCGCACAGGACCGCACACGGCAGGAGCCGTAAGCGGAGTTCAATAGGAGGAGTGCAATGGCTCTCAATCTGTCCCAGAAGCAAGAAGTAGTCGCCGAGCTGGCAGACGTCGCCGCCAAGGCCCACTCCTTGATCGCAGCCGAATACGCTGGCACCACGGTCGCCCAGATGACCGCAATGCGCAAGCAGGCTCGTGAAACCGGTGTTTTCTTGAAGGTTGTCAAGAACACCCTGGCTTCGCGCGCCGTTGAAGGCACCGAGTTCGCAGTCGCCCAGGACCAGATGGTTGGTCCGCTGCTGTACGCGTTCTCGCTCGAGGAGCCCGGCGCTGCCGGTCGCCTGATCAAGGAAGCCGCCAAGGGCAACGACAAGCTGAAGGCTAAGGTCGTCGCCATCGGTGGCGAAGTGTTCCCGGCAAGCCACGTCGACGTGCTGGCCTCGCTGCCGACCCGCGACCAGGCCCTGGCCATGCTGGCCCGCGTCCTGACCGAGCCGGTCACGATGTTTGCCCGCGCCATCAAGGCCGTTGGCGAGAAGCAGGGTGGTGGCGACGTCGCCGCCGACGCTGCCGAACCGGCCGCCGAGACCGCCTGAGTTTCGACTTACCGTGGTTCCTGACGGAACCTCAACCCAGAAAATCATCCAAAGGTATTAATCATGTCCCTTACCAACGAACAGATCGTCGACGCCATCGCCGAGAAGTCCCTGATGGAAGTGATGGAGCTGGTCAAGGCCATCGAAGAGAAGTTCGGCGTCTCCGCCGCTGCTCCGGTTGCCGTGGCTGCTGCCGCTGGCCCGGCCGCTGCTGTTGAAGAGCAGACCGAGTTCACCGTCACCCTGAAGTCGGCCGGCGACAAGAAGGTCGAAGTCATCAAGGCCGTCCGCGCCATCACCGGCCTGGGCCTGAAGGAAGCGAAGGACCTGGCCGAAGCCGGTGGCGTCCTGAAGGAAGGCGCTTCGAAGGAAGACGCCGAGAAGATGAAGAAGGACCTGGAAGCTGCTGGCGCGACTGTCGAAGTCAAGTAAGCAGTTACCTTGCATCGTCACCGATTCACGGCGATGCAGCCAAGGCTGGGGGCGTAAGCCCCCGGCCTTTGGTCGTTGTTGCGGTGTCGGTAGAGTCGACTGTTGGTCGACTGCTGTGAAGGAAGTCGACCAACACTCGACTCTACCGTTTCAAATGCAGCAAAAAGCCCAACACGGGCTGCAGTCAAACCCCCGCCGGCCAGCGCAGCGCGCGGCAGCAGGGGCGTGGTAGCAGACGAGTTGGCAGTTGGAAGTAGCGGGAGAAGGCGTGCTGGTGCCGGCAATACCAGCGACTTCCAACTGACAATTTCAAGTTCCCTTCGGATCGTGGGCGCACGATCCGCACAACAAGGTGGAAGACCTCATGACGTCCTATTCGTTCACCGAAAAAAAGCGTATCCGCAAGGATTTCGGCAAGCAGCGCTCGATTCTCGAAGTGCCGTTCCTGCTCGCCATCCAGGTGGATTCCTATCGTGAATTCCTGCAGGAAAACGTTGATCCGGCCAAGCGCACGGACCACGGCCTGCACGCTGCGCTGAAGTCGGTCTTCCCGATCGCCAGCTACAGCGGCAACGCTGCCCTGGAATACGTCGGCTACAAGCTGGGCGAACCGGTCTTCGACGAGCGCGAGTGCCGCCAGCGTGGCATGAGCTACGGCGCCCCGCTGCGCGTGACCGTGCGCCTGGTGATCTACGACCGTGAGTCGTCGACCAAGGCCATCAAGTACGTGAAGGAGCAGGAGGTCTATCTGGGCGAAATCCCGCTGATGACCGAGAACGGCACCTTCATCGTCAACGGCACCGAGCGCGTCATCGTCTCGCAGCTGCACCGCTCGCCGGGCGTGTTCTTCGACCACGACCGTGGCAAGACCCACAGCTCGGGCAAGCTGCTGTACAGCGCCCGCATCATTCCTTACCGCGGCTCCTGGCTGGACTTCGAGTTCGACCCGAAGGACGCGCTGTTCACCCGTATCGACCGTCGCCGCAAGCTGCCGGTGTCGATCCTGCTGCGCGCGCTCGGCTACAGCAACGAAGAGATGCTGGCCGAGTTCTTCGAGATCAACACCTTCCACATCAACCCGGATGAAGGCGTCCAGCTGGAGCTGGTGCCGGAGCGCCTGCGTGGCGAAACCCTGGGCTTCGACCTCGCCGACGGCGACAAGGTCATCGTGGAAGCCGGCAAGCGCATCACCGCGCGCCACATCAAGCAGCTGGAAGCCTCGGGCATCGCCGCCCTGGCCGTGCCGGACGACTACATCGTCGGCCGCATCCTGTCGCACGACGTGGTTGACGCCTCGACCGGCGAACTGCTGGCCCAGGCCAATGACGAGATCACCGACGAGCAGCTGCAGGCCTTCCGCAAGGCCGGTGTGGATGCCGTGGGCACCCTGTGGGTGAACGATCTGGATCGTGGCCCGTACCTGTCCAACACCCTGCGCATCGACCCGACCAAGACCCAGCTGGAAGCCCTGGTCGAGATCTACCGCATGATGCGTCCGGGCGAGCCGCCGACCAAGGACGCTGCGCAGAACCTGTTCCACAACCTGTTCTTCACCTTCGAGCGCTACGACCTGTCCGCGGTCGGCCGCATGAAGTTCAACCGTCGCGTGGGCCGCAAGGAAACCACCGGCGAAGCCGTGCTGTACGACAGCAAGTACTTCGGTGAGCGCAACGACGAAGAGTCCAAGCGCCTGGTCGCCGCCCACGGCGACAGCTCCGACATCCTGGACGTGATCAAGGTCCTGACCGAGATCCGCAACGGTCGCGGCGTGGTCGACGATATCGACCACCTGGGCAACCGTCGCGTGCGTTCGGTCGGCGAAATGGCCGAAAACGTGTTCCGCGTCGGCTTGGTCCGCGTCGAGCGCGCGGTCAAGGAGCGCCTGTCGATGGCCGAGTCCGAAGGCCTGACCCCGCAGGAGCTGATCAACGCCAAGCCGGTTGCCGCTGCCATCAAGGAGTTCTTCGGCTCCTCGCAGCTGTCGCAGTTCATGGACCAGAACAACCCGCTGTCGGAAGTGACCCACAAGCGTCGCGTCTCGGCCCTGGGCCCGGGCGGCCTGACCCGTGAGCGCGCCGGCTTCGAAGTGCGCGACGTGCACCCGACCCATTACGGCCGCGTCTGCACCATCGAAACCCCGGAAGGCCCGAACATCGGCCTGATCAATTCGCTGGCCGTGTACGCCCGCACCAACCAGTACGGTTTCCTTGAGACTCCGTACCGCAAGGTCGTGGACGGCAAGGTCTATGACGAAGTCGAGTTCCTGTCGGCGATTGAAGAAAACGAGTACGTCATTGCGCAGGCCAACGCGCTGACCGACGCCAAGGGCACCCTGACCGAGCAGTTCGTTCCGTGCCGCTTCCAGGGCGAATCGCTGCTGAAGCCGCCGGCGGAAGTCCACTTCATGGACGTCTCGCCGATGCAGACCGTGTCGATCGCGGCCGCGCTGGTTCCGTTCCTGGAGCACGATGACGCGAACCGCGCACTGATGGGCGCCAACATGCAGCGTCAGGCGGTGCCGACCCTGCGTGCGCAGAAGCCGCTGGTCGGTACCGGCATCGAGCGCGCCGTGGCGCGTGACTCCGGTGTGACCGTGAACGCCCGCCGTGGTGGCGAGATCGTGCAGATCGACGCGGCCCGCATCGTGGTCAAGGTCAACGAGGAAGAGATCGTTGGCGCTACCGATGCAGGCGTGGACATCTACAACCTGGTCAAGTACACCCGTTCGAACCAGAACACCTGCATCAACCAGCGTCCGCTGGTCCAGGTGGGTGACGTCATCGCCCGCGGCGACGTGCTGGCCGACGGTCCGTCCACCGACATCGGCGAACTGGCCCTGGGCCAGAACATGCTGATCGCGTTCATGCCGTGGAACGGCTACAACTTCGAAGACTCCATCCTGCTCTCCGAGCGCGTGGTGGAAGAGGATCGTTACACCACGATCCACATCGAAGAGCTGACCTGCGTCGCGCGTGACACCAAGCTGGGGCCGGAGGAAATCTCCGCCGACATCCCGAACGTCTCCGAGCAGGCGCTGAACCGCCTGGACGAGAGCGGCGTGGTGTACATCGGTGCGGAAGTCCGCGCCGGCGACATCATGGTCGGCAAGGTCACCCCGAAGGGCGAAAGCCAGCTGACCCCGGAAGAGAAGCTGCTGCGCGCGATCTTCGGCGAGAAGGCTTCGGACGTTAAGGACAGCTCGCTGCGCGTTCCGCCGGGCATGGACGGCACCGTCATCGACGTGCAGGTCTTCACCCGCGACGGCATCGAGAAGGACAAGCGCGCCCGCCAGATCGAAGAGTCTGAAATCAAGCGCGTCAAGAAGGACTTCGACGACCAGTTCCGCATCCTGGAAGCCGCCATCTACATGCGTCTGCGTTCGCAGATCGTGGGCAAGGTGGTCAACGGTGGTGCTGGCCTGAAGAAGGGTGACGTGATCACCGACGCCTTCCTGGACGGCCTGAAGAAGGCTGACTGGTTCGCCCTGCGCATGAAGGACGAGGACGCTTCGGAAGCCATCGAGCGCGCGCAGAAGCAGATCCAGGCGCACGAGAAGGAATTCGAGCGTCGCTTCGCCGACAAGCGCGGCAAGATCACCGCCGGTGACGACCTCGCCCCGGGCGTGCTGAAGATGGTCAAGGTGTTCCTGGCCGTGAAGCGCCGCATCCAGCCGGGCGACAAGATGGCTGGCCGCCACGGCAACAAGGGTGTGGTCTCCAACGTGGTGCCGGTCGAGGACATGCCGTACATGGCCTCGGGCGAAACCGTGGACATCGTGCTGAACCCGCTGGGCGTGCCGTCGCGTATGAACATCGGCCAGATCCTGGAAGTGCACCTGGGCTGGGCGGCCAAGGGCCTGGGCCGCAAGATCCAGGCGATGATGGAAGCCCAGGCGGCGGTTGCCGACCTGCGCAAGTTCCTGGACGACATCTACAACCACGACGACACCAACGTGGCCAACCGTGTCGACCTGTCGCAGTTCAGCGACGAGGAGCTGCTGCGCCTGGCCCGTAACCTCACCGACGGCGTGCCGATGGCCACCCCGGTGTTCGACGGTGCCACCGAAGCGGAAATCAAGCGCATGCTGGAACTGGCCGACCTGCCGAGCAGTGGCCAGACCCAGCTGTACGACGGCCGCACCGGTGAAGCGTTCGATCGCCACACCACCGTGGGTTACATGCACTACCTGAAGCTGAACCACCTGGTCGACGACAAGATGCACGCCCGTTCGACCGGTCCGTACTCGCTCGTCACCCAGCAGCCGCTGGGCGGCAAGGCGCAGTTCGGCGGCCAGCGCTTCGGTGAAATGGAAGTCTGGGCGCTGGAAGCCTACGGCGCGGCCTACACCCTGCAGGAAATGCTGACGGTGAAGTCCGATGACGTGCAGGGCCGCAACCAGATGTACAAGAACATCGTCGACGGTGAGCACGAGATGGTCGCGGGCATGCCGGAATCCTTCAACGTGCTCGTGAAGGAAATCCGCTCGCTGGCCATCAACATGGAACTGGAAGACAACTGATCCATGCCGGCGCGGCGGTCAACGCCGCCGCGCCGCTGGCAGTGAACTGAAAGCCCATCGACACAGCATTCCTCCTTCTGGAGAACACCATGAAAGACCTGCTCAACCTCTTCAACCAGCAGCGCCAGACGCTGGACTTCGACGCGATCAAGATCGCGCTGGCTTCGCCGGACCTGATCCGTTCGTGGTCCTTCGGCGAAGTGAAGAAGCCGGAAACCATCAACTACCGTACCTTCAAGCCGGAACGCGACGGCCTGTTCTGCGCCGCCATCTTCGGCCCGGTGAAGGACTACGAGTGCCTGTGCGGCAAGTACAAGCGCATGAAGCACCGCGGCGTGGTTTGCGAAAAGTGCGGTACCGAAGTGACCCTGGCCAAGGTGCGCCGCGAGCGCATGGGCCACATCGACCTGGCCTCGCCGGTCGCGCACATCTGGTTCCTGAAGTCGCTGCCGTCGCGCATCGGCCTGATGCTGGACATGACCCTGCGCGACATCGAGCGCGTGCTGTACTTCGAAGCCTACGTGGTGACCGAGCCGGGCCTGACCGCCCTGGAGCGCCGCCAGCTGCTGACCGAGGAACAGTACCTGCAGGCCCGCCAGGAGCACGGTGACGACTTCGACGCCGCCATGGGCGCCGAGGCCGTGTACGAACTGCTGCGCACGATCGACCTGCAGTCGGAAATGACCCGCCTGCGCGAGGAAATCGCCGCTACCGGTTCGGAAACCAAGCTCAAGCGCCTCACCAAGCGCATCAAGCTGATCGAAGCCTTCCTGGAATCGGGCAACCGTCCGGAATGGATGGTCATGACCGTGCTGCCGGTGCTGCCGCCGGACCTGCGTCCGCTGGTCCCGCTGGATGGCGGCCGCTTCGCGACCTCCGACCTGAACGACCTGTACCGCCGCGTCATCAACCGCAACAACCGCCTGCGCCGCCTGCTCGAACTGAGCGCGCCGGACATCATCGTGCGCAATGAAAAGCGCATGCTGCAGGAGTCGGTCGATGCGCTGCTGGACAACGGCCGTCGTGGCCGTGCCATCACCGGCACCAACAAGCGCCCGCTGAAGTCGCTGGCCGACATGATCAAGGGCAAGCAGGGTCGCTTCCGCCAGAACCTGCTCGGCAAGCGCGTCGACTACTCGGGCCGTTCGGTCATCGTGGTCGGCCCGTACCTGCGCCTGCACCAGTGCGGCCTGCCGAAGAAGATGGCGCTCGAGCTGTTCAAGCCGTTCGTCTTCGCCAAGCTGCAGCGTCGTGGCCTGGCCACCACCATCAAGGCCGCCAAGAAGCTGGTCGAGCGCGAAGAAGCCGAAGTCTGGGACATCCTGGAAGAGGTCATCCGCGAGCATCCGGTGATGCTGAACCGTGCGCCGACCCTGCACCGACTGGGCATCCAGGCGTTCGAGCCGGTGCTGATCGAAGGCAAGGCCATCCAGCTGCACCCGCTGGTCTGCACCGCGTTCAACGCCGACTTCGACGGTGACCAGATGGCCGTCCACGTGCCGCTCTCGCTGGAAGCCCAGCTGGAAGCGCGTGCGCTGATGATGTCGACCAACAACATCCTGTCGCCGGCCAACGGCGAGCCGATCATCGTGCCGTCGCAGGACGTCGTGCTGGGTCTGTACTACATGACCCGCTCGCTGGAAAACAAGAAGGGCGAGGGCATGGCCTTCGCCAACATCGCCGAAGTGAAGCGTGCCTACGACAACCGCGTGGTGGAACTGCACGCGCGCGTCAAGGTCCGCATCACCGAAGTGGTGACCGACGAAGACGGCAACAAGCAGAACAAGACCTCGATCGTGGACACCACGATCGGTCGCGCCCTGCTGGCTGAAATCCTGCCGGAAGGCCTGCCGTTCGCGCTGGCCAACACCGAGCTGACCAAGAAGAACATCAGCCGCCTGATCAACTCCAGCTACCGCCAGCTGGGCCTGAAGGACACGGTCGTGTTCGCCGACAAGCTGATGTACACCGGCTTCGCGTACGCGACCCGCGCCGGTGTCTCGATCGGCATCGACGACATGCTGATCCCGGACGAGAAGAAGGGCATCCTCACCGAGGCCGAAGCCGAAGTGCTGGAAATCCAGGAGCAGTACCAGTCGGGCCTGGTCACCGCCGGCGAGCGCTACAACAAGGTGGTCGACATCTGGTCGCGCACCAACGAGCGCATCGCCAAGGCGATGATGGACACCATCGGTACCGAGAAGGTGGTCAATGCCAAGGGTGAGACCATCGACCAGAAGTCGATGAACTCGCTGTACATCATGGCCGACTCCGGTGCGCGTGGTTCGCAGGCGCAGATCCGTCAGCTGGCCGGCATGCGTGGCCTGATGGCCCGCCCGGACGGCTCGATCATCGAGACGCCCATCAAGGCGAACTTCCGCGAAGGCCTGAACGTGCAGGAGTACTTCAACTCCACCCATGGTGCCCGTAAGGGTCTGGCCGATACCGCGCTGAAGACCGCGAACTCGGGTTACCTGACCCGTCGTCTGGTCGACGTGGCACAGGACGTGGTGATCACCGAGGTGGATTGCGGTACCACCGAAGGCCTGATCATGACCCCGATCGTGGAAGGCGGCGACGTGGTCGAGCCGCTGAAGGACCGCGTGCTGGGCCGCGTGGTTGCCGAGGACGTGTTCCTGCCGGGCAACGACGAAGATCCGATCGTCACCCGCAACACCCTGCTGGACGAAGCCTGGGTTGCCAAGCTGGAAGATGCCGGCGTGCAGACCATCAAGGTCCGCTCGACCATCTCCTGCGAATCGGCCTTCGGCGTCTGCTCGCGCTGCTACGGCCGCGACCTGGCCCGTGGCCACCTGGTCAACATCGGTGAAGCGGTCGGCGTCATCGCCGCCCAGTCCATCGGTGAGCCGGGTACCCAGCTGACCATGCGTACGTTCCACATCGGTGGTGCGGCGTCGCGAGCTGCTGCGGTCGACAACATCACCGTCAAGACCACCGGCTCGGTCAAGTTCAGCAACCTCAAGTCGGTCGAGCATGCCAACGGCTCGCTGGTGGCAGTGTCGCGCTCGGGCGAAATCTCGGTGCTCGATGCCCACGGCCGTGAGCGTGAACGTTACAAGCTGCCGTACGGTGCGACCATCACGTCCAAGGACGGTGATGCGATCAAGGCTGGCCAGACCGTGGCCAACTGGGATCCGCATAACCACCCGATCGTGTCGGAAGTGGCCGGCTTCATCCGCTTCATCGACTTCGTCGACGGCATCACCGTCATCGAGAAGACCGACGAGCTGACCGGCCTGGCGTCGCGCGAAATCACCGATCCGAAGCGTCGTGGTACCCAGGCCAAGGACCTGCGCCCGATCGTGCGCATCGTCGACGCCAAGGGCAACGACCTGTCGATTCCGGGCACCGACCTGCCGGCGCAGTACCTGCTGCCGCCGCGCTCGATCGTCAACCTGCAGGACGGCGCTGCCGTCGGCGTGGGTGACGTGGTCGCCAAGATCCCGCAGGAAGCGTCGAAGACCCGCGACATCACCGGTGGTCTGCCGCGCGTGGCCGATCTGTTCGAAGCGCGCAAGCCGAAGGATCCGGCGGTGCTGGCCGAGCGTTCGGGCATCATCAGCTTCGGCAAGGACACCAAGGGCAAGCAGCGCCTGATCATCAAGGACACCGATGGTTCGGAGCACGAAGAGCTGATCCCGAAGTACCGCCAGGTCATCGTGTTCGAAGGCGAGCATGTCACCAAGGGTGAAACCATCGTGGACGGCGAGCCGAGCCCGCAGGACATCCTGCGCCTGCTGGGTGTCGAACCGCTGGCCGCCTACTTGGTGAAGGAAATCCAGGACGTGTACCGCCTGCAGGGCGTGAAGATCAACGACAAGCACATCGAGGTGATCACCCGCCAGATGCTGCGCAAGGTCGAGATCACCGACCAGGGCAGCAGCAAGTTCCTGAACGGCGAACAGGTGGAGCGCCAGCGCGTTATCGAGGAGAATGCCCGCCTTGCAGCCCGCAATGAGCTGCCGGCGCACTTCGATCCGGTCCTGCTGGGTATCACCAAGGCCTCGCTGGCGACCGAATCGTTCATCTCGGCCGCGTCGTTCCAGGAAACCACCCGCGTGCTGACCGAAGCGGCCGTCCGCGGCACCTCGGACAACCTGCGTGGCCTGAAGGAAAACGTCATCGTGGGTCGCCTGATTCCGGCCGGTACCGGCCTGGCGTACCACAGCAACCGCCGTCGCGGCGCTTCCGGCCTCACCGAGTCGGAAATGCAGACCCTTGCCGGCACCCCGGCCGCGGTCGAGGCACCGGTGGTTGAAGCCGAAGCTGAACAGGCCTCGGAAGACTGAAACACGGGTCCGGCCTCAGGGCCGGACCACCCGGGCGGGTAGAGTCGACTGTTAGTCGACTTCTATCGAGAGTCGACTGACAGTCGACTCTACCGGTACAGGGCAGGGTGGACCGCTTGCGGTTCACCCCGCCAACCTGAACGGGGTACATGGAGGCCCCCCAGTAACGTTCCGGGATCAGGAACGGGCTTGACAGGAGGCGTTTGACTGCTTTCCTGGCAGGTTGCTACAATCGTCTGTCTCAGCAGGCCAGAATTTTGGCCTGCTTTAACATTTCCGCATCTCTGGCCGGATTTCCGGCCACCAATCAGAAGAACCTACTGATGGCGACGATCAACCAGCTGGTCCGCAAGCCGCGGCAAGCGACCACCTACAAGAGTGCCTCGCCGGCGCTCGACAAGTGCCCGCAGCGCCGTGGCGTCTGCACCCGTGTCTACACCACCACCCCGAAGAAGCCGAACTCGGCACTGCGCAAGGTTGCCAAGGTCCGCCTGACCAACCAGGAAGAAGTGATTTCCTACATCGGTGGTGAAGGCCACAACCTGCAGGAGCACTCCGTGGTCCTGATCCGCGGCGGTCGCGTCAAGGACCTGCCGGGTGTGCGTTACCACACCGTTCGTGGCTCGCTCGACGCCGCCGGCGTTGCCAAGCGTCGCCAGGCCCGTTCCAAGTACGGCGCCAAGCGTCCGAAGGCATAAGGAGAGAGCACTATGTCGCGTAAGGGTAATACTCCGCAGCGTTCCGTCCTGCCCGATCCGAAGCACGGAAGCGAAACCATCGCCCGCTTCATCAACATGGTCATGCAGAGCGGCAAGAAGTCCGTCGCCGAAAAGATCGTGTACGGCGCCATGGACGTGATCACCGAGAAGAACAGCAGCGCCAACGCCATTGAACTGGTGCAGAAGGCTCTGGACAACGTCGCTCCGGCGGTCGAAGTCAAGTCGCGCCGCGTCGGTGGTGCCACCTACCAGGTGCCGGTCGAAGTGCGTTCGTCGCGCAAGATGGCCCTGGCCATGCGCTGGCTGATCGACTCCGCGCGCAAGCGTGGCGAGAACACCATGCCGAAGAAGCTGGCTGCTGAACTGATCGACGCCTCGGAAAACCGTGGCGGCGCCATCAAGAAGCGCGAAGAAACCCACCGCATGGCCGAAGCCAACAAGGCATTCGCCCACTACCGCTGGTGAGTTTGACGGCCTTGTAAAACAGGCAGGGCAGCACCACTTCGGTGCGTGCTGCCTCGCGGTCCCAGAAGGACTGCGCCAATCCGAAGGCCGCCGAAAGGCGGCGTTCGGCCATCCGAAATCCAAGAAATCTGAGAGGCTCCCGTGGCCCGTTCCACTCCCATCGAGCGTTACCGTAACTTCGGCATCATGGCTCACATCGATGCCGGCAAGACCACCACGTCCGAGCGCATCCTGTTCTACACCGGCAAGAGCCACAAGATCGGTGAAGTGCATGACGGCGCCGCCACCATGGACTGGATGGAGCAGGAGCAGGAGCGTGGCATCACGATCCAGTCCGCTGCCACCACCGCGTTCTGGAAGGGCATGGACAAGTCCCTGCCGGAGCACCGCTTCAACATCATCGACACCCCCGGGCACGTCGACTTCACCATCGAAGTGGAGCGCTCGCTGCGCGTGCTCGACGGTGCCGTCTTCGTCCTGTGCGCCGTCGGTGGCGTGCAGCCGCAGTCGGAAACCGTGTGGCGCCAGGCCAACAAGTACCACGTGCCGCGCATCGCGTTCGTCAACAAGATGGACCGCACCGGTGCCAACTTCCAGAAGGTCGTCGGCCAGCTGAAGGCCAAGCTGGGCGCGGTTGCCGTGCCGATGCAGCTGCCGATCGGCGCTGAAGACAACTTCAAGGGCGTCGTCGACCTGCTGAAGATGAAGGCCATCCACTGGGATGAGGCTTCGCAGGGCATGAAGTTCGAGTACAGCGACATCCCGGCCGATCTGCAGGCGGCTGCGGAAGAGGCTCGCCAGTTCATGGTCGAGACCGCTGCCGAAGCCAGCGAAGAGCTGATGGAAAAGTACCTGGGCGGCGAAGAGCTGGCCGAGGCCGAAATCATCAACGCGCTGCGTACCCGCACCCTGGCCACCGAGATCGTGCCGATGTACTGCGGCTCGGCCTTCAAGAACAAGGGTGTGCAGGCCATGCTGGACGGCGTGATCCAGCTGCTGCCGTCGCCGGTCGACGTGCCGGACGTGAAGGGCGTGGACGTTGACGACGACACCGTCGAAATGACCCGCAAGTCGGACGACAAGGCTCCGTTCTCGTCGCTGGCCTTCAAGATCATCACCGACCCGTTCGTCGGCGCGCTGACCTTCTTCCGTGTCTACTCGGGCACCCTGAACGGTGGCGACACCGTGCTGAACTCGGTGAAGGGCAAGAAGGAGCGCATCGGCCGCATCCTGCAGATGCACTCGAACAACCGCGAGGAAATCAAGGAAGTTCTGGCCGGTGACATCGCCGCTGCCGTGGGCCTGAAGGACACCACCACCGGTGACACCCTGTGCGCCGTGGACGCCCCGATCATCCTGGAGCGCATGACGTTCCCGGAGCCGGTGATCTCGATGGCCGTCGAGCCGAAGACCAAGTCGGACCAGGAAAAGATGGGTCTGGCCCTGGGCCGTCTGGCGCAGGAAGATCCGTCGTTCCGCGTCAAGACCGACGAAGAATCCGGCCAGACCATCATCTCGGGCATGGGCGAGCTGCACCTGGACATCATCGTCGACCGCCTGAAGCGCGAGTTCAACGTTGAAGCCAACGTCGGCGCGCCGCAGGTGGCCTACCGCGAAACCATCACCCTGGCCGACGTCAAGTCGGACTACAAGCACGCCAAGCAGTCCGGTGGTAAGGGTCAGTACGGTCACGTCGTGATCGAACTGTCGCCGATCACCGCTGCCGACCGTGCCGATCCGAAGCTGGCTCCGGCCATCAAGGACGACTTCCTGTTCATCAACGACATCACCGGCGGCGTGATCCCGAAGGAATTCATTCCGTCGGTTGAAAAGGGCCTGCGCGAAACCATCACCAGCGGTCCGCTGGCTGGCTTCCCGGTCGTGGACGTCAAGGTGAAGCTGGTGTTCGGTTCGTACCACGACGTCGACTCCTCGGAAATGGCGTTCAAGCTGGCTTCGTCGATGGCCTTCAAGCAGGGCTTCGCCAAGGCCAAGCCGGTGCTGCTGGAGCCGATCATGAAGGTCGAGATCGTGACCCCGGAGGATTACCAGGGTGACGTGATGGGCGACGTCAGCCGTCGTCGCGGCGTGCTGCAGGGTTCCGACACCACCGGTGACGGTTCGGCCAGCATCATCAACGCGATGATCCCGCTGGGTGAAATGTTCGGCTACGCCACTGCGCTGCGTTCGCAGACCCAGGGCCGCGCCACCTTCACCATGGAATTCGATCACTACGAGCCGGCTCCGACCAACATCGCCGAAGCCGTCATGAAGAAGGGCTGAGCCTCGCTCAGCCTCTCTTGAAACCACTTACGAACAATCAAGGTATAGAACAATGGCAAAGGGTAAGTTCGAGCGCACCAAGCCGCACGTCAACGTCGGCACCATCGGTCACGTCGATCACGGCAAGACCACGCTGACCGCCGCACTGACCAAGATCGGTGCCGAGCGCTTCGGTGGCGAGTTCAAGGATTACTCCTCGATCGACGCCGCTCCGGAAGAAAAGGCGCGTGGTATCACGATCTCGACCGCGCACGTCGAATACGAATCCCCGGTCCGTCACTACGCCCACGTCGATTGCCCGGGCCATGCTGACTACGTCAAGAACATGATCACCGGTGCCGCCCAGATGGACGGCGCGATCCTGGTG
>NZ_JCAFSV010000028.1:0-17314 GCF_059369595.1 Stenotrophomonas sp. YJH_SMC_25 | reverse complement strand
TCTTGCAGGCCTCTTTGGCGACCTGCAGTTTGAAACGTGCGTCATATCTGTTCATGTATCCCTCGGGGTTGGATCTGACGTCCAACTCCCGGGGGTCACTTCACCCTGGGGGCTTGGCCGCGGCATCCATGCCGCGGACACTCCCGCAACCGGACCCACCCCGCCTTCGACAGTTTCCTGCGAGCTATCGGAATGGCTCCTGGGGTCAGATCCGTTTTCCGTAGGAAAACGGATCTGACCCCGGATTCAATTCGAGATCTGACAGATTTCATCCACGCATGGCGTGGATCTACCACCGTCACCAGGAACCTGTCGGGGGTGGGGCGGTGTGGGTTGGCAGGACCGTTGGCGCCATGGATGGCGCCATCGAGCCCCCAGGGATGGGTTTACGGCGTGTCCTGCCAGCCCACACCGCCCCGCCAAACCAGTAGAAAACCAGAGCCGCTTTGGCATTTGACGTTGCCGTTGCTTGAAGCAGGTGCAGGGCTGCAAGCCCTGCCGATAACCCTCACTCTGCCGGGCAGTAAGCCTTGATGGCGGCCTCCGCCAATCCCTTCTGCGCGCTGCGCTGTTCCGCAGTCAACGCGGTATCGGCCTTCCCGTCGCCATTGGTGTCCTGCATCACCTGGCCGGAGCCTTCCAGCAGGGCCAGGTTGGCACGGGCGGTGCTGCACTGCTCCGGCACCGGCGCGGCCGGGGTCTCGGCGCTGGCCGCGGCCTGCGGGGTGCGGGCCTGCTCGCGGGTCTCGAACTTCTTGCCCGCCGGCGGGGTCTCCGAATACTGGGTCACGCCATGGGCGTCCTTCCATTTATAGACCGGGCCGGCCACGGCGTTGGCACTGGCCAACAGCAGCAGGCATCCAAGGCAGGACAGGGCACGCATGGCAAACTCCGCGGAATGGGCGTAGAACGCCGATTGCAGCATTGGCGCCGAGCACTGGCAAGTCGATTAAACTGGATTCCATGGACCCGATCACACCGCCGCCGCGTTCGCGCACGATTTACCTGCTGCCCAACCTGTTCACCACCGCCGGCCTGTTCGCCGGCTTCTACGCGATCATCGCCGCGGCCAACGGGGATTTCGTCAATGCCAGCATCGCCGTGTTCGTGGCGGCGGTGATGGATGGCCTGGACGGGCGCGTGGCGCGCCTGACCGGTACCAGTAGCGAGTTCGGCGTCCAGTACGACTCGCTGGCCGACCTGGTCAGCTTCGGCATGGCCCCGGCGCTGGTGATGTACCACTGGTCCCTGTCGTGGCTGAAGTTCGATGACCCGCTGCTCGGCCGCGTCGGCTGGGCCGTGGCCTTCCTGTATGCCGCCTGCGCGGCGCTGCGCCTGGCCCGCTTCAACACCCAGGTCGCGGTGGTCGACAAGCGCTGGTTCGTCGGCCTGGCCAGCCCGGCCGCGGCCGGGCTGATGATGTCCTTCGTCTGGGCCTTCGCCGATGGCAACCTGGGCTGGGACGGCAACCAGCTGCGCTACGTGGCGCTGGCGGTGACGATCGTCGCGGCGCTGTTGATGGTCAGCCGTATCCGATTCTGGAGCTTCAAGGGTGGCGGCGCCAAGGGCACCCGTTCCGACCGCGTGCCGTTCCTGGTGCTGGCCCTGGTGCCGGTCGCCATCGCCATCGCGGTCATTGATCTGCCGCGCGTGCTGTTCGCGGTCGGCATCCTGTACGCCTTGTCCGGCCCGGTGATGTGGGCCGCGCAGCGCCTGCGCAAGAAGCCCGAGGCCGCGTGAGCCAGGAACTGCCCGTGCTGTGGTCACCGGCCCAGCAGGCCTGGCTGCAGGCCATGGGCTACACCGTCTATCACGACGGCCAGTTGGCTGCGGAGCTGGATGCCGCGCTGCAGTTGAGCGTGGCCGAAGCCGATGCGGCTGCCGCTCCAGCGGTGGAGCAGGTGCGGGCACCAATCGCCCCCGCGCGCGAGCCTCCGGTTGAAGCCACACCGGGTTCCCGCCAGGAACGCCCGGCACCTACGCGTCGCGAGACCCCCGTCACCGCACCGGACACCGCGCCCGCCGCTGGCCGCCCGCTGCCGGGTGGCAATGCGCGGCAGCCGGTGGTGCGGCTCCCGGATCGCCTGCAGATCGCACTGCTGCGTGCCTCCGGCTGTAATCCCAACGACCCCGCCACGCAGGCGCTGATGGACAGCTGGCCGCTGGACCAGCTGCGTCAGGACCCGGCCGCCAAGCGCGCGTTGTGGCCGCAGTTGCGCGCCCTGCGCAAGCGGGGCGCACCATGAGTGCGGTCAGCCAGCCCGGCCCGGTCAGCCTGCGCGCATTGCGCGAGAGCGACCTCAATGCGGTGATGGCGATTGAAGTGCGTGGGTATCCGTTCCCATGGACCCGCGGCATCTTCGTTGATTGCCTGCGTGCCGGTTATCCCGGCCTGGCGATGGAGCGCGATGGCCAGCTGATCGGCTACGGCGTGCTCAGTATTGCCGCCGATGAGGCACATGTATTGAACATCTGCATCGATCCGCTGGCGCAGTCGCGTGGGCTGGGTCGCCAACTGCTGCGCGCACTGGTGCAGCTGGCAGGCAACCGCGGTGCGCAGCGTGTGTTCCTGGAAGTGCGTCCGTCCAACACGCCGGCGCTGGCGCTGTACCACAGCGAAGGCTTCAACGAGATCGGCCGCCGCCCGCGCTACTATCCGGCCGCACAGGGCCGCGAGGATGCGGTGGTGATGGCGATCGAACTGGTCGACGGCGACCTGCAGACGATGCCGCCGTTGTAACGGAGAAGGGTTGCCGGCCAGCGGCTGGCACTACCGGTGGATCTCCGCTGTCATCGACACGTCACCTGCCGTGGTAGGTGCCAACCTTGGTTGGCACGTTTTTCTCACGCCAGCCGCAGTGCCAACACACCGCCGACGATCAGCGCCGCCGCCAGCCAGCGCGCACGCGGAATCCGCTCGCGCAGCAGGAACACCGAGATCAGCAACGCGAACAGGATCGAGGATTCACGCAGCGCCGAGACCATCGCCACCGGCGCCTGGGTCATGGCCCACAATGCCATCGCGTAGGACGCCGTGGTGCCGACGCCACCGGCCAGTCCCAGCGGCCAGTGCTGGCGCGCATAGTCCAGCACTGCGCCGCCGCGGGTGTACAACGCCCACAGGGGTAGTGGGATGCCTGACAGCAGGAACAGCCATAGCGTATAGCTGAGCGCACCACCGGACTGGCGCGCGCCCTGCGCATCGACCAGGGTGTAGGTGGCGATCATCGCCGCGGTCAGCAGCGGCAGCCGCAGCTGGCCGCCACGTGCGCCCAGTGCCATGCACAGGATGCCGCTGCTCACCAGGACCACGCCCAGCCACGCCGCCGGGGGCAGTTGCTCGCCCAGCAGGGTGCCGGCCAGCGCAACCAGGATCGGCGCGCTGCCACGCATCAGCGGATAGGCCAGGCTCATGTCGACCTGCTGGTAGCAGCGTGCCACCAGTCCGTAGTAGGTCACCTGCAGCAGCACGGATGCAGCCAGCCAGGGCCAGCTGTGCGCGGCCGGGAACGGCAGGAAGGGCAGGGCGGCCGCCGACAGCAGCGCGGCGCTGCCGGTGACCAGCACGGTGCCGAGGAACTTGTCCGGCCCGCGTTTGACGATCGCATTCCAGCTGGCATGCAGGGCCGCAGCCGCGAGGACCAGCAGGAAGATGGAAAGAGGCATCGGGCGATGATGCCATGCCGGGGAAATGTTCCGGGTTTGGTGGGTGCCAACCTTGGTTGGCACGTCGCTCAGTGCGGACCAAGGTCCGCACCCACCAGAGCGAGGCAGGGCAGGTGCCAACCCTGGTTGGCACGCACCAGAGCGCGGCGCTTACAGCTTCGCGCGCTGCTCGCGCAGGCCGGCCAGCTGGGTGTTCCAGTCGGCCAGTCGCACGCGCTCCTGCTCGACCACGGCCGGCGGCACCTTGTCGGTGAACTTGGCCAGCTTGGTCTCGCTCTTTTCCTTCTCCGCTTCGACGCGGGCGATTTCCTTGTCCAGGCGCACGCGCTCGGCATCGAGATCGACCAGGCCTTCCAACGGCACCAGCAGCTTGAGCTCGCCCACGATCGCGGCGGCGGCCGGCGGTGCGCTTTCGCCTTCGGCCAGCCACTGGATGCTGTCCAGCTTCAGCAGGAACGACAGCGAGGCGCTGAAGCGTTCGATGCGCACGCGGTCCTGCTCCAGCCCGGCCTGCAGGCGCAGCGGCACCAGCTTGGACGGCGCGACGTTCAGCTCACTTCGCACGCGGCGCACGGCACTGATCACCGCCTTCAGCCATTCCACGTCGGCCTCGGCCTGGGCGAAATCGCCTTCGAACTCGGCGGCGGTCGGGTACGGGCGCAGCGACAGCGTGGTTTCGGCCAGGCCCAGGCGCGGGGCCAGCTGCTGCCACAGCTGTTCGGTGATGAACGGCGTGAGCGGGTGCAGCAGGCGCAGCAGCGCTTCCAGCACGTACAGCAGGGTGTGGCGGGTGCTTTCGGCGTCGGCGGCGTCTGCACCGTTCAGTGCCGGCTTGCTCAGTTCCAGGAACCAGTCGCAGAACGCGTTCCAGGCGAACTCGTACAGGCACTGCGCCAGCAGGTCGAAGCGGTAGGCGGCGAAATGGCCCTGCGCTTCGGCGGTGGTGGCGGCCAGGCGCGCGAGGATCCAGCGCTCGGCATCGGTACGCGGCCTGGGAACGCCGGTGAACGCCGCGCCCTCGGTGTTCATCAGCGCGAAGCGGCTGGCATTCCACAGCTTGTTGCAGAAGTTCTTGTAGCCCTCGGCGCGGTTCATGTCGAACTTGATGTCGCGGCCGTGGGTGGCCAGCGCGGCGATGGTGAAGCGCAGCGCATCGGCACCGTGGGCGGCGATGCCGTCCGGGAATTCCTTGCGGGTGGCCTTCTCGATCTTCTCCACCATCTTCGGCTGCATCAGGCCGCCGGTGCGCTTGGCGACCAGGTCGTCGATGGTGATGCCGTCGATGATGTCCAGCGGGTCGAGCACGTTGCCCTTGCTCTTGGACATCTTCTGGCCCTGGCCGTCGCGGATCAGGCCGGTGAAGTAGACGTCCTTGAACGGGATTTTCCCGACCAGGTTGTCGGTGGCCATGATCATGCGCGCCACCCAGAAGAAGATGATGTCGAAGCCGGTGATCAGCACCGACGACGGCAGGTAGCGATCAAAGCCGCGCTCGGCCATGGCCTGCTCGTTGGGCCAGCCCAGGGTGGAGAACGGCCACAGCTGCGAGGAGAACCAGGTCTCCAGCACGTCGCTTTCCTGGTTCAGCACCACGTCGCTGCCCAGGTTGTGCTTCGCCCGCACTTCCTCTTCGCTGCGACCGACGTAGCAGCTGCCAGTGGCTTCGTCGAACCACGCCGGAATGCGGTGGCCCCACCACAGCTGGCGGCTGATGCACCAGTCCTGGATGTTGTTCATCCAGTGGCGGTAGGTGTTGATCCAGTTCGGCGGCACGAAGGAAATGCTTCCGTCCTCGACCAGTTCCAGGCCGCGCTTGGCCAGGTCGTCCATCTTCACGAACCACTGGTCGGTCAGGTACGGCTCGATCACCTGGCCGGTGCGGTCACCGCGCGGCACCTGCAGCTTGTGCGCCTTGGTCTCGACCAGGATGCCCAGGTCTTCCAGTTCGGCCAGCACGGCCTTGCGCGCGGCGTAGCGGTCCAGACCCTGGAAACGCTCCGGCGCGTTTTCGTTCAGCGCTGCCACCGGGGTGAACAGGTTGATCATCGGCAGGCTGTGGCGCACGCCCACTTCGTAGTCGTTGAAATCATGCGCTGGGGTGACCTTGACCACGCCGGTGCCGAACGCGCGGTCCACGTAGTCGTCGGCGATCAACGGCACGCGGCGGCCGGTCAGCGGCAGCACCACGCTCTTGCCGATCAGGTGCGCGTAGCGCTCGTCTTCCGGGTGCACCATCACCGCGGTATCGCCCAGCAGGGTTTCCGGGCGGGTGGTGGCGACCACCAGGTAGTCGCGGGTTTCGCGCAGGGTTTCCACGCCGTCGGCATCGCGCTCGATGTGCTCGTAGCTCAGGCCCTCATCCAGCGTGTAGGCGATCGACCACAGGAAGCCGTCTTCCTCGGCGCTCTCCACTTCCAGGTCGGAAATGGCGGTCTTCAGCACCGGGTCCCAGTTGACCAGGCGCTGGCCGCGGTAGATCAGGCCCTGCTCGTACCAGCGCACGAAGGCTTCGTTGACCGCCGCCGACGGCTGCGGGTCCATGGTGAAGGTGCTGCGCGACCAGTCGGCGGAGGTGCCGAGGCGGCGCATCTGGCGCTCGATGGTATCGCCGGACTGCTGCTTCCACTCCCAGACCTTGCCGATGAAGCCTTCGCGGCCCAGCGAATCACGGGTCTCGCCCTTGCCTTCCAGCGCCAGGTTGCGGCTGACCACCATTTCGGTGGCGATGCCGGCGTGGTCGGTACCGACCTGCCACAGCGTGTCGTAGCCGCGCATGCGGTGGTAACGCACCAGCGCGTCCATCAGGGTCTGCTGGAACGCATGGCCCATGTGCAGCGTGCCGGTCACGTTCGGCGGCGGCAGCAGGATGGTGTACGGCTCGCCCTTGCCGGACGGCTTGAAGTGGCCGGCCTTCTCCCAGGCCTCGTAGAGGTCGGTCTCGAAGGACTTCGGGTCGTAGCTGGAGGCGAGTTGGGTCATGCGGGGGAACCAGGAGGTAATCGTTGAAGGATCAGGGCGCGGCGGCGGCCCATCAAGGGGGCCGGGGCGCGCTTACATGTCGTGCTTGTTCAGCTCGTAACCGGCGGCCTTGTACTGGCGCCAGCGTTCGCGCAGCGGTTCGCGCGCTTCCGGATCGGCCGGGACCACTTCCAGCACGCGTTCGCACTGGCCCAGCCAGGGTTCATCGCGCAGGTTGATCACCAGCGGGCGTGCCGGCGCGTCGGTACCGGGTACGGCGATCAGCACCAGGGCCTCTTCCTCGTCCATGTCTTCGCCGGCGATCTGGTGCGGGATGTAGGCATCGTTGTCGAACGCCCACAGCAGCTCGTCCAGCTCCTCGGCCTGGGCCTGGTCGCGGGCCAGCACCAGGGTGAACAACCCGGCGTCGTTGGCCTTGCGCGCCAGTTCGCAGACCAGGCGCAGCGGCTCGGTCAGGAAGCGGGGCTTGGCGATCAGGTAGAAGTCGGCGCGGGGCATGGCAGGATCCGGGTCAGGCAGGGGCCCGGCGGTGCCGGGCGAGGCCCTGGCCAGCGGGGGCCGGCCAGGGTCGGGTACGGCATCAGGCGCGGGCGGCCTGGTCCAGCAGCCACTGGCTCAGCAGGCCGACCGGGCGGCCGGTGGCCATGCCACGCTTGCCTTCATCGCTGGCCACGCCGGCGATGTCCAGATGGGCCCAGCGCTGGCCTTCGGTGAAGCGCGACAGGAAGCAGCCCGCGGTGATCGCACCGGCCCAGCGGCCGCCGATGTTGTAGACGTCGGCGAAGGTCGAATCCAGCATCGGCTGGTACTCGTCCCACAACGGCAGGCGCCAGGCGCGGTCGAATACATGCTCGCCGGCGGCCAGCAGTTCATTGGCCAGGTCGTCGTGCTTGCTCATCAGGCCGGCGGTCTGGTGGCCCAGGGCGACCATGCAGGCACCGGTCAGGGTGGCGACGTCGACCAGCGCGGCCGGTTCGAAGCGCTGCGCATAGGTCAGCGCATCGCACAGGATCAGGCGGCCTTCGGCGTCGGTGTTGCCCACTTCGATGGTCTTGCCCGACATCGAGGTGATCACGTCGGACGGGCGGTAGGCGTTGCCGTCGATGGCGTTTTCCACCGCCGGCACCACCACCACCAGGTTCAGCGGCAGCTTGGCCTTGACCGCGGCGACGAAGGTGCCGATGACGTTGGCGCCACCGCACATGTCGTACTTCATCTCTTCGATGCCGCCCTGGGTCTTCAGGTTGACGCCACCGGTATCGAAGGTGATGCCCTTGCCGACCAGCACGTACGGCTTGGCGTCGCCGCCGCCGTTCCACTTCAGCACCACCAGGCGCGGGCGGTTGGCCGAACCACGGGCCACGGCCAGCAGCGAGCCCATGCCCAGCGCTTCCATCTGGTGCTCATCGAGAATCTCGGCCTCGGCACCGTCATGCTCACCGGCGAACTTCACGCCCACCTCGGCCAGGTAGGCCGGGGTGCAGTAGTTCGGCGGCAGGTTGCCCAGCTCGCGGGCGAACTCGACACCGGCGGCGATGGCCTGGCCCTGGGCCAGGGCCTGGGCGTCGTCACCGGCGATGGCCAGCTGGGCCAGGCCGACGTCGTCGGCCTTCTTCTTGCCCAGAGTGGCGGTGTAGCGGTAGGCAGCGTGATCGGCGGCGATCACCGCCTGGCGGATCGCCCAGGCCGCGTCGCGGTCCTTGATGGCCACTTCGGACAGGGTGAACAGTGCGCTGCGGGTAGCGCCTGCTTTCAGCGCGCGCACGGCGTCGCCAACGGCCTTCAGGTACTGCGGCACACCGAAGCGGGCGGCGTCACCGAGACCGACCACCAGCACGCGCGGGGCGGACACGCCCGGCAGGTCGTGCAGCAGGGTGGTGGCGCCGGTCTTGCCGGACAGGTCGCCGCGCTGGGCCAGCGAGGCCAGGCGGCCGCCGCTGGCGGCGTCCAGGGCCTGTGCGGCGGGGGTCAGGGTATGGTCGGCATACGCGCCGACCACCAGGCAATCAACGGCGGCGGCGGCCGGAGCAACGTGGTTCAGGGTGAATTCGAGGGCCATTGAGCAGATTCCATTGGCGAGTCCGTACAATCGCAGGCCGTTTACGCCCAGACAGTAGACTGGGCGGCACCGCGAACGAACCCCAGAGTTTAAACCACCGCCCCATGCTGAAGCTCGACCGATACCTGCTGGGCGATTTCGTCCAGAGTTTCCTGGCTACCCTGATCGTCCTGCTGGTGGTCAGCGTGGGCGGCGTGCTGGTGGACATCCTCGGCAACATCGCCGACGGGCGCCTGCCGGCCAAGCTGCTGTTCTCCCAGCTGGGCCTGCAGTTCATCGCCTACCTGCCACTGATCCTGCCGCTGGCGTTGATGCTGGGCCTGCTGCTGGCGGTGGCCCGTCTCTACCGCGACTCGGAAATGGCCGTCATCACTGCCATTGGCGTGGGCCCCAAACGCCTGCTGCGGCCGCTGCTGATGCTGGTGGTGCCGGTGGTGGCGCTGGTCGGCGCCTGCTCCTTGTGGCTGGGCCCGTGGGCCGGCCGGGTAGCCGAGCAGATGATCATCGAGGCCAATCGAAGCGTTCTGATGGCGGGCCTGGAGCCGGGCCGCTTCACCCAGCTGCCCAACGGTGGCGTGGTCTACCTGTCCTCGATCTCGCCCGATGGTACCCAGCTGGGCCGGGTCTTCCTGCAGCGGCAGAAGGACGATCGCCTGGAAGTCGTGTCCGCCGCAGGGGGGCGCATGTTCTTCGAAGGCGCCCGCCAGCGCTTCCTGGAGCTGGATGATGGCCACCAGGTGGAAGGACCGGTGGCCGGGGGGCTGGATTACCGCCTGGCCACCTTCGCCCGCAACGATGTGGCCCTGCCCGACGGTGCGCAGACCCGTACCGGCGATGATCCGGAGCTGATGCCGACCACGCAGCTGTTCGGCGATGACCGGCCCGAGGCGCAGGCACAGCTGCATCGCCGCCTTGCCCCGCCGTTGATCGCACTGGCGTTTGCGCTGCTGACCGTGCCGCTGGGCCGCAGCTCGCCGCGCCAGCAGCGCTACGGGCGGATGATGCTGGCGCTGATGGCCTACATGGTGGGCACCAACCTGATGTTCATCGGCAGTGGCTGGATCGCCAACGGCAAGATTCCGCCTGCGCTTGGCCTGTGGTGGCTGACCCTGCCGCTGCTGGCGCTGGCGATCTGGATGTATGCACGTGATGGCCGCCTGGGCCGCCCGAAGGGAGCCCGCGCATGAGACTGCGTCCGATGCGTTTCGACCTGTATCTCGGCCAGTCGGTGTTCACCACGGTGCTGCTGACCTGGGCCGTACTGGTGGGCCTGGACGTGGTGATGGCGTTTTCCGGCGAGTTCAAGGACATCGGCAAGAACGGCTACACCCTGGGGCATGCGGCCGCCTGGGTGCTGTATACGGTGCCACGCCGTGCCTACACCATGTTCCCCACGGCTGCGGTGATCGGTGCACTGATGGGCCTGGGCCAGCTGGCCGCGACCTCCGAGCTGACCGCGCTGCGTGCGCTGGGCCTGTCGCGCAAGCGCCTGAGCGTATCGGTGGCCATCGCCCTGTCGTTGCTTACCGCAGTGATGGTGCTCAGCGCCGAGACGCTGGGCCCCTGGGGCCAGGACCGTGCCGATGCGCTGAAGTCCAGTGCCAAATGGGGGCGGGACATCTCCACCACCCGCTATTCCGGTTTGTGGGCGCGCGAGGGCGATACCTTCCTCAGCGCCGCCGGTGGCGAAGAGCAGCTGGTGGGCGACAAGGGCACGCGGCTGATCCTGCGTGACGTGCGCCTGTATCGCATCGCCGAGGATGGTCGGATCGCCTCGCTGACCCATGCGGATACGGCCGAGCATGACCGTGACGGCTGGGTGCTGACCGGCGTGCGCCGCGATACCTTTGGTGAACGTTCGGCCACGCGCGAGGAAGTGGCGCGCGAGCCGTGGAACTCCAAGCTGGACGCCGGCGCGCTGGCCACCGGCATCGCCAAGCCGCGCAACCTCAGTGTGGCCGAACTGCGCACCAGCATCGAATACCGCGAGCGCAACGGTCTGGATGCGCGCGACTACGAGGATGTGTACTGGAGCCGCTGGTTCTACCCGGTGAACGTGCTGGCGCTGTGCCTGGCGGCGGTGCCGTTCGCGTTCGGCTCGCTGCGCAGTGGTGGCATGGGCAAGCGCCTGTTCCTCGGCATCCTGTTCGCGCTGGGCTTCTGGCTGCTGCAGCTGTTCTTCGGCCGCATGGCCGGCGCGTTGAAGTTCGATTACCGCATTGCCTATGCGTTGCCGCCGATCGTGATGCTGGCGATATCGGGACTGCTGTTCCGACGCAAGTCGGGTTGATTCCCAGGGAGCCGGGCAAGGCCCGGCTGTTTCCGTTTCACTTCAAGGACGAACATGAGCTTCCAACGCTTTCTGCCGTACATCGCGGCCGTGCTGCTTTCTGCCGGCTGCAGCCGTTCCACCGTCGACTTCGAGATCGACAACCCGACGGATGCACCGCTGACCTTGTCGGTCGACCAGCAGGTGCATACCCTGCCGCCGCACACCTCCATGCCCCTGGTCCTGGAGCCGGGCCAGTACCGGCTGCAGAGCGAGAAGATCGGCAGCGTACGCATGGTTGTCTACGCCGATGGGATCGGTGGGCTGATCAACCCGGCCATGGCCGAGTACGTGATCGTCACCGAGCAGTACGTCACCAGCAAGACCAACTCCGGTGGCCTGGCGTCTAAGATCGAACTGAACGACGTGGAGATCGAGGGCCCCTACGTGAAGGCGACCGGTTTGTTCATTCCGCGCCGTTGGGACGTTGGGCTGATGGGGGAGCTGCCCGATACGGTGGTGTCCAACAGCCCGGAAACCTCGTCCGACTACCGGACCAAGCTCTACAACGTGCCCGGCTTCTTCGAGTACCTGGACGCCGGGGAAGACCTGAAGGTGGCCTTCGGGCCGGGCGGCTACCAGGTGCCGGCGGCATCGGTGGCATTCACCCCGGCCCAACTGCCGGCGCTCCCGGCGGCCTATGAGGCTCAGGGCAAACCGATGCGCGACCTCTATGCGCGCTATCTGGCGGCCACCGACGCGGGGGAGCAGAGGCGCCTGAAGAAGGCCAGCCTGAAGCTGTGGCAGGACTTCGTGAAGACCCGTGCGCAGTTGAGCGGACAGTCGCCGGTGGCCGATGATGTGCAGGCCAATGCGTTTGCGTCCGCCTTCTTCGACCTCTGGACGCAGCCGGCGGTGATCCTGCCGGACCCGGCGCCAGCCGGCTGATCGCTGCGTTGATCGTGTGGAGCCGAGCCCATGCTCGGCTCTCGAGTGCATCGCGAAACTGCCGAGGATGGCTCGACGCTACTGGATGCGCATCAGCGCTTGGGCATGCGCACCACGCGGGTGCCGCTGGCGCGGTCGTGCCAGGTCAGCCGCTGGCGGTCAGCCCATGCCCACCAGAATCCCAGGCCGCCCAGCAGCAGCGACAGCGTGCCCACCACGAAGCGCAGCCAAAGCTGCGTGCGTCGCAGCGGCGCGCCATCACTCGATTCCAGCTTCAAGCGCCACGGCCGCATGCCCAGCGTCTGCCCGCCGCGGCGCCAGCTGGCCGTGGCATACCACCCCGTGACCAGCCAGCACACCGCCCACAGCAGCCACTGCCAGGCGCTGAACGGTGCGATGTTCTCGCGCTGGGCGTGGCCGCTGAAGGTGTAGGCAAGGGTGAACAGGGTGCCGGCCAACATCCACAGCGCCAGCACCGGCAGCGCGTCGTAGACCATCGCCAGCACGCGCCACAGCAGCAATGCACGCGGGCGGGGCAGCTCGGTAGTGGCCGCAGGGGCCGTATCAATGGCGGGGCGGGACATGCGCCGAGCATACGCAATGCTGGCCGCATCCGCAGTGGCCCTCGTATCCTGCACGCATGGCCCTTGTTTCCACCCCCGCCGAACGCCGCCAGCTGGTCCAGCAACTGCCTGAACTGCGCGCCGACGACAGCATGCGCATCCAGCGCTTCCTCGATGCGATCTGGGCCGAGAACGGTCTCGCCCGCGCCACCCTCGACAGCTACCGGCGCGACCTGGAAGGGCTGGCGCGCTGGATGGATGGGCGCGATGGTGGCCTGGCCGGCATCGAGCGCCCGGGGTTGTTCGACTACCTGGCCTGGCGCACCCGTCATGGCTGGTCGCCGCGCAGCAATGCGCGGTTGCTGTCGGCGCTGCGGGCGTTCTTCGCCGATGGCGTGCGCCGTGGCGAACGCGGCGAGGACCCCAGCGCGCTGCTGGATCCGCCCAAGCTGCCACGATTGCTGCCCAAGGCGCTGGCCGAAAGCCAGATCGACGCGCTGTTGGCAGCGCCGGATATCGACAGCCCGCTGGGCCTGCGCGACCGCGCCATGCTGGAGTTGATGTACGCCGCCGGCCTGCGCGTGAGCGAGCTGGTGCTGCTGCCGGCCACCGCGGTCAACCTGCGCCAGGGCGTGCTGCGGGTCACCGGCAAGGGCAGCAAGGAACGGCTGGTGCCGCTGGGTGAGGAATCGCAGCACTGGCTGGAGCGCTATCTACAGGCATCGCGCCCGCTGCTGGTCGGCAAGGGCAAGGTGCAGGCGCTGGCCGATGGGCAGACCCCATTGTTTGTCGAGCCGACGCTGCATGCGCTGACCCGGCAGGCGTTCTGGCACCTGGTCAAGCGCCACGCGCAGGTGGTCGGCATCGACCCGGCGCGGATCAGCCCGCACGGCCTGCGCCACAGCTTCGCCACCCATCTGCTCAACCGCGGTGCCGACCTGCGCGCGCTGCAGATGCTGCTTGGCCACAGCTCGTTGTCGACCACCCAGATCTACACCCTGGTGGCGCGCGAGCACCTGCAGAAACTGCACGCCCGGCATCATCCGCGCGGCTGAGCCGTGTCCTGAACCCCGGCCCCGGGCGGTGCGCGGCGTCGCGGCCCGGTGCCGGTGGCTGTGTCAGAATCCGGGGTCTTCTTCTGTTGCGGACTGCTCCATGCTCCGATTTGCCATCGCCGCCGTGTTCGGTGCGCTCAGCCTGACTGCCTGCGCCCAGCCGGCCCCGCCAGCCGCCAAGGCGCCTGCCGCTGCTGCCAAGCCCGGCCCGGCCGCCAACGCGCCTGCCGACCAGGCCGTGCGCGCCGCGTTGACTGCCCTGAACCCCGGTTTCAAGGTGGACTACATCGGTGCCGCGCCGTTCCCCGGCTTCCGCGAGGTGGTCGTTTCCGGCCAGCTGCTGTACGTGTCCGACGACGGTCGCTACCTGTTCCAGTCGCAGCCTTACGACACCCGTGCCAAGGGCCCGGCCAACAGCGAAGGCCTGCTCGGCTACCGTCGCGATCTGCTGGCCAAGGCCAACCATGGCGACCGCATCGTGTTCGCCGCGCCGAATGCCAAGTACACCATCAGCGTGTTCACCGACATCGAGTGCGGCTACTGCCGCAAGCTGCACCAGGACATCGCCGAGCTCAACCGCAACGGTATCTCGGTGGAGTATCTGGCATTCCCGCGCATGGGCCTCGGCAGCAAGGACTACACCGACATGATCTCGGTCTGGTGTGCGGCCGATCGCCGCCAGGCACTGACCAACGCCAAGCGCGGTGGCAGCGTGCCGGCAAAGAACTGCACGAACCCGGTGGCGATGCAGTACGCACTGGGCCAGCAGCTGGGCGTGAACGGCACGCCGGCGATCTTCGCGCCGGACGGCACCCAGCTCGGGGGCTACCTGCCGCCGGCGCAGCTGCGCGCGGCGCTGGAAAAGCTGTCGGCCAAGCGCTGATCGCCGCCGACCTCTACAGGTGGGAGGCCGGGGATGCGTGCCGCATCCCCGGCTTTTTTCTTACTTCAGGCCATCACTGACCGCCTTGGTCAGCGTGCCCTGTGCATCGTCACCACTGAACTCCCAGACGAACGCGCCGCCCAGGCCCTGGGTCTTCACGTAACCCATCTTGCGGGTGATGTTGGCCGGGGTGTCGAAGCTCCACAGCGTGCTGCCGTTGTAGATCCAGGTGGCACCGGCGGTGTTGTCGGTGTAGCCCGGCCACGCCAGGTTCTTCAGCACCTTCCAGTCCTCGATGCCGGCTTCATACGTGCCCGGGGCAGCGCCGGTCGCGGTCTGGTACAGGCCGTTGTTGGCGTTGGCCACACCGGTCCAGCCACGCCCGTAGTAGCCGATGCCCAGGTTGAGCTTGGCGGCAGGCACGCCACGGCTGATGAAGGCCTCGATGGCGTCGTTGCTGTTGTACAGCTTCTGGTCGCCGGTGGACGGATCATTCGGCGAATCAAACAGCGCCGACTGGTGATTGGTCTTCGCATCCCACGCGCCGTGGAAGTCGTAGGTCATCACGTTGATGTAGTCCAGGTACGGGTGGTACGCGGCCGGGTCGGTGACGCGGATCTTGTCGATGCCGGCACCCACCGCCACCGTCAGCAGCAGGCCCGGACGCACTGCATCGAGCTGGCGGCGGAACTCGGCCATCAGCGCGGTGAAGTTGGCGTTGTCTTCCGGCTTGCCGCATTCGATGCCGCACGCCACCGGGTATTCCCAGTCGATGTCGATGCCGTCGAACACGCCCAGCGCGGCACCGGCACCACCGGCACCGTCGGTTACCGGCAGGTTGCCCTTGATGTAGGCATCGATGCACGAGGCGACGAAGGCCTGGCGGTTTTCCGGGCGCGCCGCGCTGGAGAAGCCGCGCGACCAGGTCCAGCCACCCAGCGAGATCAGCACCTTCATGCCGGGGTACTTGGCCTTGAGCTGCTTGAGCTGGTTCCAGTTGCCGCGCAGCGGCTGGTCCCAGGTATCGGCGCTGCCACTGACACTCTCGGCGGCACTGAAGGCCTTGGTGTAGTCGGCGAAGGCATCACCACCGGCACCGCTGTTCGGATCCGACGGCTGGGTGACGCCCACTTCGCAGCGGTTGTTGCGCACGTTGCCGAAGGCGTAATTGATGTGGGTCAGGCGCGCGGCCGAACCGCTGCTGTCGATGTTCTTGACCCGGTAGTTGCGGCCGTAGATGCCCCACTGGGTGAAGTAGCCGATGACCCGCTTGCCGGTGGTGCCGCCGTCGCCGGCCAGCGTGGTGGCGCTGATCTCGGTGCCCTGCGCGGACGCGTTGCCGGCGTTGTCGCGGGCACGCACACGGTAGCGGTAAGTGGTCGATGCAGTCAGGCCGCCATCGACGTAGCTGGCACTGGATGGTGAACCGACCAGGCTGCCATTGCGGTACACGTCATAGCCAGCCACGCCGCTGCCACCGGTGTTGTCGGTGGACGGGCTCCAGCTGAGCGCGATGCTGTTGGCGGTACGCGTGCCGACCGCCAGTCCGCCCGGCACGCTCGGTGCGGTGGTATCGCCACCGGCGGCGTTGACGGTGATGGTGATGGTCGCGGTGCTGCTGGTGGCGTTGTTGTTGTCGGTGGCTACCGCGCGCAGGGTGTGGCTGCCGGCGCTGGCATTGGTCCAGCTGGCCGCATACGGCGCACTGGTGGCCACGCCCAGCGTGCTGCCATCGCGGAAGAACTCGACCTTGGCGACGCTGCCGTCCGGATCACTGGCGGTGGCGGTCACGTTGACCGTGCTGCCGGCGCTGAAGGTGGCGCCGTTGGCCGGCGAGGTCAGGCTGACCACCGGCGGCTGGTTGGCGCCGCTGCCATCGCAGGCACCGAGGTTGGTGTAATAGGGCGCACCGGCCGGATGGTCCGGCGGCGCGTTCCAGATGTCCTGGTTCGCCCGATAGAGGACGCCTCCTTTCTGCAGGGTATCGCCGGCCCGGTAGATCTTGGCCTGGTCCCACTGGGCCACGCCGGCACAGCTGGCGGCCTGCGCCAGGCCGGGCAGGGCAGCGGCACCGGCGGCCACGGCGAGCAGCCAGGCCAGGCGGCGGGGACGACAGCTTCGGGTCGCACGTTCGGCACTGCGCACAATCGGGTCGTACATGGGTAAGTCTCCGATCAAAGGGCGCGCGGGCCCCGATGGCGCCGCGCGTGACGCAGGTCCGGGCGTCGCCCGGGAAGGCGACGGGTGGGGCCGGACGGAGGTACCTGGGAGGCCGGGGAGAGAGTCCGGCGCCAGGTGGGGACAACGTTGTCATCAATCGCGTGGTCAATCCGTGAGCAAGCGCATGGTTCCGGGATTCGGATGGAGAGCGGCGCTGCGCGCGGTCGGCGGCCATCGGCGGAGCCCCTCGTGGCTGGGGTGGGTCGCTTACAGCGGATTTCTGGGGGTTGGCCGGGCGGGTGGGCTGCGCAGGGGACGCTGCAAGTACGTCCATGTAAGCTCGGTCGCCGCATCCATGCGGCTCACGCCCCTGCGCAGCCCACCCGCCCGGCCACGGACAGGTTCCTGCGCGGTCAGCCACGAAAGACAGAACAAAAAATCAAAAGCAGAAGCCGGTCGCTGCGCTCTTAAATGCCTGACTTCCGACGTTCCCTTGTTGCCGGCCAGCGGCCGGCACTACCGGGGAGCATCCACGCATGGCGTGGATCTACCGCAGATCGCGGAAATCTGTCGGAGGCGGGGTGGGTCCGGTGGCGGGGGTGTCCGCGGCATGGATGCCGCGGCCAAGCCCCCAAGGTGAAGTGACCCCCGAGACTTGGACGGGATCAGGCGGCCGATTGGGCCCGCTCCCGGTACTCTACCGGGCTCAGACCTTTCAGTTTCGGTTTGATG
>NZ_JCAFSV010000027.1:0-17617 GCF_059369595.1 Stenotrophomonas sp. YJH_SMC_25 | reverse complement strand
GGTGCGACCACACAGCAGCTGCGGTCGAATCCCGCCTGCCCAGTTCGCTGCCAACCACCGAGCACAACAAGCCGACAACGCAGTAACCTTCAACCCCGGGCTTTATCAGTAATCACTGGTATGGCCAGTGGGGGCAGGTCAAAGCTGAAGTCTGATCCGGATGGCCCAGATATCTTTCAGCTTGAGCGGAGCCTTCTGTCCGATCAGCTTTCCCTTGTTCCAAGGCTCGTGGGGCTGAGATGTGTGAAGAATTGCCATGACCTACTCCTGATGAAGGGGGTGGTCAGGGTTCTCCCACGTCAAGAATCAAGGCGTGATGCGACCCGAAGCGGACATCTGCTGATTGAGGGTATTGCCAACGGACTGTACAAGGCCGAGGTGATCCACCGTCGCTCCTGGCAAAGCCTCGAGGCCGTCGAGCTGGCCACGCTGGAATGGGTGAACTGGTTCAATCTTCGACGCCTGCTGGAGCCGATCAGCAACATCCCCCCAGCCGAAGCTGAAGCAGCCTACTATCAGCAGACCCGTGAGCTCGCCATGGCGGCGTGACTCACACCAACGAGCCTCCGGGATTTCCGGGGCGGTTCAGCCAGCAGATCGCTGGATATTGACGCTTGACTTTCGGCATGGTAAGCGCAATATCTTGCAAAGTCTTGCAAGAACTTCCTCAGGCGAGGCCGCGTGACGACGGAACTTGTGGGGGTGGTATGACAGCGCGCCAGCAGGCGATCTTCACACTCGACGAGTTGGCTGCCTACTTGAAAGTCGGCAAGCGGACGCTTTACCGGCTCGCCGCGCACGGGGACATTCCGGCCTTCAAGGTCGGCGGGACGTGGCGGTTTCGTCAAAGTGAAATCGATCGATGGATCAATGATCAGACCCAAGCAGGCAGAAAGAAGGAGGTGATACGCACGGATGAGCAGCCAAAGTCAGCGGAACAACCCGTGTCGCCAGGGCGCGCTGTCCGTCGCCGCAGGCAAACGGAGTGAGCGAGAGTCTTCAATTTTTCTTCTGGAGGTGTGACATGGACATTGATCTCAAGAAATTGGCTCCCTGGAACTGGTTCAAGAAGGAGCAGGAAGAACAACAGAGCACTGCCTCGCTGCCGGTGCAGCGCAATGACCTGCCGGTGGCGGGTGGGTCGGTCAGTCCCATCCTGCAATTGCATCGCGAGATCGATCGCCTGTTCGACGACGCGTTTCGAGGCTTCGGTTTCCCGACGCTGGCCATGCCACGCTGGCCGTCGGAGTGGCCGGGCCTGCTGAAGCCGGCCCTGGACATCCAGGAGACCGACAAGCAGTACAAGATCGCCCTGGAAGTGCCCGGGGTCGAGGAAAAGGACATCCAGATCACGCTCGATAACGATGTGTTGCTGGTGCGCGGTGAGAAGCATCGGGAACAGGAAACGAAGGATGGTGGTTTCCACCGCGTGGAGCGTTCCTACGGCAGCTTTCAGCGCGCCCTGAATCTGCCGGCCGATGCCAACCAGGAAACGATCAAGGCCGCTTTCAAGAACGGCGTGCTCACGATCACGATGGACAAGCGCGAGGCCAGTGCCCCCAGGCAGGGGCGCTCGATCCCGATCAACGGCTGACGCCGATCGGCTCGTCCTCCGAAAAACAACCAAGTGAATGGCGAGGCGCCGTGACCTTCGGTGCCTCGTCAAATCAGTCCCTTTAAGGAGCATCAGCATGGCCAGAAAGCAGTGCCAAGTCTGCGGCCAGCCCGCCACGGTGCGGGTGGAAGCCAATCTCAATGGTCGCCACAGCACCATGCTGTTGTGTGACGATCACTATCGCCAACTGGCGCGCCAGCAAAAGCGCACCGTCTCGCCGCTGGAGGCTCTGTTTGGCTCGCGCAGCGGTTTGTTCGAAGACTTCCTCGGCAGCGACTTCTTCCGCATCGGTGACGATGCACCGTCCGTGGCGGCCGATACCGACGAGGTCGTCGATGCCTCGTTCGGCGAATCCGCTCCCGCAACGGCGGGCACGGCGCGCCGCCGCGGCAGTGGGCTGGCCAGCCGTATCAGCGAACAGTCTGAGGCCCTGTTGCAGGAAGCCGCCAAACATGCTGCCGAGTTCGGCCGGCCCGAAGTCGATACCGAACACCTGCTGCTGGCGCTGACCGACAGCGACGTGGTCAAGACCATCCTGGGGCAGTTCAAGATCAAGGTCGATGACCTCAAGCGGCAGATCGAATCCGAAGCCAAGCGTGGCGACAAGCCGTTCGAAGGCGAGATCGGCGTGTCGCCACGTGTCAAGGATGCGCTCAGCCGTGCCTTCGTGGCCTCCAACGAGTTGAGTCATTCCTATGTGGGGCCAGAGCACTTTCTGATCGGCCTGGCCGAAGAAGGCGAAGGCTTGGCAGCCAACCTGCTGCGCCGCTACGGGCTCACGCCGCAGGCGCTGCGCCAGCAGGTGAGCAAGGTGGTCGGCAAGGGGGCCGAGGACGGCCGTGCCGAGACGCCGACCAATACGCCGGAACTCGACAAGTATTCGCGCGACCTCACCAAGATGGCGCGCGAGGGCAAGCTCGATCCGGTCATCGGCCGCGCGCAGGAGATCGAGACGACCATCGAAGTGCTGGCCCGGCGCAAGAAGAACAACCCGGTGCTGATCGGCGAGCCTGGCGTGGGCAAGACCGCCATCGTCGAAGGGCTGGCGCAGCGCATGGTCGCAGGCGAGGTGCCCGAGACGCTGCGCGACAAGCGCCTGGTGGAACTCAACATCAACGCCATGGTGGCCGGCGCCAAGTACCGCGGCGAGTTCGAGGAGCGTGTGCAGAAGGTGCTCAAGGAAGTGACCGAGCACCAGGGCGAGCTGATTCTCTTCATCGACGAGGTGCACACCATCGTCGGTGCCGGCCAGGGTGGCGGCGAAGGCGGGCTGGACGTGGCCAACGTGTTCAAGCCGATGATGGCGCGCGGCGAGCTGAACCTGATCGGCGCCACCACGCTCAACGAGTATCAGAAGTACATCGAAAAGGATGCCGCGCTGGAGCGTCGCTTCCAGCCGGTGATGGTGCCCGAGCCGACGGTAGCGCAGACCATTATGATCCTGCGCGGCCTGCGCGACACGTTCGAAGCGCACCACAAGGTCAGTATCACAGAGGACGCGATCATCGCCGCCGCCGAGTTGTCCGACCGTTACATCACCGCCCGCTTTCTGCCCGACAAGGCCATCGACCTGCTCGACCAGGCAGCCGCACGCGTGAAGCTGTCAGCCACGGCCCGCCCGGTTGCCGTGCAGGAGCTGGAGGCCGAACTGCACCAGCTGCGGCGTGAGCAGGACTACATGGCCTCGCGCAAGCAGTACGACAAGGCCGCCGAGCTGGGCAAGCGCATCGAGGCCAAGGAGGCCGAACTCAAGAAGCTCGTCGAGGAATGGGAACGCGAGCGCGCCTCGGGCAGCGCCGAGGTCAAAGCCGAGCATGTCGCGCAGATCGTCTCGCGGCTGACCGGCATCCCGGTCAGCGAGCTGACGGTGGAAGAGCGCGAGAAGCTGCTGCATCTGGAGCAGCGGCTGCACGAGCGCGTGGTGGGCCAGGACGAAGCGGTGCGCGCGGTGGCCGATGCCGTGCGTCTGGCGCGCGCGGGCCTGCGCGAAGGCAGCAAGCCGGTGGCGACTTTTCTGTTCCTCGGGCCGACCGGCGTGGGCAAGACCGAGCTCGCCAAGGCGCTGGCCGAGTCCATCTATGGCGATGAAGGTGCGCTGCTGCGCATCGACATGTCCGAGTACGGGGAACGCCATACCGTGGCACGCCTGGTGGGCGCGCCTCCGGGTTATGTGGGCTATGACGAGGGCGGCCAGCTCACCGAGAAGGTGCGTCGCAAGCCCTACAGCGTGTTGCTGCTGGACGAGATCGAAAAAGCGCACCCCGACGTCTACAACATCCTGCTACAGGTGTTCGACGACGGTCGCCTCACCGACGGCAAGGGCCGGGTGGTGGATTTCACCAACACCATCATCATCGCCACCTCGAATCTGGGCTCGGACATCATCCAGCGTCGGCTGAAGGCCCGTGGCGCCGCCGGCGAGGAATACGAGAGGACCAAGTCCGAGGTGATGGACGTGCTGCGCGGACACTTCCGCCCCGAGTTCCTCAACCGCATCGACGAGATCATCGTCTTCCATGCGCTGGGCAAGGAGGAGATCCGCCATATCGTCGGCCTGCAGCTCGATCGTGTGGCCCGCAACGCCGCCAGCCAGGGCGTGACGCTGACCTTCGATCAGACCTTGATCGATCACTTCGCGGAGGAAGGCTACAAGCCCGAGTTCGGCGCGCGTGAGCTCAAGCGGCTGATCCGCAGCGAACTGGAGACCGCATTGGCGCGCGAGATGCTGGGTGGCGGTATCGGCAAGGGCGATCACGCCAGCGCCCGCTGGGACGACAAGGCCGAACGCGTCGTCTTCGAGCGCAAGGAGCCACCCGCGCAGCCGGCCGAGCCTGATAAGTCCGATGCCGCGAACGTGGCCGAGGCACCGCCGAACGGCGAGAGCAAGCCTAAGCGCAAGAAGAAGCCGGCGGGCGGCGAATCTTGAGTCATGAGGAGGCTATCGTGTCCGACCCCAACGGGCTGACATGGGCAGCCACCCTCGTGTCGCTGGCGGTCGCTGTCCCCACGGCGGGGCACGCGGTCATCTACAAGCGTGACCCTCGATCGGCCACGCTGTGGATACTGCTGATCGCCTTGTTGCCGCTGGGCGGTTCGCTGCTGTATGGGCTGTTCGGCATCAACCGTTACCAGCGGCGGGCACGGCGGCTGTTTCCGGGGACGGATCTTGCTGTTCGACAGGATCTCTCGCCCACGGTGCCCGAGCCCGTATCGCCGCCGCTTGCCGGCCTGGCGCACCTGGTAGGACGCGCCACCGGCCAGTCGCTGACCGGCGGCAACCGCATCGAGCCGCTTGTCGATGGCGAGCGGGCCTACCCGGCCATGCTCGCCGCCATCGAATCGGCGCGGAACAGCGTCGCCTTGGCCTCGTACATCTTCGACAGCCAAGGCATCGGGGCGCAGTTCGTCGATGCGCTGCGCCGGGCTCATGAGCGCGGCGTGCAAGTGCGGGTGCTGATCGACGACGTGTATGCCCGCTGGACGCCCCGCAGCGCCTACCGCGCCTTGCAACGCGCCGGCGTTCCGGCGGCGACGTTCAACCCGACGTTGATTCCCGCGCGCCTGCATGCCGCGCATCTGCGCAATCACCGCAAGCTGCTGGTGATCGATGGCGAGGCAGGTTTCACCGGTGGCATGAATATCTGCAGCCCGTATTGGCGGCCCGATGCGCCGGGCCAGGCCTGTCACGATTTGCACTTTCGTCTGCGCGGGCCGGTGGTTGCGCATCTGATGCAGTGCTTCACCGATGATTGGTGCGATGCCACGGGCGAGCAGCTCGGCGAGGGTTTCTGGCGCGAATCGCCCGCAATGGCTGATGAGCAAGGGACCTCTTGGGCGCGCGGCATCGAGGCCGGTCCCGACGAGGCCCTGGACAGGATGCGCTGGACCTTCATGGGCGCTTTGAGCGCGGCGAAGCATTCGGTGCGCATCTGGACACCTTATTTCGTCCCCGATCAGCCGATGATCGCGGCGCTTAGCACGGCTGCGTTGCGCGGGGTGCGTATCGACGTGCTGACGCCCGCAAACGGTGACCATCCCACGGTGCAATGGGCCGCGCGCGCCCACTACTGGCAGGTGCTGGAGCACGGTGTGCGCATCTTCGAACGTCCTGGCCCGTTCGACCACAGCAAGCTGATGCTGATAGACGGCCAGTGGTGCTGCCTGGGTTCGGCCAACTGGGATGCGCGCAGCCTGCGCCTCAACTTCGAGTTCAATGTGGAGGTGTACGACACCGCGCTGTCTACGCGGCTGGAATCCCTTTTTGATGCCGCCCGTGATGCATCGAACGAGATATCGGCCATGGCGTTGCGCGCCCGCCCGCTGGCCATCCGCTTGCGCGACGGGGTGGCCCGTCTGTTCACCCCCATTCTCTAGCGACACGACTTGCGAGGAACATTGCCGATGGAAAAGAAAGATCAATGGAACATCGGCTACTGGATCGTCGCCGGCCTGTTGCTGCTGACGCTGCAGAACTACTGGCAGGCGGCGAAGACGGTTGAACCCGTTCCCTATAGTGAGTTCGAGAAAGCGCTGGCCGAGGGGCGCGTCGCCGAAGTACTGGTGTCGGACCGCACGGTGACCGGGCGCCTGAAATCACCGGACAGCCGGGGCAAGACCACCATCGTGGCCACCCGTGTCGAACCCGACCTGGCCGAGCGGCTGTCCAAATACGACGTGCCTTACGCGCGGGTGGTGGAAAGCACCTGGCTGCGTGATGTGCTCTCCTGGATTCTGCCGGCGGTGGCCTTCTTCGGCGTCTGGTTCTTCCTGTTCCGCCGCTTTGCCGAGAAGCAGGGCATGGGCGGTTTCCTGAGCATCGGCAAGAGCCGCGCCAAGGTATTCATGGAGAAGAACACTGGCGTGACCTTTGCCGATGTCGCTGGCGTCGATGAAGCCAAGGCGGAGTTGGTTGAGATCGTCGATTTCCTCAAGAATCCGCAGGAGTATGGACGGCTCGGGGCGCGCATTCCCAAGGGCGTGTTGCTGGTGGGCCCACCGGGCACCGGCAAGACATTGCTGGCCAAGGCTGTTGCCGGCGAGGCGGCGGTGCCCTTCTTCTCCATCTCCGGATCAGAGTTTGTCGAGATGTTCGTCGGCGTGGGTGCGGCGCGCGTGCGCGACCTGTTCGAGCAGGCGCGCGGGCAGGCGCCCGGCATCATCTTCATCGACGAACTCGACGCACTGGGCCGCGCGCGCGGTGTCGGCGGCCCCATCGGCGGCCACGACGAGCGCGAGCAGACCTTGAACCAGTTGCTTACCGAGATGGATGGCTTCGACAGTTCGGTGGGGCTCATCATCCTGGCTGCCACCAACCGGCCCGAAATCCTCGACCAGGCGCTGCTGCGCGCCGGTCGCTTCGACCGTCAGGTGCTGGTGGACCGGCCCGACAAGAATGGTCGCCTGGATATCCTGAAGGTCCATGTCAAGAAGATCACCCTGGCCCACGGTGTAGATCTGGAACAGGTGGCGGCGCTGACCACCGGCTTTTCCGGCGCTGATCTGGCCAATCTCGTGAACGAAGCAGCGCTGAACGCGACGCGGCGCAAGGCGCAGGCTGTGGAACTGCAAAACTTCACCGCCGCCATCGAGCGCATCGTGGCGGGCCTGGAGAAGAAGAACCGCGTGCTCAATCCCAAGGAGCGGGAAACCGTGGCCTATCACGAGATGGGCCATGCGCCGGTGGCGCTGGCGCTGCCCGGCACCGACCCCGTGCACAAGATCTCGATCATCCCGCGCGGCATCGGCGCGCTGGGCTACACCCTGCAACGCCCCACCGAAGACCGCTTCCTGATGACGCGCGCCGATCTGGAGTACAAGATCGCCGTGCTGTTGGGCGGGCGCGCCGCAGAGAAGTTGGTGTTTGGCGAACTGTCGACCGGTGCCGCAGACGATCTCGCGCGGGCCACCGACATCGCCCGCGACATGATTACACGCTTCGGCATGGATGAGGGCTTGGGGTACGTTGCTTTTGAGGCACAGAGGCCGCGTTTTCTTGATGCGCCTGAACTGGTTCAGGGTGGCTGCCGGGTAGCCGAATCGACTCAGACACGCATCGACCAAGCCATCCGTGACATCGTGATGGGTGTGTTTGATCGTGCATACCGAATTCTCGAAATCAACCGAGAAGTGCTGGAGCGCTGCGCGCGCGAGCTGCTGGCGCGGGAAACGCTCGACGAAAGCGATATCCGTCAATTGACTCAAGGACTTGCTCGGAACTGAAAACAGTAGTAGGTGCCATTCAGAGTAAGCCGACGGCTCTGTTCAGTGCGTCATCCAATTCGCCGGCATTGTTCAAGGAGAACCGATATGTCTGCATTGACTCCGTGGGACCCCTTCCGGGAGCTGGATGAATTGCAAAACCGCCTGGCGACGATGTTGGGACGGACACCCCAGCGACAGGGCGCCCGTACCGGCAACGAAGCCATGACCACGGCGGACTGGGCACCAATGGTGGACGTCAGCGAGGATGAGAACGCATTCATCCTCAAGCTGGATCTGCCGGAGGTCCCCAAGGATGCCGTGCGCGTCAGCGCGGAAAACGGCGTGCTCACCATCAGCGGCGAGCGCAAACTGGAAAAAGAGGAGCAGGGCAAGAAGTTCCACCGCATCGAACGTGCGTATGGCCGCTTTGTGCGCAGCTTTGTCTTGCCTGACAACGTTGATCCGACCAAGGTGACGGCTTCGATGAAAGACGGCGTGCTGGAAGTGCGGCTTGTCAAGGCCGAGCAAGCCAAACCGAAACAGATTGAAATCTCAGTCAACTAACTTCAATCAGGAGCCCAAGATCATGAATATCAAACAGCCACAATACATCTTCTCCGCACTTGCCCTGGCGGTCGTCGTCGGACTGAGCGGACCGGCTCTGGCCCAATCGGCGGCAGGTTCTAGCCCAGGTGCTGCAGCACCCTCTGCCGCATCCAAGGCGGCACAGCCACAGGTAGATGACAAGGTCGCCCGGGAAGCCGCGGGAAAGCGCGCCAAACTCGCCCAAGATGCAATCACTGCGCTGGCCAAGACCCATGAGGCATTGATCCTCCTTGATGCAAGGAAGACCAAGGAGGCGCTCGCTGCGCTGGAACTGGCCAGCGGAAAGCTGGAACTGGTATTGGCGCGTGACCCAAAACTTGCTTTGGCGCCCGTCGATGTACGCGTCATCACCCATGACATCCACGCCGACGTGGAATCGGTCAAGAAAGCGGTCAAGTTGTCTCGGGAGTTGTTGGATGATGGCGAGGTGCAAAAGGCACGGCCCATCGTCGCCAATCTTGCCAGCGAAATCGTGATCGAAACCGACAACCTGCCGATGGCAACGTACCCGGCAGCGATCAAGTCGGCCGCACGGCTCATCGACAGCGGCAAGATTGACGATGCCAAGGCGGTGCTCGCCCGAGCGCTGAACACGATGGTGATGACCTCGGTCGCCTTTCCTCTGCCCGTGCTACGGGCCGAAGCCGCGATGGCAAAAGCGGAAAAGCTGGCCGAGACCGGCAAGCGCAATGCCAAACAGAGCGAGGAGCTCAGCGCCCTGCTGGCCTACGTGCGCACGGAGATCGAGCTGGCGCAGATCCTGGGTTATGGCAAGAAGGCGGACTTCAAGCCCATCTTCGATCAGGTGAAGGCTATCGAGCAGAAATCCGCCGGAGGAAAAAGCGGCAAGGGGTGGTTCGACGAGTTGAAGATGCGCATCCAAAGGCTGTCTTGATGTGGTGAAGGAGCTGACTGCACCATCGGCTAGTCTCGCGATGGGCGCAGTCAGCCCAATAGATTCGCCTATTTTCACTAACTCATACGAGACATATCACCATGAATGAGCAAACATCGAATCCCAATGCGACGAACAAAGAAATAAACGAACAGGCCGCGGTAAGCAGCCTTCCTGTCAGTCCAGAGGCCAAGCCTGAAGTCGTCACGGAGGTACAGCCTGAGGTTCAGAAGGAAACGGACTCGCAGGCGGCAGACAAACGTAAACAAGTCCTCGATGAGGCCGTCTCGGCCTTGGCGCTGACCAAATCAGCGCTGGCCGCACTTGACGGCAAGGACGCTGCACGCGCATTGGCAACGCTGGCCGAAGTGACGGGAAAGCTGGAGCTGATCGTTGCGCGCGAACCCACGCTCGCCCTGGCCCCCGTTGATGTGCGCACCATCGTGCACGACCTGTTCGCCAACACGGACACCATTGAGGCGATGACCGACGAGGCGCTGGATGCCCTCAAACATGGCGAGGTGCAACAGGCACGTCACGTGCTGGCTTTGCTGGCCAGTGAGATCGTGATCGCGGTCACCAACATCCCTCTGGCGTCCTATCCCGCAGCCGTGAAGTCAGTCGTGCCGCTGATCGATCAGGGCAAGATCGAAGAAGCCAAAGCCGCGCTGCAGGCAGCGCTCAGCACGCTGGTCGAGACGCGCAGCGTGCATCCGCTGCCCGCCCTGCGCGCCAGGCTGCTCCTGAAGCGCGCCGAGCCCCTGGTAGAAGATGGTCAGCGCAGCGAAGCATCCAATGAGCGCCTGGAGACATTGTTGAACGAAGCCCGGCAGCAGTTGGAAATGGCAGAACTGCTGGGCTATGGAAAAAGGAAGGACTTTGAGTCCATGTACGATGAACTCAAGAAAATCAAGCAGAAGACGGGAGGGGGAGGCGGCGGAAAAGGCTGGCTCGATGAAGTCAAGGCAAAACTGTCCAGGTTGTTCTGAAACCGCTGGAGAGGGGGCGCATAGCGCCCCCTCTCTTGTCCCATGAGTGTTTGATTTTTCATCTCGTATAGGTCTTTAGGAGATATTGCATGAACACAGACACCATCGCCAATTCCAATGCGGATGACCCCACCAAAGCACTGTGTTCGCTGAGCCAAAATTGGTGGCTTTTTGCGCTGCGCGGTGTCTTGGCATTGATTTTCGCAGCCCTTGCGTTCTGGATGCCACAATCGGCTCTGTTGGCCACGACCTTAGTGTTCGGCGCATTCTCCTTGGTCAATGGCGCTTTCAACTTGGTTGCAGCGGTGCGCCATATCCAGAAAAAAGAGCGCTGGGGCTGGCTGCTGTTCAGCGGCATTGTCGGCATGCTTACCGGCGTTGTCGTCCTGGTTGCTCCTTTGGTCGCCACGATGGTCATGGCTTCTTTTTTATGGGCTAGCGTGGGGGTCTGGGCGATTTTCACCGGTGTGCTGGAGATATCCGCCGCGGTTCGGCTGCGTCAAGAAATCAAGGGTGAAATCTGGCTTGCCTTCAGTGGACTGCTCTCGATAGTCCTTGGCGCTATCGTCTTGTGGATATTCTTCTCCCGTCCGGCCGAGTCATTCCTGGCCGCAGGCTGGCTGCTGGGCTTCTATGCGGCAGTCTATGGTGTCACGCTTTTGTTCTTGAGTTGGCGTCTTCGCAGAACGCGCCAGGGATAAGAGCGGGTCAAACTAAATTCTATGGATATGAGCATTTTCGGTTCGTGACTCCATAGAAATGACATCAAAGGAGTCATACATGCAGACGCAATATAGCTATCGAGCTGTCGACAAAGAGTTTCATGAACCATGGCAGAGAGCTTTGGGAAATGCGGTCGAGCACGCCCTCAAGCCATTGCTCGACAAACACACTAAAGATTCAGTGCGACTTCGAATCGTCCTTGATCGCGACAAGACCAAGCGGCAATTTCTGGCCAGTGGCTATATGCACCTGCCCGGCAGAAAGATTGTCAGCGTTACTGCATCACATGACGAGCTGACGCCCCTCGCGCAGATGCTCGCACAGTCGTTGTGCCGTCAGGCCAAGAAGCATTTTGACCGGCTGCATGCTCAGGACCAGATCAAGCGCAAAGCACGACGCGAGCGCTTGCGCGAGCTCAAGGTGCGAATTGCCGCAAAACCCGCGTCAGCCGCCCATGAGGCCAAAGTGACCCGAATGCCTCTACTGTCGAAACTTGAGGCTGTCGCAAGGCGTGAGCTGGCTTATCTGCGTGCCGTCGGCGATTTACCGCGCGATTATCCGACGCTGCGCGACGTGGTGGATGAAGCGATTGTCCAAGCTGAGGTGGAATGGCAATCCGTGCCGGAAGAAAAAGCGGCTTACTTCGGTCTTCTGAAGCATCTGTTCGCCGTGCTGGATCACGAAGTGGCAAACAGCCGGCAATTTGGCGAATTCGTTTCTCTGGACGCGCCGGTCGAAGCGGATGCCCAGGACGTCGCCGAGGCCATGGTGGAAGAGGAAGTCTTCGAATTTTATCAGCCCGATGACACACTCAGGCTGGCCGATATCATCGCTGACAGTCAGCATCCCGATGCCGCAACGATCGCGGAACAGCAGGAGCTAGTTGATCGGTCGAGCGAGTTCGCTTTTGCATTCGACCTGCTGAAGGACATGCCGCGTTTGTGGCGGCGCATTTTTCTGCTTATCCGTGTGGACGGGCTGGATGCCAGCAGCGTCTCTGAAATCCTACTGATTCCTAGTAAGGAAGATACTGTCCAAAGGTGGCTCATGCAGGCCGAAGCGTTCATCGCTGCTCATTTGGAAGAGGCCGGAGTAAGCAAAGACGGGAACGATTGGCTCCAAGGCGTTGATTGGTCGGCATTGTCTGTGACCCGAAGCGCGGCAGCCTCACTGTGGTCCAAGGAGGCGAACCATGAAGAATGATCTTCACCTCGTCTGTCCGCATTGCCAGTCCATCAACCGCGTACCGACTGCGAAGCTATCGGAACATCCCAACTGCGGCCGCTGCCAGCAGCCCTTGTTCACGGGCGAACCCATCGAGTTGACCACGGCGACGTTCTCGCGCCACGTGGAGCGCAGCGACCTGCCACTGTTGGTAGATTTCTGGGCACCTTGGTGCGGGCCGTGCAAGATGATGGCCCCGCAGTTCCAGCAAGCGGCGCGTCAGCTCGAACCCAGGGTCAGGCTGGCCAAGGTCAATACCGAGGCAGAACCCCACCTGGCCGCGCAGTTCGGCATCCGCAGCATTCCGACGCTCGCCCTGTTCCAAGGTGGGCGGGAGATCGGGCGTCAGGCGGGCGCCATGGGCGCGCAGGACATCGTGCGCTGGGCATCTGCACAGGTGGGGCGCTGACCGATGCAGGACTTGCTCGGCGCCACCCTGATCCTGCTGGCGGCATGCAGTCTCGCGGCGGTGGCGACGGCGGCGTTCAGAGTACCCGCCTTGCTGGGTTACCTCGCCGTCGGCGCCTTGCTGGGCCCGTCGGTCAGCGGTGTAGTCGCGCCGGGAGAAGCGCTTGATTTTCTGTCCGAGCTGGGCGTGGCCCTGCTGCTGTTCATGGTTGGGCTGGAGTTCTCCCTCGGGCACTTCTGGCTTTCCCGTAAAACCGTATTGGCGGCCGGCAGCTTGCAGATGATCGCTGTCGCCACGCCACTGACCTTGATGTTGATGTGGCTGGGACAGCCAGTTCAGTGCGCTGCGTTGCTCAGCACTGCGGCGGCCATGTCGTCCACGGCGCTGGTCAGCCGACAGCTGGCCGACCAAGGCGAGCTCACCACCCGCCACGGCCGCAGCGCCATCGCCGTGCTGGTCTTTCAGGACCTGGCCAGCGTGCCCCTGCTGGCCCTGCTGGCGATCTGGGCGCGCGGCGAGTCGCCGAAGATCGAGAGCGTGCTGCTCGAAGTGTTGGGCGTGCTGATGTTGTTCGCGGCAGCGGCCCTCGCCTCCCGTCGTCTGTTGCATGGCCTGCTGGGCTGGGTGGCGCGGCAGGGCCACGAAGAATCCTTCGTGCTGGTTTCCTTGTGCGTGGTGGTGGCTGCCGCCGCTGCTGCACACGCGGTCGGCGTATCCGCCGCCCTGGGTGCGTTTTTGGCCGGCATGGTGCTGGGCGAGAGCGACTTCCGTCACCACATGGAAAGCCACCTCAAACCGTTTCGCGATGTGTTGTCGGGGGTGTTCTTCGTGACCATCGGCCTGCAGTTGGACGGAGCGCAGATTCTTTCGGCACCACTGGCGGTGTTCGCGTGGCTGGCAGTGCTGGTACCGGTCAAGATCGGGCTCAACACCCTGGCCTTGCGGGCGACGCGCCTGTCCGCCTTCGATGCCTGGCGCACGGGCATAGCGTTGGGGCATGGCGGCGAGTTCGCCCTGCTGTTGTTGGGCATGGTCTTGCAGCAGCATCTGATTCCCGCGACCGTCGTACAACCCATGCTGGTCGCGCTGGTGCTCAGCATGGCCTTGGCACCGCTGCTGATCCGCCATCACGATGTACTTGCCCGGTTCTTGAGCCGCACCGGCGGCGTCATTCAGCCACCCCAGGCTGAAGAAGTTGAGATCACCGCGCAGACAGCGCGATTTCGAGACCACGTCATCATCTGCGGCGCAGGCGAGCTTGGCCTGACAGTCAGCGAAATTCTTCGACACGCGGGCGTGGCGCATCTGCTGCTGGAAGCAGACGAGCAGAAGGTCGAGGCCGCACGTGCCGCCGGCGCGCCGGTGTTCCATGGCGATGCCAGTCGCCCCGATACCTTGCTGGCTGCCGGGTTGGCGCAAGCGCGTCTGGTGGTGCTCACGTTCGACCATGCCCAGCAAGTGCTGCGCATCGCCCAGGCGATTGCCGAGCGCCGTCCGGCGCTGACCTTGTGGGTGTCATGCAGAAGTACGACCGCGGCCGATGCACTTCGCGCCATGCCCAACGTGCATGTACACCAGCAATCCTTTGCCGCGGCCCTTGGGCTGGCGGAACAGGTGATGTCGTCGCTTGGCATGTCGGCCGAGCTCGTCGAACGAAACATCAGTGCGATGCGCCGCCGTCTCGACAGCGGCAATGTCGCAGGGAGTCCATCTGCATGAAGTCAACAGGCCGCAATCCATTTCAGGTCTTCCGTGACCAATGGGCCATCATGAGTTTATACGATCGCTTCGAGCAGGTCGTCGCCCTCGTTCTGTCGGCGGTAATTGCCGTCATCATCGTGGTGTCGCTGTTCCAGCTCATCGCCATCGTCTTCACGCTGCTGGTCCTCGATGCCTTCAATCCCCTGGATCACAAGGTATTCCAGAGTGTGTTCGGCATGATCATGACGCTCTTGATCGCGATGGAGTTCAAGCATTCCATTGTGCGCGTGGCGCTGCGTCGGGACAGCATCATCCAGGTCAAGACCGTGATCCTCATCGGTCTGATCGCGCTGGCGCGCAAGTTCGTGATCCTTGACCCCGAGGCGAGCCCCGCAAAGATAGCCGCGCTGGCAGGCGCCACGCTGGCTCTGGGTGCGACCTACTGGCTGCTGCGCGAGCGCGGCGAGCGCGCCGCCGAGACCTCTTGACCTGCCCCCACTGAGCCGTACCACGTGAAGCTGTAAAGTCCGTCAACCCGAGAGGACGGACATGCGCAAGAGTCGCTTCACCACCGAACAGATCATCGGATTCATCAAGCAGGCCGAGGCCGGCATGGCAGTCGCGGAACTGGGCCGCCAGCACGGCTTCAGCCCCGCCAGCTTCTACGCCTGGCGGGCCAAGTACGGCGGCATGGAGGCCGAGGACGCCAAGCGCCTGAAGGAGCTGGAAGCCGAGAACAACCGGCTCAAGCGGTTGCTGGCCGACGCCCATTTGGACATCGAGGTGCTGAAGATCGGCTTCGGGGTAAAACGCTAGCCCCGCAACGCAAGCGCGAGGCAGTCCGACGCATGCTCGACCAGACGGTGTTGAGCGAGCGCCGGGCTTGCCGCCTTGCGGGGCTGTCCCGCGATGCCTTCCGCCACCCGCCCGTGCCGACGCCTGCCACCCAGGCACTGTCGGCACGGATCATCGAACTGGCCCAGATCCGCCGCAGGTTCGGCTATCGCCGCCTGCACGACCTGCTGCGCCCGGAGTTCCCAGACGTGAACCACAAGAAGGTCTATCGGCTCTACAGCGAGGCCAGCCTCGCCGTGCGCCGACGCAAGAAGGCCAAGCGCCCCCCGCTTGAGCGACAGCCTCTGGCGATCGCTACGGCGCCCAACCAGGTCTGGAGCATGGACTTCGTCAGCGACGCCCTGGCCAACGCCCGGCGGCTCAAGTGCCTGACCGTGGCCGACGACTTCACCCACGAGTGCGTGGACATCACGGTTGACCATGGCATGGGTGGCGCCTACGTCGTCCGGGTCCTCGACCAGGCCGCCTGCTTCCGGGGCTACCCGCGGGCCGTACGCACGGACAACGTGCTAACTCTGGAGTCAACAACAAATTGGGAGCGAACGGATCCGCGGACGTCGCTGACGTCCGGTCAGGCAAGTCGCACCGCTATTTGCACCAAGTCCCGTGGGCTTCCACGTCTTCAGGGTCTCCTGGTCTGACCATAGTGAACACGAGGTCCAGAACGGCCTCGAACGTGCCTAAAACAGCATGGAGTCCCGTGGAAGGCCCGAGCATTATCTACAGGATCCTAAGAGGTCCCGACGGCCCTACGGAGAGGGGTCGATCCACGGGGTAAAGCATTTTCGAAGTAGCAGCGGTATTGGGTTTGTTGCTTGACCAGGCCATAGGCGACACGCGCCATCTTCGCGGCCACGGCAGTCAGTGCTTTTCTTTTGCGGTCGGCGTTGGATGGATCGTTCCGGATGTAGCGCTCGTACTTCTCCCGGAAGCTGTTCTCCCGCATCCGGATGGCCACTGTGGCGGCAAACCAGAAGGCGAAGCGAAGGCGCGCATTGCCGCGCTTGGACAGCCGCTCCTGGCCCTTGTATTGGCCTGATTGGCACTTGGCCAGATCGAGGCCGCAGTACTTCAGGAACTGGCGATGGTGGGCGAAGCGACGCAGGTCGCCAGCCTCGGCCAGAATGGTCAGTGCAAGCACAGGTCCAATACCCGGAATCGAACGCAGCGACTCATAGTCTGGGCGCCCCGAAAGGGTCTGGTGCGCCTGTTCCGCGAGCCGGTCGCGCTGCTGGACCAGCTCCTGGAAGCGCTGCAATTGCAGGCGGAAGCTCTGAACCTCGAGCGAGTCATCGGCGACAGGCAAGCCAATGCTTCGCAGGGCGATTTCATATAGTTCGCGTAGCCATGCCGCCTTGTTGACCTTGCGCCCCACCAGGTCCCACGCCTCCTTGCGGAACGTCTCGTAGTCACGCTGTTGGATTGATGCCGCAGTAGGAAAGCGGAGCATGAAGCGGGCGAACCAGTCCGCATGTGCGCTGTCGAAGTAGCGCTCGATTTCGGGAAAGTACAGCGGCAGATAGTGCGTCATCAAGCTGTGCTGCAGTCGCGTCCTTGCCAGGCTGATCTGATAGTGAGTCTTGGACAGCTCCTGCAATCCGTGGTGCCCGGCCAGCAAGGGATCAATGTAGCGCAGCGTCATGCCCTGCTTGAGCAGTGCGAGAATCACGCGGGCATCTTTCGGGTCGTTCTTGTCCCATGAGTTGAACATTGCTTCGCGGTAGCGGGCGCCAGCGACTGATGAGACAAGGCAAACGTCGAAGCCTTCCGTGAGAAGCCGGAAAGCCAGCGTTCGATGGCAGTCTCCAGTGGGTTCCATGGCGATCCTGGCAGGCTGGGGTAATCCACGCAGCAGAGCGACCAGACGATCGTGCTCTTCCATCGAGCTGGCCATCCGAAACTGCTGCTGCTTGCCGTCAGGCGTTTCAATCAGGACGGCATGGTGACGCTTGGCAATATCAATCGCGACCCACGTGGCCGCAGGCGTAGCATTGGGCTGGGCAGTCATCGTCGGCAAGCTCCTGTGGTGTGTGAGAACCCTCAGGATGACCTTGGAGACGGTGGCTGCCCACGTCATGGGGATGCTTCCAGATGTACTACGGCCCCGAGTTCACCAGCCGGGCCTTCATCGCATGGACGCAACGCCACGGCATCAAGCACCTGTTGATCGAGCCGGGCAGGCCCATGCAGAACGGCTACATCGAGAGCTTCAACGGCAAGTTCAGGGACGAGTGCCTCAACGAACACTGGTTCACCTCGCTCGCCCAAGCCCGCCAGGTCATCGCCGACTGGCGACGCGACTACAACCAGGTGCGACCACACAGCAGCTGCGGTCGAATCCCGCCTGCCCAGTTCGCTGCCAACCACCGAGCACAACAAGCCGACAACGCAGTAACCTT
>NZ_JCAFSV010000026.1:0-18240 GCF_059369595.1 Stenotrophomonas sp. YJH_SMC_25 | reverse complement strand
GCGGTTCAGGGAGAATCCGGCGTGGGGACCCAAGCTACTTCTCGGTCGCAAGACCTGGATCCACACGGTCGCCCACGCCGGGCTCTCGGCACCCAAGGTGCCAGATTGGCAAGAGATAAGATCCACGCCATGCGTGGATGCCTTTACACGATGCGGGGTCAGAGCCCTTGCCTCTGGCAAGGGATCCGCCCCCGCCATCTCCACGCTACAGATGCAACGCGATCGCGGCCTCGATCTGTTGCGGCGACTGGAATCCGGCCAGGCGCGTGCGTTCGTCGCCGTCACGGAACAGCGACAGCGTCGGCGTCTGCCGCAGCCCCAGCTCCCTGAAGAACGCCTCACCCAGCACTTCCAGCTGCACGCGCAGCAGGGTCGTGCCCTGCCCCGCCATGCTGTTGGCCACCCGGTGCAACGACATCTCCAGCATCCGGCACCCCGGGCACTGGTCCTTGTGGAAATCCACCAGCACCCGCGGGTGCTCGGCCAGCAGCTGCCGGAACTGCTCAGGCGTGGTGGCGTCGATGATCTGCATCGGTGTTGCTCCAATAGTGGGCCAGGACCGCGTCGGTCCAGGCCTCGATGGCCCCCGCATGGCGTTGACCATGCGGCATCTGTTCGATTTCCAGCGGCGGATAGTCGCTGCGGAAGTAGCGGATCAGGCGGTGCACGGCGCCGCAGTAGTACTCCTGCCCCCACTGCGTTTCGCCGGTGCCGAACACCGCCAGCTGCCGCGGCCGCTCGCCGCGCTCGGCGATGCCGGCCACCCATGCCTTCATCTCCGACGGCGTGCGGCCGGCGTTGTCGGTCCAGCAACCCAGCAGCACCAGGTCAGCCTCGTCGGCCGCCAGCGGCGGCGCTTGGCGCAGATCGTCCGCCTCCTGCCAGTGAACCGAATGACCTGCGGCGCGGCAACGCTCGGCGATCTGCCGGCCGAGCTCGCGGGTGTTGCCGCTCAACGAGGCGACCACCACCAGGATGCTCAGCGCGGCGCCGGACTCACAGGTCGTCGAAGCCGTTGTCGACGTTGGTCTTCTTGTAACTTGCATTGCGCATCTCGAAGAAGTCGGTCTTGGTTTCGGTGAAGTTGTCGGCGTAGGCCTTGATCCACGGCATCACGTTGTCGGTGGTGTCGCTGTACAGGCGTTCGATGCCGAGCATGCCGGCCATCTTGTTGGCGCGGTACTTCACGTAGCGCACCATCTCGTCCACGTCGATGCCGTCGATGCCATCCAGCACCTCCGACGACCACTGCGTCTCCAGCTCGATGGCATGCTCGAACGATTGGTGTACGTAGGCGGTCAGCTCGTTGGTCTGCAGCTCGGGGTTCTCGCCGATGATGGCGCGGATCAGCTCGCTGATGAATTTGGTATGCGCCAGCTCGTCGCGGTTGATGAAGCTGATGATCTTGCCGGTGCCGTTCATGCGGTTCTGTCGCACCATGTTGTAGAAGTACGCGAACCCGGAATAGAAATTGATGCCCTCCAGGATCGAGGACTGGATCAACGACTTGAGCAGAGTCTCGGCGGTCTTCTCGCGCATGAAATCGTCATACGCCCCCATGATCGGCGCATTGCGCTTGATGATGGTCGGGTGGGTACGGGCGATCTCGAAGATGCGGTTCTGGTTCGGCAGGTCGGTGATCGAGGCCAGCACGTAGCTGTAGCTCTCGTTGTGGATCACTTCCTGCTGCCCGATGATCGCCGCATTGGCGTGCGCGGCCGGGTCGGTGATGTACTCCGCGACGTTGTAGATGAAGCGCGTCTGCGGTGAATCGAGCGTGGCGAGCAGGCCAATGATCGAGTCGTAGGCGTTCTTCTCGCGCGCGTTCAGCTCGCCGTACTGGCGGGCGTCCAGCTTCATGTCGACCTCGTCGGGAATCCAGAAATTGGTCGACAGCTCCTTGTAGGCCCGATAGAACGACGGGTACGGGATGTCGTTCCAGTTGAGGATGCCGCTGGTCTGGCCGTTGATGATGCCGGTGCTGCGGTTGGGATGGCGAGGTTCGAGGATCTTGATGCGGTCGAGGGGAGTTGCCATGGTTTTCTGCCTTCGTTCTCTTTCTATCGTGTTGCCGGCCAGCGGCCGGCACTACCGAAGATCGCGGGGTTGCCGGCCAGCGGCCGGCACTACCATTGATCAGCTGGAGCACCACTCGCATTCGCTGATGTCGATGTCGTTGGAGCGCACGTAGTAGGTGGTCTTCAGGCCTTCGCGCCAGGCGCTCAGGTGCAGCTCCAGCAGCGTGCTTGCACGGATGGTGCTGGGCACGTACAGGTTGAAGCTGATCGACTGGTCGACATGGCGCTGGCGGCGCGCGTTCTGGCGCACGCTGGCGAACTGGTCGACCTTGTAGGCACCCTTCTCGTAGTACGGCCAGGTTTCCAGCGACAGGCCCGGCGCCGCCACCGGCCGCCGGAAGTCCTTCTTTTCCTCGTAGTAGAACGCGCTGTAGATCGGGTCGATCGAGGCCGTGGAGCCCGCAATCTGCGCGGTGCTCATATTCGGCGCCACCGCCAGCAGCCAGCCGTTGCGCAGGCCGTGCGTGGCGACCTCGTGGGCCAGGCTGTCCCACGCGGCGCCACTGTAGTCGCGGTCACGGAAGTAACGCCCGTTGTGCCAGTCACTACCCGCGAACATCGGGTAGCTGCCCTTCTCCTTCGCCAGCTGCGCGCTGGCCTGGATGGTCAGGAAATTGATGCGTTCGTAGAGCCGGTCGGCCAACGCCTCGGCATCCGGTGATTCCCATTGGATTGCCTGCTGCGCCAGCAGGTGGTGCCAACCGAACGTGCCCAGGCCGATGGCGCGATACTTGCGATTGGTGATCGTGGCCTGCGGCACCGGCAACGCATTGAGGTCGATCACGTTGTCGAGCATGCGCACCTGGATCGGGATCAGGCGCTCCAGCACATCGGTGGCCAGCAGGTCATCCGGTGCGCTGATCGCCCGGCCGAGGTTGATCGAGGACAGGTTGCAGACCACGAAATCGCCGGCACGGCGTGTGGTGACGATCTGGTCGCCGCTGACGATCTCCTGGATCATCCGCGTCGGGCTCATGTTCTGCAGGATCTCGGTGCACAGGTTGCTGGAATAGATCATGCCCGCGTGCTTGTTCGGGTTCCGGCGGTTGACCTCGTCGCGGTAGAACAGGAACGGGTTGCCGGTCTCCAGCTGGCTGAGCATGATCCGCTTGAACAGATCGATGGCCTTCACCGTGCGGCGGCTGATGCGCTCGTCGGCCACCAGTTCGGCGTAGCGGTCGCGGAAGCTGCCCGCGCCGCGCGTCTCGTCGTAGAAGTCCTGCAGGTACCAGCCCTTGGCCTGCTTCACCTCGTGCGGGTCGAACAGGTACCAGTCGGCGCGGCGCTCCACCGCCTCCATGAACAGGTCGGGCACGCACACCGAGGTGAACACATCGTGCGCGCGCAGGCGCTGGTCGCCGTTGTTGAGGCGCAGGTCCATGAACGCTTCGATGTCGCGGTGCCAGATGTCCAGGTACACCGCCACCGCGCCCTTGCGCTGGCCAAGCTGATCGACCGACACCGCGGTGTTGTTGAGCTGCTTGATCCACGGCACCACGCCGCCAGAGGAATTGGCCACGCCACGGATCGGCGCGCCGCTGCTGCGCACATAGCCCAGGTAGGCGCCAACGCCGCCGCCATGCTTGGACACACGGGCGATATCGGTGTTGGAGTCATAGATGCCCTGCAGGCTGTCATCCACCGTGTCGATGAAGCAACTGGACAGTTGCCCACCCACCTTGCCGGCATTGGCCAACGTTGGTGTGGCGACCGTCATGTACAGGTTGGACAGCGCCCAATACGCCTCGCCGACCAGCTGCATGCGCCGCTCACGCGGTTTTTCTTCCTGCATGAGGTACAGCGCGATGGTCAGCCAACGCTCCTGCGGCAGCTCGTAGACCTCGCGGCTGCGATCGCTGGCCAGATAGCGCGTGGCCAGCAGGTACAGGCCGTTGTAGGCGAACAGGCGGTCGCGTTCCGGATCGATCATCTCGCCGGCCTGCTGCAGCTCTTCCTTCGAATAGCAGCGCAGGATGTCGTTGCTGTAGATGCCGCGGTCGGCCAGGCTTTCCTGCAGGCCCACATACGAGCCGTACTTCAGGCCGACGTCGTAGAAGCGGTTGCGGCTGGCACGCTTGTACAGGCGGCGCAGGTAAATGCGCGCGGCAAACTGTTCCCACTCGGGTGCGACCAGGTCCACCCGCGACTCGGCCTCGCGGATCAGCAGATCGACCAGGTCATCGGCGCTGATGCTGGGCTTGCGCTCGACCATCGCCTGCACCACGCGGCGGTAGTCGCTCACGTCCAGCTGCGGGAACTCGGCATGCACGGCGTCGATGCTGCGCTGCAGGCGCTCGGCCTCGAACGGCAGGCGGCGGTTGCCGGCCTCCTTGGTGATCCAGGTCGGCACACGCTCGCCACCGGCGCGCAAGGCGTCGCCAGCGCCGGCCAGATCGGCCACGCGGAAGGTACTGTCGGTCATGGTGGTGAAACTCCAGGCTCGCGCGCGCGTTGGCGGTCGATGCCATGGCGGCCCTGAACGCGATACCGGCGCACTGGGCGAACGGGTGGATTGCCAGGGCACGGGAACGTAGGTCGTCGGCATCTGCCTGCGCCTGCGGCCGGTATCCGGGCCGTGGGGGCGACCTGCGTCCGCACGATGGCGGCCGCGTCGACACGGCAAGCCTCAGGGGCGGGCCGCGGGACGTTTGCTGCATGTCCGGCGGCGGCGGCTAACCGGGAGTGACGGCCACAACATAGTGGGGATATCCGAACTCGTCAACACAAGATGCGGTAATCAATACATGTCGCGACGATCAGTCGCAGGATGCCGTGTTGCACCTGCGGCGCCTTGTCGACAGCGCCTGCGTCCCCAGTTCTGTACAACATCAACTTTCCCCGGAACACCGCCCATGCGCGCTGCCCAGTACCCCTCCTTCGGCGATCCGGCCGACGTCCTTGCCATTGCCGATGCGCCGCTGCCCGAGCCCGGCCCCGGCGAGGTGCGCATCCGCACCGTGCTGGCCTCGATCCACAACCACGACCTGCTGACCGTGCGCGGCCTGTACGGCTACAAACCGACCCTGCCGGCGATCGGTGGCAGTGAAGCACTGGGCGTGATCGATGCACTCGGCGATGGCGTCGACGGCCTGCAGGTCGGCCAGCGGGTGGCCGCTGCCTCGGTGCACGGCACCTGGGCCGAAGCGTTCATTGCGCCGGCACGCATGGTGATTCCGATGCCGGAGGCGATCCCGGACGAAATGGCCGCGCAGCTGATTGCCATGCCGCTGAGCGCGCTGATGCTGCTGGAGTTCCTGCACGTCGAGCCGGGCCAGTGGATCGTGCAGAACACCGCCAACGGCGCGGTGGGCAAGTCGCTGGCGATGCTGGCGCGGGCGCGTGGCGTGCTTGTGGCCAACCTGGTGCGCAATGCCGATGCAGTCGCGCAGTTGCAGGCGCTGGGCATCGATCATGTATTCGACACCTCGGTGGACGGCTGGAAGGATCGCGTGCGTGAGGCGACCGGCGAAGCACAGGCCGCGGCCGCGGTGGATTCCATCGGCGGCGACGCCAGCGGTGACCTGGTCGACCTGCTCGGCCACCACGGCACGCTGGTGTCGTTCGGTGTGATGAGCGGCGAACCCATGCGCATTCCCGCCGGCGGCCTGATCTACAAGGAAGCCACGGTGAAGGGGTTCTGGGGCAGCAAGGTCAGCCAGGCGATGGCGGTGGAGGACAAGCGCCGGCTGGTCGGCGAACTGCTGAAGCGTGCGGGGAGCGGTGAACTGACCCTGCCGGTGGAGCAGGTCTTCGCACTGGACGACATCGCCCAGGCAGCGAAGGCTGGCGCTGGGTCGGGACGCAATGGCAAGGTGCTGCTGCGGCCGTGATGCGGCAGCAGACGGCGCTGTCCCGGTAATGGCGCTGCCCCGGTAGAGTCGACTGTCAGTCGACTCTCGCGCGTAGCGCGAGGGGATGAGGTTTCCGGCAAGGGGACGGAAGAGCAGTCGACTAACAGTCGACTCTACCCAGTCGACTCTACCTCCTCCTCGGTTCCGGGAACGCCTGGCGCAGTTCCATCCCAGAACCCAGACGCGCACGAAAGGGGCATCCCGGTCGTTAAGAACCTGTGATGTATAACTGAATGCGCTTTCGTCATTGGAAGGCGCACGTGCCTGCGTGCGGTACTGACGGCTCCTCCCCCGTTCGGCGTTGTCGCTTCCATGTACCGCACCACCCTGAACCTGCTTGCCGGCGCGATCGCGCTGGGCCTCACCGCCGGCGCTGCCGGCGCCGCTGAAACCGCCGACACCGGCAAGGACAGCACCACCCTCGGCGCCGTGCTGGTGACCGGCTCCAACATCAAGCGCAGCGATACCGCCGGGCCGAACCCGGTGCAGATCGTCAGCCGCGAACAGATCGAGCAGACCGGCCGCTCCACCCTCACCGACGTGCTGCGCAACCTGTCGGCCAATGCCGGCAACAGCTTCGACGAACAGTACACCGGCAGCTTCGCCGCCGGCTCGGCCTCGATCGGCCTGCGTGGCCTGTCTCCGAAAAACACGCTGGTGCTGGTCAACGGCTACCGCGTCTCCAACTTCGGTTTCGCGCTCAACACCCGGGACACCTTCGTCGACCTCAACGCGCTGCCGATCAGCGCAGTGGAACGCATCGAAGTGCTGAAGGATGGCGCCTCGGCGGTGTACGGTTCCGATGCCATCGCCGGCGTCATCAACATCATCCTGCGAAAGAACTTCCAGGGCGTGGAAGTCGGCGGCGGCTTCGGTACAGCCACCCAAGGCGGCCTGAACGAGCGCAAGGCCAACCTGCTGGCTGGCTTCGGTGACCTCGAACAGCAGGGCTGGAACGTGCTGTTCGGGCTGGACCTGCTCAAGCGTGATCGCCTCGACGCCGACCAGCGTGCCTACACCCGCAGCGGCGATTTCCGCGACAAGCCCGGCGGTCGTCTGGCCGGTTGGTCCACCGCCGGTGGCAACTGGCTGTCCAACCCGCGCGCACCGCAACCGTTCGCCAACTGCCCGGATGGCAGCCAGCTGCGCCCGTACAGCGATTTCGGCAGCACCCTTCCCGGCCAGGCCTGCGCCTTCAACGCGCAGCCGTTCAAGACCCTGCAGCCCGGCGCCGAGCGCCTGCAGGCGTCGTTGAGCGCGACCTACCGCTTCAACGACAGCGTCGAGGCGTTCGCCGATGTGCTGTACAGCCACAACAAGGCCGACCAGATCTTCAGCGCGCCGCTGACCGTCGGCCCGGGCCTGCGTGCCTACAACCCGGCCACCGGCACCCTGATCGACGTGCCGGCGGTGCTGCCGGTCGGCCACCCGAACAACCCGGGCAGCGCGCCGCTGCCGTTCGAGTACACCTTCTTCGATCTCGGCCCGCGCCTGAAGGACAACACGCAGGTGTTCTACCGTGCGCTGGCCGGCGTGCGCGGCAGCGGCGAGCGATGGGACTGGGAAGTGGCGGCGCTGACCTCGCAGAGCGCGCAGCGCGAATACGTCGACAACTTCGTCAACCGCTACGCGTTCGAGCAGATCCTGCGCGATGGCAGCTACAACTTCCTCAACCCGTCAAGCACGCCGGAGGCACTGGATGCACTGCGCCTGCAGACCAAGCGTCCGGGCTGGTACAAGCTGCATTCGTTGAACGTGAAGGCCTCGACCTCGCTGTGGGAGCTGCCGGCCGGTGCGGTCGGCTTCGCCTGGGGTGCCGAGTTCCGCAAGGAATCACTGGACGCGCGCACCAGTGCGCAGGTGCTGTCGGGCACCGAACTGCGCCCGGCCATCAACGTGGTCAACGGCGAGCGCCAGGTCAGCGCCGCCTACGCTGAACTGAGCGTGCCGCTGCACCGCACGCTGGAGCTGCAGGTGGCCGGTCGTGGCGATCACTATGACGACTTCGGCAACGCGTTCTCGCCGAAGGTGGCGCTGCGCTGGCAGCCGCTGGACAGCCTGCTGCTGCGTGGTTCGTTCTCGCGTGGCTTCCGCGCGCCTTCGCTGCCGGAGATCGCGCCGGGCCAGACCGTCAGCTACGGCTCGGTGATCGATCCGCTGGACCCGCTGCAGCCCGGCGGCAGCCGTGGCGTCACCAACATCCGTACCGGCAACCCGGACCTGAAGGCCGAACGCTCGCGCAACTTCAACGTCGGTGCAGTGTGGTCGCCGGATGGCGACACCAGCATCGGCTTGGACTGGTACCGCATCGAGCAGGACAACCTGGTCAAGCCGGACAGCGCGCAGTTCATCGTCGACAACCCGACGCTGTTCCCCGGCCGCGTGCAGCGTGATGCACAGGGACGCATCCAGTTCATCACCAACCAGTATGCCAACCAGGGCGAACTGACCACCTCGGGCCTGGATCTGGAAGCCAACCGCACCTTCCGCACCGAAGGCTGGGGCAACTTCACCGTGGCCGGCAGCTGGACCCATCTGCTCAGCTTCAAGCAGCCGCTGGTGGCCGGTCAGGCACCGTATGAAGGGGCCGGCAACAACCGCCACGGCGCACTGCCGCGCACCCGCGGCACCACGTCGCTGAACTGGGCAGTGGGCGACTGGAGCAGCACGCTGAGCCTGCAGTACGTGAGCGGCTATGACCAGCGCGTGGCGACAGCGACCAGCAACCCCGGCCTGCGTGATCGCATCAAGCCGTATCACCAGCTGGACCTGTACGTGGCGTACGAAGGGATTCCCAACACCACGCTGTCGCTGTCGGTGCTGAACCTGACCGACAAGGACCCGCCATTCGACCCGGCCGGTGGCTCCAATGGTTTCGACATCAGCCAGTACAACCTGCGCGGGCAGTTCATTTCGCTGGGGGCGCGCTACCGGTTCTGATGCGCCAACGGGGCGGCGGTGATGGGCCGCCCCGTTCGCGTTGCCGGCCAGCGGCCGGCACTACCATCACCGGCTCAGGTGCAGGAACTGCAGGTGCCGTTCGTACTGGCTGATGATGTCGTTGATGATCTGCTTGCGGCTGTAGCCCACCAGGTCGTAGTCCTGGCTGCCTTCGAACAAGTGCACCTCGGCGCGGTAGTAGCGCTGGTTGCGCAGCTGCTGGGCCGCGAACGACGGGGTCAGGTAGCCACTCAGGATCACCCGGTACAGGAAGTCCTGCTGCTCACCGTGATTGACCGTCAGCTCCATGTCGCCGGCCTCGAAGCGCGTGGCCACATCCCAGCCCTGCCCGCGCAGCTGTTCGGCCACCGCTTCCATCGCTGGCTTCACCGTGTCGTCCATGAAGCGGTAGACCTGGTCGCGCACCGGGAAATGCATGGCCTGGCTCAGGCGCTGGCGCCAGCCCTGGTGGTGGCGGTCGTCGCCGATCAGCGGCGAGGGCCGGTACTGCAGCGCGCGCTTGCGGTGCGATTCGTCACTGAAGGCGCGGGTCAGCCCCCACATCATCAGCAGCAGCACCGCCGAGAACGGCAGCGACGCCAGCACCACCGCAGATTTGAGCGCATCGATGCTCCCAGCCAGCAGCAGCCCGGCGGTCAGTACGGCGATCACCGTGCCCCAGAACACACGCAGCCAACGCGGACCATCATCCTCCGGTGCACCGCCATGCGAGGACAGCGTGGACAACACCACCGCCCCCGAGTCGGCCGAGGTCACAAAGAAAATGAAGCTGACCAGCACCGTCACCGCGATCACCGTGCGGCTCCACGGGTAGCCATCCAACAACGCGTAGAGCACCGTCGGTGGATCATCCACCGCCAGCTGTGCCAACTGCTGCTGGCCGTGGTGCAGCACCTGGTCCAGCGCGCTGTTGCCGAAGATCGACAGCCAGGCCAGGGTGAAGCCCAGCGGGATCAGCAGCACGCCGAACACGAATTCGCGGATGGTGCGGCCACGTGAGATGCGCGCGATGAACAGGCCGACGAACGGCGCCCAGCCGATCCACCACGCCCAGTAGAACACCGTCCAGCCGCCCAGCCATTCGGGGCGGCCGCCGTAGGCATACACATCAAAACTCTTGCCGACCACGCTGCCCAGGTAGTCGCCCAGGTTCTGCATCAGCGTGCTGAACAGGTACTGCGTCGGCCCGGCAAACAGCATGAACAGCACCAGCGCGATCGCCAGCAGCATGTTGATGTTGGCCATCCAGCGCACGCCCTTCTCCACGCCGGAGACGGCCACGGCCACCGCCGCGCCCATCATGCTGACCACCAGGATGATCTGCACCAGGTTGGAATGCGGGATGTTGAACAGGTGCGCAAGACCGGCATTCAGGTGCAGCACCCCGAAGCCCATGTCGGCACCAATGCCGAACACGGTGGCGACGATGCCCAGCGCGTCTACGGTGTAGCCGATCGGCCCGTTGATACGCTTGCCGATCAGCGGGTACAGCGCCGAGCGCAGGGCCAGCGGCAGGTTGTGGCGGTAGGCGAAGTAGGCCATCGCCATCGCCGCCAGCGCGAACACACCCCAGCCGTGCAGGCCCCAGTGCAGGAACAGCAGCTGCATGGCCTGGCGCGCGCCGGCCTCGCCCGCGGCCGGATCGCCCTGCGGCGGCTGCAGGTAGTGGGTCAGCGGTTCGGAAACGCAGAAGAAGAACAGGGTGATGCTGATGCCGGCAGCGAACAGCATGCCGGCCCAGGAAAGGTAGCTGAACTCCGGCTCGTCATGGTCGGCGCCGAGCTTGATGCCACCGTACTTGGACAGCGCCACGCCGACCACGAACACCAGGTAGAGGGTCATCGCCAGCAGGTAATACCAGCCGACATTGAGTGCGGCCCAGTCCTGTGCCTTCAGCAGAAGGCGGCCCGCACCAAGCGGGAACAGGCTGACGAACAGCGCGAACGCCACGACAACGATCGCCGCGAAGGCGAACACAGGCCGAAGGGTGCGCACCGGGGATTGTTGCGGCTCCAGTACTTCCATGGGGCGGCGTTCTCCGGTAGATCAAAGGGTTAGCCGACCAATTCTGGCTGAACCGCAGTGGACAGAGCATGAAGTTGCGGCCTGTGGTCACAGGCCCGGCCCGCCATTCCGTGCTATCACGCGCGCGCCGAAGCATATCTGCGAGCGCAGCCGCGCGCGGACCGCGTGCATCGCGGCCACGCGCGCACTGTCCAATCACGACATCACATGCACCACATGCACCGCGCACAGCTTGTTGCCGTCCGGGTCGCGCAGGTAGGCCAGGAACAGCTGGCGCCCGGCCATGCTGCGGATGCCAGCCGGGTCTTCGATGGCCGTACCGCCATGGGCCACGCCAGCATCCTGCCAACCGCGCACGGCCTCGGCACTGTCGAGGGTGAAACCAATGGTGCCGCCGTTGGCATGGCATGCAGGCTGCCCATCGATGGGCGCGGTGACGCCGAACATCCGCCCATCCTTGAAGTACAGCAGCCGACCCTTTTCGTCGAACACACCCGGACGTGCCCCCATCGCGGCGAACAGGGCATCGTAGAAGCGGCGCGCGGCATCCATGTCGTTCGTTCCTACGGTGATGTGGCTGAACATGCGGGCACTCCTTGTGGAAAGCCGCAGTGTCGGCGAACACGCCGGGCATCGCAAATCCGGCGATCTCTCCTGCTGCGGCATGCGCAGGATTTGTCGTGCGCCGCCCGATCGCCCTATAATGGGAATCATTCTCATTAATGACCCGTGCCGATGGCCGTGCCCGCCGCCTCCAGCACCGCGCTGGCGGGGTTCTACCGCGAACACCATGGCTGGCTGCTGGGCTGGCTGCGCCGCCGCACCCACAACGCCGACTGCGCCGCCGATCTGACCCAGGACACCTTCCTGCGCCTGCTCAGCCGGCGCGTCGATCCGTCCGAACTGCGCCTGCCGCGCGCCTATCTCAGCACCATCGCGCACGCGCTGCTGGTCAACCACTGGCAGCGCGCGGACCTGGAGCGCGCCTATCTGACCGCGCTGGCCGCACAGCCGGAGCCGGTGCATCCCTCTGCAGAGGAGCGCACACAGGCGCTGCAGCTCCTGCATGCCATTGCTGACATGCTGTCCAGCCTGGCCGAGCGGCCACGGCGTGCCTTCCTGCTGGCCCGGCTGTCCGGACTGGGCTATGCGGAGATCGGCCAACAGCTGGGCGTGTCCGAGCGCATGGTCAAGAAGTACATGGCGCAGGCGATGCTGCATTGCCTGCGCCTGTCCGGCGACGCGGCGGCATGAGCGCGGCAGTGGCCGGCCCGGCGCTGGAGCAGGCGGCAGAGTGGTTCGCGCTGCGCCAACAGGGCTGGAGCGACGACGACCAGCAACACTGGCATGCGTGGCTGCAGGCCGACGCCGGTCACGCCGACGCCTGGCGCCGGGTCGAGGCGGTCTGGCAGTCGTTCGCACCGCTGTCGGCACCGGCGGCAGCAACGGCGCTCGATGCCGCCGGCCATCGCCGCCGCCGCGCACTTCGCAGTCTCGGCGGCGCGCTCGGCATCGGTGCGGTCTCGCTTCTCGGCCTGCACGGGCTGCAGGCGCAGCGCCACCTGCAGACGCAACGCACCGCTGCCGGGCGCACCGGTCATTGGACGCTGGCCGATGGCAGCCAGTTGTGGCTCAACGCCGGCAGCGAAGTGCCCGTCGACATCGGCAACGGCAACCGCGCCCTGCATCTGCTGCGCGGCGAACTGCTGCTGCAGACCGGCCACCACCCCGCATTCGTCGGGTTGCCCCTGAGCGTGCATGTACCCGGCGCGCGCCTGCAGCCGATCGGCACCCGCTTCGCGGTCGGCCGCGAAGCCCAGCACAGCCGCTTGGACGTGTTCGAGGGCGTGGTGCGGTGCCTGCCGACGTTCGGCGCGGCGCTGGATGTGCCTGCGGGAAGTGCGCTGCAGATCGGACCGATGGGGGGACTCACAACGGTCGCTGCCGATCCTCTGCGCGGCGACTGGCAGGACGGACGCCTGCAGGTGCAGGACACGCAACTGATCCGGGTGATCGACGAACTGGCCCGTCACCATCGGGGCTATCTGGGCTGTGATCCGGCACTGTCCGCATTGAATGTCACCGCGGTATTGCCGCGCCTGGACAGCCTGCAGGCCCTGAAACTGCTGGCGCGCGCCCTGCCAATCCGCATCGAGCAGCGCTGGCCATGGTGGACCGTTGTGCGTCCGCGTTGAAATCGCGGTTCCCTTTCTGCGCGCTCGGCGGGCACTACAAGGGAACCCATTGCGGATGTCGCCGCCCCCATGAAACTACCCTGCCCTTCCCCTCGCCCGCTTGCCATCGCGCTGTGCCTGGCCCTGGCCACGCCGTGCCTGTTGCCGGCCGCCGCCCATGCACAGAATGCTGCCTCCGCCGTTCGCTGGCAGATCCCGGTCGGTCCGCTTGACCAGGCCTTGACCGCGTTCGGTCAGCAGTCCGGCCTGTCCATCGCTGCCGATGCGCGCCTGACCCGCGGCCGGCACAGCGGTGGCGTGCAGGCCTCGCTCAACACCGAGGCCGCGCTGGCACAGCTGCTCACCGGCACCGGCCTTTCGTTCCAGCGTGATGCCAGCGGCGTGGTGCTGCAGGCCGCCCCGGCTACCGACGCCGGCGTACGCCAGATCGGCACCCTGCGCGTGGCCGGCCAGGCCAGCGAAGGTGCTTCGCCGTGGGGGCTTGCCGATGCCGATGCTGTCTACCGTGACAGCGGCTCGCGCGTGCACCTGGACCACCAGCAGCTGGAACGCTTCCGCGGCCAGTCGATCGGCGATGTGCTGGCCGGCGCAGTCGGCGTGCACACCGGAGACGTACGCAATGGCGGCGCGCTGGACGTCAACATCCGCGGCCTGCAGGGCCAGAACCGGGTGCCGGTGATCATCGACGGCGGCCAGCAGGCCATCGACGTGTACCGCGGCTATGCCGGCGTGCAGCAGCGCAGCTACCTGGACCCGGACCTGATCAGCGCGATCAGCATCGAGAAGGGACCGAGCCTGGCCGCCAATGCCGCCAGCGCGATCGGTGGCGTGGTCTACATGGAAACGCTGAAGGACGAGGACATCCTCGACGACGGCCAGGCCTGGGGACTGCGCGTGCGTGGCGGCGTGGCCGACAACAGCATCGACCGCACCCGTACGTTCAAGCAGATCGCGCGTGGCAGCGACAACCGCAACAGCCTGCGCGACCCGCGCGACTGGAACGGCAGCGTGGCCTTCGCCCAGCGCGGCGAAGATTGGCAGCTTGTCGCAGCCTACGCACGGCGCCGCCAGGGCAACTACTTCGCCGGCAGCAACGGCGCCCACCGCTACGACGACCAGCACCTGTCCAGCGGCGGTACCGGCATGTCCAGCCAGGCCGTTTCCAAGCTGTACCACCCGGGCGATGAAGTCCTGAACACCCACACCGACAACGAATCGGCGTTGCTGAAATTCACCTGGACGCCCGACCCGGACCAGCGCCTGGAGTTGAGCCACCGCTTCTTCAACTCCAGCTTCGGCGAAATCATGCCGTCGGCGATCGGCCGCGTGGGCGAGTCCAACGAATGGGTGACCTACGTGGACAAGGCCAACACCATGTTCCAGTTCGAGCCCGGGAAGATGCGGGTCAACGCCACTTCGCTGCGCCATCGTTACCGCCCCGAGGCGCACCCGTGGCTGGACCTGAACAGCACGCTGTGGTTCACCACGGCCACCAGCCGCATGTTCAACAGCAATATCGCCAACACGCCGCTGTTCAAGGACGTGCCCAACGACCAGATGCCCGACACGCTGGGCGAGACCTACGGCCCTGGGCTGCAGTCGGACGTGAAGACCCGGCGTTGGGGCCTGGACAGCAGCAACACCACGCGTTTCAGCAATGATCTGGGCGACTGGACGCTGCGCTATGGCGCGTCCTTCCAGCATGAAGACACCGCACCCAACTCGCCGGTACTGCCGGTGGACTACAACAACAACCGTTACCTGCGATCGGGCACGCGCCGCGAGGCCAGCGTGGTGGCGTCGTTGCAATGGCAGCCGTGGGACTGGCTGTCGCTGACGGCCGGCGGCCGCTTCATCGACTACCGCACCCGCGACCGCAACCGCGTGGCCTTCGTCAGTGAATCGCGCGACCTGCGCTACACCTTCGCGCGCCTGAGCAAGGGTGGCCAGCTGCTGCCGGGCTGGTACAAGGAGTGGTACCCGGATGCACAGGGCAACTACACGTATGACTCGCTGCGCGCCACGCCCTATGGCGACAGCACGCTGGGCCAGACCTACGATTTCGACGGCTTCATCCGTGACCCGCGCGGTGCCAACGGCTTCCATACCAAGCAGATTCCCACCGCCTGGGGCTACAAGCCGGCGATCCGCCGCTCCGGCCACGGCTTCGCGCCGTATGCCGAAGCCCGCTTCAACCTCGACGCGGACATGTTCTTCTACGTGAAGTACGCGCAAGGCTGGAAGATGCCCAGCCTGTTCGAATCAACGCTGGGCAACAGCACCTCGGCGCCGGTGGCCGACCTGAAGCCGGAAAAGAACCGCTCCTGGGACATCGGCTTCAGCCTGCTCAAGCAGGACCTGTGGCGTGACGGTGATCGCCTGGCGTTCAAGGTGGCCTGGTTCAAGAACGATATCGACAACGCCATCACCCGTCGCTTCGATTCCAGCAACTGGGCCTTTTACGTCGACAATGTCGACAACTACACGGTGTCGGGCTACGAGCTGCAGTCCGGCTATGACGCCGGCATCGCCTACCTGGACCTGTCGGCCAGCTATTACCAGCGCGCGCGTACCTGCGATGCGGCCACTGCCAAGCGCCTGCGCGAAGATCCGTATGCGAAGTGGAGCAAGCTGGACACCACACCGGACTGCGTGGACGGCGGCTTCGGCACCTCGTTCGTCAACGCGCAGAACCCGCCGAAGTACTCAATCCACAGCACGCTGGGCTTCCGCCTGTTCGACAAGCGGCTGGATACCGGCATCCGCCGCACCTACAACAGTGGCCCCACCCATGAACTGGACAAGCCCTGGAACACCACCGGCTCGACCGGCCTGCAGAACATCTACCTGCCGACCGCGATCTATGACTTCTATGCGCGCTGGCAGTTCACCCCGAAGGCCGAAGTGGAACTGGTGGTCAGCAACCTGCGCAACACCTACTACATGGACACGCTGGCGATGAGCCTGATGCCGGGCCCGGGCCGCACCACGCGGCTGAACTTCACCGCACGGTTCTAACTGCTGCAGAAACAGCAACGCCCCGGAGGGGTCCTCCGGGGCGCTTGCCTGCGGCGCTCACGCTCTGGCAGGTGCCAACCTTGGTTGGCACAGCGCTTCCGCACCGGTAGATGCCAACCCTGGTTGGCACGGCGACGCGTTACTTCGCGGTACTCAGCAGCAGTACCGCGACGGTCACCAATGCGATGCCGACCCAACCGATCGGACGCAGGCGATTGCCGAACAGCAGGCGTCCGCAGGTGGCGGTACCGATCACGCCGATTGCCCCCCACATCGCATAGGCGGTGGCCAGGTCCATGTAACGCACGGCCTGGCCCAGCAGGGCAAAGGCAATCCAGACCATGACGATGGCTCCAACGCCCCAGCGCCAGCGGCGGAAGCCCTCCGACTTGGCCACCATCATGTTGGCGGCGACGTCGATCAGCGCCGAACAGATCACGAAAAACAGGGCCAGGGTATTCATCAGTGCGCCTCCCCGAGAGTGACGCAGACGATGCCGACCACCGCCAGCACCAGGCCGGCCAGCTGCTGCAGCGACAGGCTTTCACCGAAGACGGTGAGGCCGACCACGGTCAGCAGGGTCAGGCCCAGTCCTTCCCATACCGCGTAGGCCACGCCCACCGCGATGCGGCGCACCGACTGCGCCAGGAAGAAGTAGGACAGCGCCAGCGCGCCGGCCATGACCAGATAGCCGGTCCAGCCGCCATCGCGGGCGGCGTGGGCCATGAACGACGTGCCGACCACTTCGGCGACGATCGCCACGGTCAGGCAGGCCCAGGCGACCAGCGCGCCACGGGCGGGAACAGTACGGGACATGTGAAGCTCCTTGCAGGGCGGGGACCACTCCGCCTCATCAATGGATCCACGCCGAGCGTGGAGGGTCCGGAACGCCCCGCAGACAGGGGCGACGGCGGCCAGTATCATCGCCTTTTACGGTGGAATCAAAATGGATTCCATCGACAGGAGCGATGGATATATGCCCTACTCCCCTGAATCCCTGCAGGCCTTCGTGGAAGCCGCGGCGCTGGGCTCGTTCTCGGCTGCGGCGCGACGCCTGCGCAAGACCCAGTCGACAGTCAGTACCGCCATTGCCCACCTGGAAACCGACCTGGGCGTGAGTCTGTTCGATCGCAGCGGGCGCTACCCGCAGCTGACCGAGGCCGGGCGCCAGGTGCTGGGGCACGCGCAGGAGATCCTGGCTGCCGATGCGCGCCTGCAACAGTTGAGCGTGCGCCTGGCCGCACCGGTCGAAGCGCGACTGACCGTGGTGTTCTCCGATGTCTATCAGCTCGATCCCGAACAGCGGATCCTGCAGCGCTTCTCCGAGGCGTTCCCAGAGATCGAACTGGAATGGCTGGATGCGGAGGGTGAGGACGTGCTGGAGCTGGTCGGAAGCGGCCGCGCCGCACTGGGCCTGCTGCCGCGACAGGAACACTATCCAGATGGCCTGATGGCCCGGCCGCTGGCCCACCACAGCGAACTGTCGGTGTACGTGGCGCGCGACCATCCGCTGGCCAGCGCCGGGCGTCGCGCCGCCGCACAACTGGCGCGGCATCGGCAGGTGCGCCTGAGCGCGGAAGTCGATCAGTCCCGCGTGGTCACCGGCCTGGCCTGGACCGCCACCGACTACCTGATGGTGATGGAGATGGCCGAGGACGGCATCGGCTGGGCCGAGCTGCCCCGCGCGCTGGTGCAACGCTACGACCGCGGGCAACTGGTGGAACTGACCCTGCCCGGGTGGCCGCGGCGCATCCACAGCGACCTGCTGTGGCGCCGCGACACGCCTCCCGGACCGGCCGCACTGTGGTGGGCCGACGCGCTTGGATGAGGTAGTGCCGGCCGCTGGCCGGCAATCCCAGTGTCCCGTGGTTGCCGGCCAGCGGCCGGCACTGCCGATCAACGATGGGCGAGCGCGTAATCCAGCGCCGAGCACACCGCCGCCACCTGTGCGTCGTTGCACTGCTGTGGCGCCGCGACACGCCGCCCGGACCGGCCGCACTGTGGTGGGCCGACGCGCTGGGATGAGGTAGTGCCGGCCACTGGCCGGCAATCCCAGTGTCCCGTGGTTGCCGGCCAGCGGCCGGCACTACCGATCAACCATGGGCGAGCGCG
>NZ_JCAFSV010000025.1:0-25372 GCF_059369595.1 Stenotrophomonas sp. YJH_SMC_25 | reverse complement strand
CGGCCGCTGGCCGGCAACCTCGGGATCGTGCACGGGTGCAGCCGGCCAGCGGCCGGCTCTACCAGATCCAAGCATCATCGCAGGTGGTGGAAGGCGGTAGTGCCGGCCGCTGGCCGGCAACCTCGGGATCGTGCACGGGTTCAGCCGGCCAGCGGCCGGCTCTACCAGATCCAAGCATCATCGCAGGTGGTGGAAGGCGGTAGTGCCGGCCGCTGGCCGGCAACCGCAGGATCGCGCACGGGTGCAGCCGGCCAGCGGCCGGCTCTACCTCACCTTGGGCTCAACGCAGTGCCAGATCCACGGCGATGCCGGCAAACAGCGCGGCACCCACCCAGTTGTTGTGCAGGAACGCCTTGAAGCACGGGCCGCGCTCGCGGTTGCGGCAGATCCAGAACTCGTACACCACCAGCGCGGTGGCCACGGCCACGCCGGCCAGATAGTACCCACCCAACCCGCCACGCACGCCGACCAGCGCCATGGTGGCCAGGAACAGCGCGTACAGCACGCCCTGGATGACCAGATCGAGATCACCGAACAGGATCGCGGTGGAGTGCGAGCCCATCTTCAGGTCGTCCTCGCGGTCGACCATGGCGTACCAGGTGTCGTAGGCGGTGGACCACAGGATGTTGCCGGCGTACAGCAGCCAACCCAGCATCGGCACCTCGCCCTGCACGGCGGCGAAGGCCATCGGGATGCCCCAGCCGAACGACATGCCCAGGTAGACCTGCGGCAGGTGGGTGTAGCGCTTCAGGTACGGATAGCTGGCGGCCAGGAACACGCCGATGAAACTCAAGCCGATGGTCAGGCCGTTCAGGGTCAGCACCAGGCCGAAGGCCACCAGCATCAGCACGGCGAACAACGCCAGCGCGGCGCGGCCGCTGATTGCGCCGGTGGCCAGCGGACGCGCCTTGGTCCGCTCCACGTGCGGGTCGAGCCAGCGGTCGGCGTAGTCGTTGATGACGCAACCGGCCGAGCGGGTCAGCCACACGCCTGCTGTGAACACGAACAGCGTCCACAGCGGCGGCAGGCCGCCAGCAGCCAGCCACAACGCCCACCAGGTGGGCCACAGCAGCAGCAGCGTGCCGATCGGGCGATCAGCACGCATCAGACTCCAGTAATGCCGCCAACGCGGCGTCGCCGGCGACTGCGGCGAAGTGAGGGGGGTATCAGCCATGGCGATAGGATACTCCTGCCCCTCCGGCAGGGCTTTGCCGGTGGGGGGAGATTTGTTCGTCGAAACTGGATAGAATGCCGGTCCCGCACCGCTTCATGGCGCTGCGATGCCCGCCCCGGCACTGGCCGACGGCGCGGCGGTTCTACAACGCGCCCGTAGCTCAGCCGGATAGAGTAGTGGCTTCCGAAGCCATTGGTCGGGGGTTCGAATCCCTCCGGGCGCGCCATCTTCCCCTGTGTTGCCTGCACGCCGCCAGCCCGCGCTGGACGTTGCCGCGTGCTTCATCAACCCATGCACCATTACGCCACTTGCTGCGCTTCGTCACCACCCTCGACCATGGCGCACGCGCGCTCAGCGTCACCCCGCCAAGCCACTGCCCGCCACCCGCCATCGGCGGTGGTGCCGCTGTTCGAACAAGATGACCGTGCGCCGGTACTGAATGGCGAGCTTGATGGCATCCTTCTTTGCCTATGGCTCGACACCGGCCCACGCAATTCCCTAAGCCTGAGCAGCCCGTTCGTGTGCATCTATGGTCTGTCGGAGAAATACCACGCCAGTGAGGAAGCGGTGCTTGGATGGGGCGTGGTTGCCGCGTGGGGCGCGCGACCGACCCGGCTCGGCGATGCAGCGCATGGGCAGCATCGAGGTAACCGGCCTAACACGTGATCTACCCGGCACTGACAACGGAACGCTGGCCCTGGCCGACTACGGTGCGATCCTGGGCGGGAGTGCGCTGCGGTGCTTCTCCACGGGCATCGAGTATGACGCCAAACGTCCTTATCTGGTGCCAAACGCTGAAAGTACGCGGGCCGATGCCTTCGATCGCAGCGGGCTGTGGCTGCATGCCGAAGACGATACTTACACCGAAACCCGAGGCAGCGCGGCTCAGTCGTGCACAGGATACTTGGATGCTACTGCACTGACTGCCGTCGCGGTCTGACCAGGGGGCGAGGATACCTGGGAGAGCACGGCGTTCAGTTGAGTATGGGTACTGATTGCTTCCTGTTGAGTCCCTTGGCCCCACCAGTGTTCTCGTCCAGTGAGAGCTGCCGCACGCCACACGCCCCCCGTGATCTAGTCGGATACCGAGCTGGTGGGCGGACCGGGTGGCTGCGCTGTGGCCTGCTGATTAAAGCAGGCCCGATACGGATGTTATGGAACACACGCCGCACATGCGGCGTGTGCTACCGAACAATGGCGATCATGGAGGTAGCGTTCGAGAAGAATCAGCTCGGGTCCGACGCACGGGATGCTAGGGCAGACGGAGCAAACGTAGAGACCCGATGTGGATGGGGCTAGTTCTCCCATAGATGTGTCTTCTTGACCCGCCATACTCCCTCCTCTTTTCTCAAGAACACATCTGCGTTCTTTCCTGTCGGAGGGAATCCGATTTCCATGAAAGCAGCATCGTCATCAAAGTACAACTTCTCAATGGCAATGAATGGCGAAGTGCGATCATATGACGACGACTTTACGAACTGAAATCTCCCGCCGTTGGCTTCGCACAACGGCAATGAAGATGACGATTCATCGCCATCCCATAGAACGTTTATCCGTGAAGATCCCCATCCATCTCCTCCGTATGCAGAAAGCGCTGAATCCGAGGATGCCGCCTGGATGATTGCCACCGGATCATGACTACACGGAGCACCTCTTTCACTGGATGACTTTGCGCATCCAAATAGGGTAAATGCAATTATCAAGCACAAGCCAACGCGAAAGAGGTTAGTGTGAAGCAGGCCTTATGATCCCATAGACATACTCTTCATAGCTCCAACCCTCCTCGCCCTTGTACTGATTTTTGTTCCAGAAATACTCCGAGAAGTGAACCAACTCGTGCTCCAGTGTTCTTTCCAGCTTCTGCAGGAGTTCTGGGCTTCGGTCACCCGATTCGAAGCGGTCAAAATAGGTCTCATGAATAAATATCTCACCCGAGCCAGGCGCGTAACTACCATCGTCATGCCTCATGTATTTTGGCGTAATGACTGGCCCATCGCATTTCGATAGAAGCTGATCAAGATGCCCCTGTCCGATGTTTCCGTATCGCTGGAATCCATCATATTTGCGACTGGTCATTCGATCTTTCATTCCATTCAAGAATTCCGTCGTCGCGGGGTACTTCTTGCTGACCCACGAGTGATAGCGGAGAAGTCCTAATGGATCGACAAAGTCTAACGGATCATTTCCTGTGTACGCGTAGATTGAAGCTCCGCCTCTCAAACCGATCGGATCACTCTGCGAATACCGCCCCACCGCCGGGTCGTATTCCCGCTGGTAGTTGTAGAACAACCCACTCGCATCCGTGGCCTGCTGGCCGGGGAAGCGCAACGCCAGCTCGAACACCACACCATCGCCATCGGGGTCGGCACTCGGAATCTGGTTGCCGAACACCTCGCTCTTGTTGCTCCACTCCCAGATCGCGACATTCCGTACCGGATCGATCACCACGCGCGGTGTGCCCAGATGATCTGGTTGGACGTAGGCAAGTTCCGGCACGCCGGTGCCCGGCACGTTGATCAGCGCCACCGGGTAGTTATCCAGCCAGATGGCCTGCTGTTGCGCCTGCCCCGTGGCCGAGTAGTTGCCCAGCCACTGCCCGGCCTCATCGTACAGCGTGATCTGAGCTGCGCCACCGGCTGGAGTACGCAGCACGCGCTCGCCGCGATGGTTGTAACCGTAGCTTTCCAGCACGGCATCGCCCTGCTTCACCGCGTTCATGCGGTTGGCATCGTTGTAGGTGAACGCCTTGCTGCCGATGCTGGTGGTGTTGCCCGCTGCATCATGGTTGCGCGCTTCGCCATCCACGGCGGCAAGGCGATGGCTGGTTGCGGGATAGGTGTAGCTGGCAGTGCCCGCCGAAGTGGTCAGCGAAGCGCGATTACCGGTGGCGTCATACGCGTAGGTTTCGATCGGCGTGCCAGTCGCGCCGTCCTGGGTCTGGGTCAGGCGGCCCAGCGTGTCGCAATCGTAATTGGCCCGCGGGACAGAGCATAGCGCAATGGCTTCAGACCAACGGAAGAGGATCAGCGCATAATCCAGATCACGATCAGGGGAATCAGCGATATGAGATACACAAGGAACGAGAACCAGAACACCAAGAGGAACAACTTGCGCACTCCTGATGCGCCGTTATGAACCCGCTTCCATCCGCAGATCGGATACTTGGTTAAGAAATGATCTCGCTCCAGGATCGCAGGTCTGCCAAGGGTGTCCCACAGTTCAGGGGAATTTCTCCTTAACTCCCAAACCAGAAAAATTCGCGAAACGAAAGCTATCAACAACGTTGCGATAGCGAGCATGCAAAGGGCTTCAAAAACTGATTCTAATGACATTCGCATTCGCTCCAGGTAACTCCATTCCCCATGAATCTGCTTCGCCCAATCAGGTAGCTCGCCGAGGCATCCCCCCCCCCTGCCCCCCAATTCCAAATGAAGATACATCGCCAATCCTCAGGGTTGACAGAGAGCCCCCCCCACCGGCCGCTGCTCCCAACGAAAGAATGGAAGAAGCTCCGAGCAATTCGCTTGGATCGACATACATCAGGTTGCCTCCAGTGAGAGTGACATTAGAGACGGTGACGGAGATGGGAGATCCAGTGCCGACGCCAACCCCAGCAAAGCCGAGTTCGACGGACGCCTGACGGCCATTGAGACATTCGGACGTAAGGGTCAGTCTTGCACCACCCACACCACCTACAATCCCTACGCCAGTGCCCGCAAACGTCATGGTTCCAGTCCATGTCGCCAATCCGAGCGGGTCCGCTTTAGCCTGTGGAGTGAGATCCGCGTAACTGAAGGTTGAGATTCCCCCATCCAACCCAATTGGATCACTCTGCGAATACCGCCCCACCGCCGGGTCGTACTCGCGCTGGTAGTTGTAGAACAACCCACTCGAATCCGTCGCCTGCTGGCCGGGGAAGCGCAACGCCAGCTCGAACACCACACCATCGCCATCGGAATCGGCACTCGGAATCTGGTTGCCGAACACCTCGCTCCTGTTGTTCCACTCCCAGATCGCGACATCACTCACCGGATCAATCACCACGCGCGGTGTGCCCAGATGATCCGGCTGCACGTAGGCCAGTTCCGGCACGCCGGTAGCCGGCACATTGATCAGCGCCACCGGGTAGTTGTCCAGCCAGATGGCCTGCTGCTGCGCCAGCCCCGTGGCCGAGTAGTTGCCCAGCCACTGCCCTGCTTCGTCGTACAAGGTGATCTGCGCTGCGCCGCCGGCCGGGGTACGCAGAACGCGTTCACCGCGGTGGTTGTAACCGTAGCTTTCCAGCACGGCATTGCCCTGCTTCACCGCGTTCATGCGGTTGGCATCGTTGTAGATGAACGTCTTGCCGCCGATGCTGGTGGTGTTGCCCACCGCGTCATGGTTGCGCGTTTCACCATCCACTGCAGTCAAGCGATGGCTGGTTGCGGGATAGGCGTAGCTGGCGGTGCCTGCCGAGGTGGTCAATGCGATGCGATTGCCGGTGGCGTCATACGCATAGGTTTCAATCGGCGTGCCGGTCGTGCCGTCCTGGGTCTGGGTCAGGCGGCCCAGCGTGTCGTAGGCGTACTTGGCGAGCACCGCCGAGCCCGCGCCGTTCTTCAGTTCGGTGATTGAACCGACCGGGTCATAGCCATAGCCCAGCGACAGGCCGCCTGCGGCCGTGTCATGCACCGCCTGCGGGCGGTAATCCAGATCCAACGGACGCTGCAGCTGGCGGCCGTTGCCATAGGCCCAGCCGGTGGCCGGGCCGAAGGCCGCATAGGTCACGTTGTTCACCACGATCTGGCGCGCCTGGCCGGGGCGGGTCAGGCCGATCTGGCTGATGCGCCCCTGGGTGTCGCGCACATAGTCGGCCACGCTTCCGTCGGGGTACGTCAACGCCGTCAGGCGTCCCGACTTGCTGTAGGCATAGCGCAGGGTACTGGCCACCCCATTGAGCGTCTGCACCTTGCGGGTGACCTGGCCAAAGCGGTCATGGCAGTACTGGGTGCTGCCATTGGCGTGCAGCACCTGCCCCAGGCGCCCCTTGGCAAAGCGCTCGTCGGCGGTACACGCGGCAGGTGCCACGTCGTAGCTGTAGCCCACGTCCAGATTGGGGTCCGGGTAGGCGATGCCGATCAGGCGGTTGAGTGCATCGTAGTGATAGGTGGCGGTGATGCCGCGTGCATCGGTGGCCGTCTTGCGGTTGCCGGCGGCGTCCACGGTGAAGCTGCTGGCGCCACTGTCCGGGCTGACCTGCCCGGTCAGATCACCGAACCCGTTGTAGGCATAGGTCGTATGCAGGCCTTTCGGGTCGGTGACCTGGGTGACCTGGTCCAGCGCGTTGTACTGGCTGCGGATCTCCGCCGCCACGCCGCCGACATCCTGCCGGGTCTGCGCCAGGCGGTTGAGCGGGTCGTACTGCTGGCTGGTCACGCGCTGCAGTGCGTCGGTGATCGTCTGCGGGTTGCCGTTGGCATCGTAGGCAAAGCCGGTGGCGTGGTTGCCCGCATCCTTCAGCGCGGTCAGCTGGCCAAGCGTGTTGAACGTCCGCGCCAGGGTGCGACGCAGCGTGCCGCCAGTATCCAGCGTGTCTTCCTTGAGGCGGTTGCCGGCGTTGTCCAGCGTGTAGTGGATGGTGTTGCCAGCGCTGTCGGCGATATCCGTCAGCCGCTGCGCGGCGTCGTAGACGTAGGTGACGCTGCTGCCGTCGGGCTCGGTGACCTGCTGCACTTGGCCGGTCGGCCAGTAGCTGATCTGGGTAGCCCGGTCCTCGGCTGTGGTGGCACCGCGCACGGTGATCGAGGTCGGCCAGCCGCGGGGATGGTAGGTGTAATCAGTCACCACGCCGTTGGCGTCCTTGACCGACAATGGCCGCCCGAACGCGTTGTAGGCCAGAGTCTCGACCGTCTGGCCCAGCGCATTGGTCACGCTGCGCAGGTCGCCCTTGCGATAGGTGCAGGCACCATTGGCCGTGCACCCCGCGTCATCCGCGGTGTAGTAGGCATAGGTGGAGACATCCGCCACATCACTACGCGGGCCATCCACGCTACGCAGCAGTCCCATCAGCGGGCACTCCGGGCCCTCTGCCTCACAGTAGGTCTGCGTGGTGACGCGGGTGTCACCGGTCACCATGTCGCGCACGGCGATGGTGGTCGGCTGGAGGCGTGCATTGCGCACGATGCGGATCTCACGGTTACCGACGGTCTGCTGCACCAGCCGATTGCTGTCCATGGCCACGCGCATTTCGCTGACGCGCTGGTCCGGAGTACCGGCCGCTTCGGTGGTGGTGGTCACGCTGATGGCGCCTGTGGCAGCGTCGCTGGCCTCGGAATAGGCATACTGGGTGACAACGCCTCGGCGATCGGTCACCGACTGCAGCCGGCGCCGGAAATCGGTGCCCTCGGGCAGATAGGTGCGACTGATGCTGCCGTTGCTCTCGGTGACGCCGTTGACCTTGCGCGGAAGGCCGCTGGCGCCGCTGGCGGTCAATGCGTAGGTGCTCTGCTTGCCCAGTGCGTCGGTGACGATCGTGGTGCCTGCCAGGGTGTACTCCAGGCGCACGCCATCAATGCCCACGTCGGCCTGACTGCAATCGCCGGAATGGCGGCTGCAGGTGACCCGCCCCTTGACGTCGTAGCCGTACCAGCTGTAACGCTGGTTGCCCTCGGCGGTAATGCCGGTCAGGTAGCCCGGGAAGCGGGCGTCCTCATAGTGATACGTGCGGCTGGCACCGTCTGCGTAGGTCGCACTGATCAATTCCCCGGCCGGGGAATAGGCGTAGCTCACCACGGGCTGGCCGGCGATCACCAGGGCCGAGATCAGCGAATCGTCACCCGGCGCGAGATACTGGACGTCCACGCGCCGGCCGGTTGAATGGGTGATGCTGAGCAGGCGGCCACGGCTGTCGTGCGCATAGGTTAGCGAGGTTCCGTCTTCGAAATCGCGGCGCTGCATCAGGCCGCCGGCATCGAACTGAATGCGCTCCTGAGCCCGCGACAACAACCATAGGCTCCCCTGTTGAGCCACGCGGTCCCCACTGCCATCCATTGCCTCATACACCGCTCCCACCTTCTTGAAGGCGAGCTGGCCACCCTCAGCGTCAATCAAACCCACCTGGACTTCCGAACTCGGTGGAAAGTCCGTGTCGTCAACGCCGAGCGTCAGGCGAATGTTGTGCGAGTGCGTCCATCCTTGGCCCATGGCTCCGCCGCTGGTGCCGGTCAAGGAATGATACTGGCGATCGAAGCGGACCCACCCGAGATCAAGGTCCGCTTCCGGCTGAGACTTGTCGCCGGTGGTGGGGTCGCACGGATTACCGACTTTGCACTCCTGCGGCGGCAAAGGAGAAGTCCAGTACGCCAGCAGCATTGCCATGTTTGGGTCGTCCTGCTGGATCAGGGCACACATGCCCAGGTTCTCGTCCCACATCATCGTGGGGTGATTCATGCATTTTGCGGTTCTACTCCGATAGGCGTGTTCCCAAAAGACCAGCTCCGAGCAGGCCTTGGTCCCCTCGTAGTAACTGTTTTTGACGAATTTATAGCGTTTGCTCTCGTTGATGACGCTGCCGTCATCTCCCACTCCAAGCCCGCCAACCTCCTCCCAGGCCTCTTCAGTCATGACGGTGGCAGCGCACCGCGGATCGCTCGCATTCTTCGACAGGAACATGCTGCGGACGGCATCCTCCGTGGCGTACTTCTGATGGTTCTGCTCATACACCCAATCCGTGGTGACGATCTTCTCGGGCTTGACGCGATAGTCATAGATCGTCTTGTTAGGAAGGGCCCTCTGGCGCTTGACCTCCCAAACGAAAGGCTTATCGACCTCATACTCGGCGAAGAAGGCCCGTATGTCTTTCTGGACAGCCGCCTCCGTGGAACGGGGCTCTCCCATCGAGAAGTAGCTTTCCCATTTCTTCTCGATCTCCTGCGCCTGCACGCTGGACGTCGAGCACGCCAGCACGAACAGCGCCAGACTGATGAGCGAAGTGCCAGAGTTTGCCTTCAACATCCCTGTTCTCCTTCCTGGACGGACACAGCGCCGGCGGGAACGAGAACGTGGGGCAGCAGCCTCCTCACGTCATGCTTCGGATCGTCCCTGGTCCGGAATGCGGCGTGGCCGCATGGGGACGTTATCTCCGATGTGGTTTACACATCCAAGTCAAAAACTGTGGAATGAGTCGAATTTCAGAACTTTCTGATGCGGGGGGGGGCGTGTCGGAAATGCAGCCAAGCGTGGGCTCGGCTCTACAAGGCGAATGCCCCAGAAACAGAAACGCCGGGCATCGCCCGGCGTTTCCGTCACCGCATGGAAGGGGTAAATCTCAGTACTTCCCATCAAACGCAAAGATCGGCTTGCGCTGCTTCCACGCGCCAGCAGTAAAGTCCGGGAACTCCAGGGTCTGGAAGCTGTTGGCGATCGACTGCTCGCTCAACGGTGTAATGGCACTCCAGGTCACCGCGTCGTAGATGTCGATCGGCATCGGCGCCTTGGCCTTCAGCGCTTCAACAAAGGCATGGATGACGAACCAGTCCATGCCACCATGCCCTGCACTCGCGGCGGTGTCGGCGTTCTGCTTCCACAGCGGGTGCTCGTACTCGTCCTGGTACTTCTTGAACTCTTCCCACTGGTGCGGCGGGCTGCGGCCTTCGATGTGGATCGAATGGTTCACGTCCATCCACAGGCCCTTGGTGCCCTGCACGCGGAAGCCCATCGAGTACGGGCGCGGCAGCGAAGTGTCGTGCTGCAGCAGGATGGTCTCACCGTTCTCGCAGGCCAGCGTGGTGGTGACGATGTCGCCCAGCTTGAACTTCACCTTGGTGCTGGGGTGGGTGGTGCCACCACTCTTGGCAACGGTGTACTCGTGCAGGCCACGCGCCTTGGTCGCGAAGGCATTGATATGGGTGAAGCGGTTGCCACGGTTGATGCCGGTGTACATCGCGCACGGGCCGATGCCGTGGCTGGGGTACAGCTCGCCGTTGCGCTGCACCGAATGCTCGGTGCGCCAGCGGGCTTCGCTCCAACCCTTGGGGCCGAACTCCACGCCGCTGTCGTAGGGCTGGTTCGGGTCGCCGGAATTGAACTTCACCCCACGCAGGTCGTGCTGGTAGCCGGCCTGCAGATGCACCAGCTCGCCGAACAGGCCCTGGCGCACCATCTGCAGCGCGGCCATCACGTCGCGGCGGTAGCAGACGTTCTCCAGCAGCATGTAAGGGGTACCGGTGCTCAGCTGGGTCTTCAGCACGTCCCAGTGGTCCTGCAGGGTGATGCCGGCCACCACTTCGCAGCCCACGGCCACGCCGGCCTGCATGGCGGCGATCGCCATCGGTGCGTGGTACTCCCACGGCGTGGCGATGATCACGCCATCGATGCCCTTCTGTTCCAGCAGGCGCTTCCAGGCGTTGGTATCGCGGTCCTGGCCGTAGGTCTTCGGGGCCGGCTTGCCGGCCTTGGCCACCATGTCCATGGCACGGCCGAGCATGATCGGTTCGATGTCGCACAGCGCGACCACCTCGACATCGTCGCGGCGCACCAGCTCCTTCAGCAGCACAAGGCCACGCATGCCGGTACCGATCATGGCCAGGCGCACTTTGCGCCCGCGTGCCCACGCCGGGGTCTGCGGCAGCAGGCTGCTGGCGGCGACAGCGGCACTGGCCGCGATGAATTCCCTACGCTTCATGGCAAACATCTCTCCTCTTGGCGGCGAGCCGGCCGTAGCCGGCCCGCCGGGTAACGCAAACGGAATTACTTGAAACGGTAGCCGATGGTCACACTGTAACCACGACCGAAGATGGTGGCGTAGTCACTGGAGTCACCCAGGAAGCTGTTCGGATCGTAGAACGGCAGGCGGTTGAACAGGTTCTTGACGGTGAAGCTCAGGTTCCACGCGTCATCCGGGCGCCAGGTGACACTCATGTTGGCAGTCCACCACGACGGCGCACCATCGCACTTGCTCTTCTGCAGGGCCAGGTAGCCGCCGGTGCAGGTTTCCTTGTTGTTGCTCACCTCATCAACCTGGTCGGTGGCCCACTTGGTGCCGCCCACGTAGTTGACGAACATGCTGGTGGTCACCTGCTTGTAGGTCCAGTCGGCATTGAGCGTGGCACGCAGGCGAGGGTTGTTGTAGTAGCCGACCACGTCGCCGTAGTACCAGCCGTTCTCCGCATCCATGTAGAAGCGGTTGCGGTTGGCGATGGTGGCGGCCAGGCCGATGTTCAGGTTGCCCCAGTCGCCCAGCGAGAAACGGCTGCGCGCATCGATGTCGAAGCCGTCGATCAGGGTCTTGCCTCGGTTCTTGTACTGGCCCACCACGCTGGCCACGTTGCCGGCCGAATAGCCCGGCAGCACCGACGGGCAGCTCACGCCACTGGCCGGGTCGGCACACATGGCCGCCAGCTGCGCCAGGTTGGCGCGGTCGCTGTCGGTGATCGGCGAGCGCGACATCGAGATGATGTCTTCCATGCGGCGATAGTCCGGCGCGACGATTTCGTTGTTGCGGTAGATGAACCAGTAGTCTGCCGACACCGACAGCCAGCTCGCCGGCTCGTAGACGAAGCCGAGGGTGGCGATCTTCGCCTTCTCCGGCTTCAGGTCCTTGTTCGGCTGTGTCATGCGGGCCACGGTGCGGCTGCAGTCGACGTTCAGCATGTTCTTGCCGAGGTCGACATCACCCGGCCGCTGCGACTTCAGCAACAGGTTGGCGATGGCGTTGGTCTCGTTGCAGCGCAGCTCGTCGCGGAAGCCGCCCAGCTGGGCGAACACGCCGCCATTGCCGGACTCGGCCAGGCTCGGTGCACGGAAGCCGGTGGAGTAGGTACCGCGCAGCATCAGCTGCTCGAACGCCTGGTACTTGAAGCCGATCTTCGGTGCCACGTTGGCGCTGAAGTTCGGGTACTTGTCCACGCGCACCGCCGCATCCAGTTCCAGCTTGTCGGTGATCGGCGCCACGGTTTCGGCAAACAGCGCGTAGGTGTTGCGCTTGCCGTCAAACCAGGAACCGCCCTGCTGGGTGATCAGACCGTTGGCGGCGTCGGCGTTGCCCGGAGTGTAGAAGGTTTCGCGGCTGGCGTTGAAGCCGAATGCCGCACGCATCTCGCCGGCCGGCAGCTGGAACAGCGGGCCTTCGATCTTGCCGTCGAGGGTGTGCAGGCGGGTCCACGACTGGATGTCGAAGGTCGGGAACGCTTCACGGATCAGCGCGGCGTTGGCTTCGCTGATCTCGCCGAACTTGTACGCCGGATGGTCGGAAATGATCACGCGGCCGGTGCCCGGATCAATCGTGTACGGGCCGAAGGCCTTCTCGAAGCCCTTGGTGTTGACGTTGATCGTCTGGTAGGTGGTGGAGTGGGTGCCGGCGCTGGCGAACGCGGTTTCCCAGTTCCAGTCGCCCCGGTTGCCACGCGCACCGGCCAGCACGCGGTAGCTCTTGTCGGTATTGCGCTGGCCGAAATAGTTCGGGCCGGCATCCTGCAGCAGGTAGTTCAGGCCGACCACACCGCCCATCATCGCCTTCATCTGCGGGCTGGCGTGGTTGTATTCGTTGTTCGGGCCCAGGAACGGGTACAGGAACTGGTTGACGGTGTTGCCGGTATTGCGCGAGAACCAGCTGGTCGGGTTGCCGGTGGTGGTGCCGTAGGTGCGCGGCGTGCCGCCGTTGGCGCGCAGGTCGATGTCGGTGTAGGTCGCCTCGGCGAAGATCTCGGTGCTGTCACCGACCAGGAAGGTGCCGTTGAGGTAGGCGGTGTTGCGCTCGGACTTGGCACCGGCGTCGATCTCGTTGTTCATCCAGGTTTCCCAGACGCAACGCGGACCGGCCGCTTCACTGGTCAGCACGTTCCTGCAACCCGGCGCAGCTTCCTGCACGCGGCGGCCGGTGACCGGATCGAAGGCGAAGTAAGTGCCCGGATTGAATTCACCCGGCTTGCTGCCCACGCCCAGGCGCAGGTTGTTGAGGTAGTTCGGATTGTTGACGTAGTACTGGTCGGGCCGCTTGTCGTAGAAATCGCTCAGCGGGATCGCGTCGCGGCGGTACATGTTCACCGCGCCGTAGATGTTGAAGCGGTTCTCGGCCAAGTCACCGAAGCCGGCGGTGATGCTGGCCTGGCGTTCGCCGTAGGAGTCGATGCGCGAAGAGGTGTCGTTGGTGAAGCTGACCTCCGCCCCCTGGAAGTTGCGCTTGGTGATCACGTTGATCACGCCGGCCACCGCGTCGGTGCCGTACACCGCCGAGGCGCCGTCGGTCAGCACTTCCATGCGCTCGATGGCCGCGGCCGGAATCGCATCGATGTTGACGAACTGGGTCTGGAAGCCGGCCGGTGCACCGTAGTACGACAGGCGGCGACCGTTCAGCAGCACCAGCGTGCCCTGGGCACCGAGGCCACGCAGATTGGCCTGCGAGGCACCATCGGAACCGGTGAACAGCGAACGCGCGTCCTGCTGCGCCGGGCGGGCGGCCGGCAGATTGTCGAGCACCTGCAGCAGCGTGCGCGCACCCATGTTCTGGATGTCCTGCTTGCTGATCACCTGCACCGGCGAGGCGGTTTCCACGTCGGTGCGGCGGATGTTGGAACCGGTGACCTCGATGCGGGCCAGGTCGGTGGCCTTGTCCTTGCTCTCCTGGGCGAAGGCAGGAACGGCGACCGACAGCAGCACGCCGGCGATGGCCAGCGACAGCGGAGCGATCGAACGACAGGGGGGGCGGTGGTGGCGGGCGGGCAACATCGGGGTTCTCTCCTGGCAGGGGTGCAGCGCAATAAGTGAGCGCGTGGGCGTTCGGCGGGCAAAACGCTCCCGGGCCACGGCCACGAGGGCCGTAGTCGGAATGGGCGGGGGGAGGAGCGGTGTTACGAGGGGGTCATGGGGCGACGATGCTGGCGGAGTCGCCCTCCTGGCCGATCAGTACGGCATTGGCCCAGTTGGCGCAGACCTGGGCGGGTTGACTGCCCTGCGCACCCAGCGTGCGCAGGCTCAGGGTGGAAAGGCCTCGGATGTCCAGCTCCGGCTTGACCACGCCGGGTGCCTTCACCAGGCCGCTGTCATACAACAGGCGGTTGTCACCCCAGACCTGGAACTGCAGGCCACCGGCGGTGCGGCAGGCGTCGTCGATGCCGAGGTCGGCACGCAGCAGGTGCCAGCCGCCCTGCAGGCGCAGGTCGATGCGGCTGTTGGCGCCGACGCCCAGGCCACGGCGGAACTGCAGGCCGTTCATGCGCATGCCGGCGTCGCCACGGAAGGACTGGTCGGTGCGCACCTGGCTGGCCAGCGCGGCCGGCACCGGCAGCTCGGAGAGATAGCGCTGCCGGGCCGGTCGCTCCGGTTCCTGGTGTTCGAGGATGTGGAAGGTGGACAAGGCGATCGGGCCGACGTCGCGTGGCTGCAGTGCATCGAATGCGCGGGCGCTGCCCTGTGCGGCGGTGACCATCGGGTCGGTGCTGCTGGCGCCGTCGCCTTCGGGGTTCTGCACGCTCAGCACGCGGAAGCGCAGCAGGCGCCCGGCATGGGCCGGGAACGCGATGCGCTGCACGCCCTCCTTCAACTGCAGGCGGCCACGTGCGATCGGCTCGCCCCACTCGCCATTGCTATCGCCCAGGTACACCTCGTAGTCGCGCACCTGGCCGTGCTTCCAGTTCTTGTCGTTGCGCGGCGCGATGTCGATGCCGTCGATCATCCTGCGCTCGCCGAAGCCGATCACCCACTCATGCGCACCGGTGCGCACGGCCTGGTTGCGCACACTGCGGAACCAGGTGGCCGGATCGTCGTCGAAGGCATTTTCCAGCGCATGGCCAGGCTCTTCGGCCGGGCGGTTGACCACCAGCAGGCTGTCGGCCGGCAGTTCGCGGCCCAGCACCGGCGCGGCCGGATAGGCATCGTCGGCGGCCGCAGCGACCACCGCGAAGTCCAGCTGCAGTTGCAGCGGCTGGCGGATGTCCTGGGTAGCGGTACGCACGTGCAGCGTGCCACGGCGCTCCTTGGCATCGAAGTACCAGCCTTCAGCCGCACCGTTGAACGCCGCCGCATCGGCCAGCGCCGGCAACGCGCGGCCACCGGCCTGCACCGCACGCGGCGCCTGGCGGCTGAGCACGCGCAGGCCATAACGACGCTGCGCCAGCTGGCCGTTGTACTGGCCCTGCACCGGATCGATCTGCACCTGCACCGGGCCACTGCCCTGCGCCGGCGCCTGTACTCGGATCTTCTGCGTGCTCGACTCACCCTGCTGGTAGCGGCGCGTGTTGCCATCGTCTTCGTACAGCGTGTACTGCGACTCGCCCTGCGGGTACAGGTCGAACGTCACTTCATCCAGCGGCTTCTCGCCGTCGAACAGCATCGACGGGTACATCGGCAGGATCGCACCGGCACGCACGAACACCGGCAACGTGGCCAGGTCCACCTGCCGGTCGAGCTGGCGGCCGTCGGCGCCGGCCTGCACGCGGCGGCCATCCCAGTAGTCGATCCAGCCGCCGGCCGGCAGGTGGATGTCGCGGCGCCAGCCACGGCTGGCGGCCTGGCTGCGGTACACCGGCGCCACCAGCAGGTCGCGGCCAAGCAGGAACTGGTACTTGTAGGTTTCATCCTGCGCATGCGGGTCGCGCGGGTTGTCCCACATCAGGCCGCGCACCGGCGGTGCACCGGTCTGCGCGGCCTCGTGCACCAGCCCGTACATGTACGGGGTCAGGCGCATCTTCAACTTCAGGTAATCGCGGTTGATGCTGCGATAGGGCTCGTCGTACCACCACGGGTGCTTGCGTGCGTTCGACGACCAGCCGCTCATGCCCATCAGCACCGGGGTGAAGGCTTTCCACTGCAGGTCGCGGGTGAAGGTTTCGGCGCTGCCGCCGAAGATCGCATCCACATCGCCACTGGCGTAGGCCATGCCGGACAGGCCCGAACCGACCAGGGTCGGCACGTGCCAGCGGATGTAATCCCAGCTGCTGCTCTGGTCGCCGGTCCACGCCACCGCGTAGCGCTGGATGCCGGCCCAGCCCATCACCGTCCACAGGAACGGGCGCGAATCGGAACTGTCGAGGATGCCGTTGAACGCCTGGCGGTTGGCGTCCATCGCGAACTGGTAGCCCTTGCCGGTCCAGGCCACGTCCAGCTTCTGCACGCGGCTGCCGGCCTTGCCCACTTCCCAGGCGATCTTGTCGACGCCGTTCTCGGTCCACAGACCGGTGCGGAAGCCGTACTTGGCCAAGCCCTGCACGGTTTCCGGCAGCTTCTTGTAACCGCAGCCGTAGCCATCGTTGGGCAGGATCCAGCCACCGGGCATGTCGTGGGCGCGGTACTGCTTGGCCACCGAGTCGATCACATCCGGCGTGGTGCCGGTCGGGCCGTCACTCCAGCCTTCGGGCACGGTGCCGGGCTTCTTGGCATTGTCACCGTCGTTGTAGCAATCGGCATCGCCGTAGGACAGCGCCCAGCGCGCGACCATGTTCGGGCGGCCGGTCAGCTGGGTGTAGCGCTCGATCAGTTTCGGCAGGTCGGCGCCGACGAAGTAATAGGCATCGAAGCGGTCTTCGCGGTGCAGCAGCGTGGCCTGGTCGGCCTCGCGCAGATCGTAGCTGCCATCGCTCCAGGTGTTGCGCAGCATGCCCCAGCCACGGCTGCTCAGCAGCATCGGTGCAGGGCTGGGGCGGTCGCCCTCTTCCCAGCCGCCGGAGTAGGACACGTCCAGCTCGCGGCCCTTGAACTGGTAACGGCCGTTCTGCTGGCCGCCACCGAAGTAGCCCTCATCGGCCTGCGAGGACAGCACCTGCACGCTCTGCGTGGCATCCAGGTCCAGCGGCTGCAGTTCCTGCCACAGCGCGGTGGGCTGGCCGTTGTCCAGGCGTTCCAGGCGCATGCGCAGCGGCTGCCGCTGTACATGCAGGATCAGTGCATCGGTGCGCACGCGGATTTCCTGTGCGTCTTCTTCCAGCTGCGCCTTCACGTTCGCCTTGGGCTGCGGCAGCACGATCGGTGCGGCCTTGTCGCCGGCACCGGTCAGCGTGCCGTTGCGGCCGGCCTGCACGCGGATGATGTCGGTGGCCGGCAGTTCGATGCGGATGCGCGCGCCCTTGTCGGTCTGCAGGTCCCAGCCCTGCACGCCGTCGCCGCTGGCGCTGGCGGCAACCGAACGCAGGTTGCCGACCGGCTCGGCCTGGGCCGGCATGGACGCCAGCATCAATGCCGGCAACAGGGCCAGCATCAGCGGCGAGCGACGAACGCAGTTTTCCACGCGGACTCCCAACCCGTTCACCGGGCGTTTCGAAAGCGATTGGGCCGACTCTAGGGCAGCGATTCGAAAGATGTCAACAAATTGAAAGGAAAAAGGAAGATATATTCCATTGAAACGAAAGTTGTTGCGCCGCAATACTTTGTGTAATCGCTTGCAGACGCCTGTTAAGCATTGTGCGATACGGCATTTGGCGAATTCTTGCGTTTTCCGACGTGCTCTGGGCAGAGCGAAGTCGGCGTCACATTTTCTTTCTTTTTACTTTCGCTATTTGACATTTCGAAAGAAAACACAGATGGTGCGCTGGCCCAACTGGAACCTCCGAATGGACGTCACCCTGCTTTCCGATGTGTCCGCCTGGCAGCGCCTTGGCGGAGCCGATACCGCTACCGAAATCGCCCAGCAGCCTGCGCTGTGGGAAGCCCTCGCACAGGACCTGTCGCGTGCCCGCGACCGCCTGCAGGCCTTCCTCGGCGACAGCCTCAACGATCCCAACCAGCGCGTGCTGTTCACCGGCGCCGGCAGCTCCGGCTTCATCGCCGAAATGGTGGCCGACGCGATCAACGCGCAGTGGCCAGCCGATGTGCGCGTGGTGCACACCACCAGCCTGCTGACCCACCCGGCGCTGTACCTGCAGCGCGACCGCCCGACCCTGCTGGTCTCGTTCGGCCGCAGCGGTTCCAGCCCGGAAAGCGTGGCGGCGGTTGACCGCGTGCGCAGCGACGTGGATGACGCGCGCTTCCTCGACATCACCTGCAACGCCGATGGCGAACTGGCCCGCCGTGGGGCCGGCCGTGCCGATACCTGCACCCTGCTGATGCCGTCGGCCAGCTGCGACCGCGCCTTCGCCATGACCAGCAGCCTGACCTGCATGCTGCTGGCCGCGCTGACCGTGTTCGATCGTTCGCCGTGGGATGCGCGCGTGGCGCGCCTGAAGCAGATCGCCGCGCTGGCCCGCGAAGGCCAGGCGCAGTGGGACGCACCGGTGGCGGCGCTGGCGCAGCGCCCGTTCAACCGCATCATCTACCTCGGCAGCGGCCCGCTGGAAGCACTGGCACGCGAGTGCGCGCTGAAGGTGCTGGAGCTGACCGCTGGCCGCGTGCTGGCGCTGGCCAACACCCCGCTGGGCTTCCGTCATGGGCCGAAGTCGACGCTGGATGGCAACACCCTGGTGGTGGTGCTGCGCAGCGTGCAGCCGCTGGCGCGCCGCTACGAACAGGACCTGCTGGAAGAACTGCGCCGCGACGGCGTGGCCGGCCAGGTGCTGGCGATCGGCCCGCATTCGGACATCGGCGCCGATGACGAATACACCCTCACCGTGCCGGCACTGGACGACCCGTGGCTGGCGCCGGTGTGGCTGGGCTTCGCGCAGCTGTTCGCGCTGCAGCGCTCGGCCGCGCTTGGCCTGACCCCGGACAACCCGTTCCCGGATGGCACCGTCAACCGCGTCGTCAAGGGCGTCACCATCCACCATGGCTGAGCTGATCGCCCACGCCTGCTACGGCATCGACATCGGCGGCACCAAGATCGAGCTGGTGGCGTGCGATGCGGCGATGCAGGTCACCTGGCGCCGCCGCGTGGCCACCCCACAGGGTGACTACGACGGCTTCCTGCAGGCGGTGGTGGCGCTGGTGGCCGAGGCGGACGCCGCCCTCGGCCGCAGCGATGCGGCCATCGGCATCGCCCTGCCCGGCGTGCGTGACCGCCGCAGCGGTCGCCAGCTCAGCGCGAACGTGCCTGCACTGACCGGCCAATGCGTGGCGCAGGATCTGCAGGCACGCCTGCAGCGCCCGCTGCACTTCGGCAACGATCTGCAGTGCTTTGCCCTGTCTGAAGCGCACGGCGGCGCGGCTGACGGCTACCCCAGCATGTTCGGCGCCATCCTCGGCACTGGTGCCGGCGGCGGCTTCTGCCTGCACGGCCGGCTGCTGTCCGGCTTCAACGGCCTGGCCGGCGAATGGGGCCACTGGAGCGTGCCCGGCCATCTGCTGCAGCGCCATGGCCTGCCGCTGCTGGACTGCGGCTGCGGCCTGCAGGGCTGCGTGGAGCGCTATGTGTCCGGCAGCGGTGTGGCGATGATCGAGCGCCACCTCGGTGGCAGCGCCGCCGACGCCAGCGCCGTGATCGCCCTGGCCGAAGCCGGCGATGCACGTGCGCGCAAGGCGCTGGACATCCACCGCGATCTGCTTGGCCACAGCCTGGCCGCGCTGGTGCTGGCGCTGGACCCGCACGTGATCGTGCTCGGCGGTGGTCTCTCGCAGTACGCGCCGCTGTACCAGCAGCTGCCGTCGGCCATCGCTGCCCATCTGTTCAACGGCGTGCAGGTACCGCCGATCGTGCCGCCGCGCTTCGGCGATGCCGGTGGCGCACGTGGTGCCGCCCTGCTCGCCTGCCAACCCTCGTTTTCCTGATGTCCGGAGCCTGACCATGTCCCCGTTGCAGACCCTGCTTGCCTCCCACCGCGCCGGTGCCAACGTCGGCCTGTACAGCGTCTGCTGCAGCAACGAGCAGGTGCTGCGCGCGGCCATGCACGTGGCGCTGGCACACGGCACCGTGCTGCTGGTCGAGGCCACCTCCAACCAGGTCGATCAGTTCGGCGGCTATACCGGCATGACCCCGCCGCAGTACCGCGACTACGTCGGTACCCTGGCCGATGAGGAAGGCTTCCCGCGCGAGCGGCTGATCCTCGGCGGTGACCATCTTGGCCCGAATGCCTGGCAGAAGCGCCCGGCTGCCGAAGCGATGACCCACGCGCGCGTGCTGATCGAAGCCTACGTCGCCGCCGGTTTCCACAAGATCCATCTCGACTGCAGCATGTCCTGCGCCGATGACCCGGTGCCGCTGCCCGATGCCATCGTTGCCGCACGCTCGGCCGAGCTGGCCGAGATCGCCGAACGCACCGCCGCCGAACACGGCCTGCCGCCGCCGGTCTACGTGATCGGTACCGAGGTGCCGATTCCCGGTGGAGAAGCCTCGCTTGCCGAGGGACTGCAGGTGACCACGCCGGCCGCCGCCGCGCAGACCCTGGCCATCCACCAGCAGGCGTTCGACACGCCGCAGCTGCGTGATGCGTGGCAGCGCGTGATCGCGATGGTGGTGCAGCCGGGCGTCGACTTCGACCACAGCAGCGTGCACGAATACGACCCGGCCGCCGCCAGCACGCTGGCCGACTTCCTGGAACAGCAGCCACGCATCGTGTTCGAGGCGCACTCCACCGACTACCAGCGCGAAAGCGGCCTGCACGCGCTGGTGCGCGACCACTTCGCCATCCTCAAGGTCGGCCCGGCGGCGACCTTCGCCTACCGCGAAGCGCTGTTCGCGCTGGCCGCGATCGAGGCAGAACTGCTGCCGGCCGCACAATGCTCGCGCCTGCCGCAGGTGCTGGACGAGGTGATGGTGGCGCAGCCGAAGTACTGGCAGTCCTACTACCAGGGCGATGAGGCAGCGCTGCGCCTGCTGCGCAGTTACTCCTTCAGCGACCGCTGCCGCTACTACTGGGGCGAGCCGGCCCTGGTACAGGCGGTGCAGACCCTGTTCGCCAACCTGGAACAGCACGCGCCGCCGCTGGTGCTGCTCAGCCAGTACCTGCCGGAACAGTACCGCGCCGTGCGCGAAGGCGCCCTGGCCAACACCCCCACCGCACTGGTGCAGCACCGTATCGGCCTGTGCCTGGGTGAGTACGCCCGTGCCTGCAGCGCCAACCAGGCCGGAACCCGCACTCACCACGCAGGTTCGGCTGCCGCCGTTGCTGCGAACGGCTAATCTCTACCTTTCCCCGCGACACCGAGAATGGCCATGCGCAACACCCGCTCCCGCCGGCAACAGATCCTGCAGCTGCTGATCGAGCACGGCTCGGTGCAGGTGGCCGATCTGGTCGAGCGCTTCGGCGTGTCGGCGGTGACCATCCGTGCCGACCTGACCCATTTCGAATCGCAGGGCCTGGCCAACCGTACCCACGGTGGCGCCACGCTGGTGCGCACGCCGCCGCAGGAACAGGACATCCACGAAAAGGACGCACTGAACCTGCCGCTGAAGGAATCGATCGGCGCGTGTGCCGCGCGCCTGGTACGGCCTGGTGACAACATCATCATCGACTCCGGCTCGACCACGATGACCCTGGCCCGCCACCTGCGCACGCAGCGCGACGTGACGGTGATGACCAACGGGCTGAACATCGCCTGGGAACTGGCCAACGCGGCCGGCATCAACGTGCTGCTGACCGGCGGCCTGCTGCGCCAGCAGTCGCTGTCGCTGCAGGGCAGCCAGGCCGAAGCCAGCCTCAACTCCTACAGCTTCGACACGCTGTTCCTGGGCGTGGATGGCCTGGACCTGCAGTTCGGGTTGACCACCCATGACGAAGCCGAAGCCCGCCTCAACCATCGCATGGTCGAGCGTGCACGCCGTATCGTGGTGCTGACCGACGCCTCCAAGTTCGGGCGCGTCAGCCTGCACCGCATCGCCCTGCTGGATCAGATCCACACCATCATCACCGATGCCGGCATCGACGACGTCTCCCGCGAGGGCCTGCAGAGGCTGGGCATCGAAGTGATCATCGCCGAGCCCGCCACATGACCGACACCCGCTCCCTGCATGGCCGCATCCTCACCCCGCTGGGTTGGCGGCGTGGCCACGTCCACTTCGATTCCCACGTGTGCCAGCTGCAGGTGGACGACCACAGCGGCGCTGACGATCTGCAGCTGCCGGTGATCCTGCCCGGCTTCATCGACCTGCATGTGCACGGCGCTGCAGGGGTGGACCTGATGCAGGGCGGCGACGTGGCGCGCACCATCGCCCGCACCCATCTGCGCTTCGGTACCACCACGCTGCTGGCGACCACCATGACCGCCGGCCTGGATGAGATCGAGCACGCGCTGCACGGCGTGGCCGCCACCATGGCCGCACCCGATGCAGACGCCGCCAGCATCGTCGGCGTACATCTGGAAGGGCCGTTCATCAGCCCGCAGCGGCTGGGCGCGCAGCCCAACCGCACCATCGAGGCGACGCTGGCGCTGGTACAGCGGCTGCACGCGCTGGCGCCGATCCGTGTGATGACGCTGGCGCCGGAGATCGGCGAGCACACCGCGCTGATTCCCGCGCTTTCGGCGATGGGCATCCGCGTGCAGCTCGGCCACAGCGCCGGTACCTACGAAGAAGGTGTTGCTGCGCTGCAGGCCGGTGCCTCCGGCTTCACCCATCTGTTCAACGGCATGACCGGCGTCGATCACTATCGCCCGGGCATCGCGGCGGCGGCACTCGCGCATGCGCAGTACGCCGAGATCATTCCCGATCTGCAGCACATCCATCCCGGCGTGATCCGCCTGGCCGCGCGCGCGATCCCGCGCCTGTACGCAGTGACCGACGCGACTGCCGCCACCGGCATGCCCGACGGCGAGTACGCACTGGGCGAGCAGCGCGTGCACAAGTGCGGCGGCTGCGTGCGCCTGGCCACGGGTTCGCTGGCCGGCAGCGCGCTGACCATGGACCAGGCGCTGCGCAACCTGGTGCAGGTGGGACTGGAGCTGGCCGATGCCTCGCAACGTGTCTCCACCTTCCCGGCCGACTACCTGGGCCTGGGCGATCGCGGCCGCATCGCGCCCGACGCCCGCGCCGACCTGGTGGTGCTGGACGCCGAACTGCGCCTGCAGCAGGTGGTGGTGGGTGGGCGCGTGGTCGATTTGAACGCAACACCAGCCTGACGCACCGTGCCTTCGTAGAGTCGAGCCATGCTCGACTGCTCTGCCGCGCCATGCGCGGTCAGTCGAGCACGGCTCGACTCTACAGAAAGCAATCCGCACCGAAACATCTCCTGGGATATGCCGATGACTGCACGCACCGCTCCGCGCTGGCCCGTACGCTACCTGCTCTTCATCGGCGGCCTGGGTGGCCTGCTGTACGGCATCGACATCGGCATCATCGCCGGCGCCCTGCCCTATCTCGAAGCAACTGCCAGCCACGCCTGGCAGCTCAGCAGCCAGCAGCTCGGCTTCGTGGTGGCAGCGGTGCTGCTGGGCAGCGTGCTGTCCTCGCTGTTCGCCGGCATGGTTGCCGACCTGATCGGCCGTCGCGGCGCGATGCTGCTGGCCGGCCTGCTGTTCACCGCCTCGATTCCGATCATGGCACTGGCCTCCGGCTACACGCCGCTGCTGCTGGGGCGCCTGCTGCAGGGCATCAGTGGCGGTTTGATCGGCGTAGTGATTCCACTGTACCTGGCCGAAGTGCTCAGCCCCGAGCGACGTGGGCGCGGTGCGGCGATGTTCCAGCTGCTGCTGACCGTTGGCCTGGTGCTGGCAGCCCTGATCGGCCTGTACCACGCTCACGCCGTGGATGCCGCCGCCGAAGCCGTGCGTTCGCTGCCGGTCGCGCAGCAGGCGCAGGAACTGTTCACAGTGAAGGACCACGCCTGGCGCACCATCTTCTGGACCTGCCTGGCGCCAGGCCTGCTGTTCTGCGCCGGCATCTTCTGGCTGTCCGAATCGCCACGCTGGCTGGTACGCCGCGGCCGCATCGATGAAGCCCGCCGCAGCCTCCAGCGCGTCCTGCCCGCCGCAGATGTCGAGCCCACGCTGGCCCAGATCCAGGCGCCGGAATCGAGCAGCAGCGACGGCAAGCGCGATCCACTGCTCAGCCGCCGCTACGTGGTGCCGTTCCTGCTCGCCTGCGTGGTGCTGGCCTGCACCCAGGCTACCGGCATCAATTCGGTGCTGGCCTACGCGGTCAACATCCTCAACCAGGCCGGCCTGTCCGGTTCAGTGGCCAACGGCGCCGACGTGGCGATCAAGCTGCTCAATGCGGTGATGACCGTGGTCGCGTTGCTGCTGGTCGACCGCAAGGGCCGCAAGTTCCTGCTGATGCTCGGCAGTGGTGGCATCTGCATGGCCCTGCTGGCCGCGGCCGCGCTGTTCTTCCAGGCCGAGCGTGGCCGCGCCGATGTGCAACCGCAGCTGCAGGCGGCGGTCAGCGGCGATGGCCTGCAACTGGTTCTGGATGACGCGCAGTGGCAGCGCCTGGGCGCGGGGATCGACCGCGAAGGGCGGCCGATGCAGCTGACCGTCTCCTATGCCTACGGTGATTTCACCAACGTGCGCGCCCTGCGCAGCGACAACCTGACCGATCGCGAGCTGCGCATCGAGCGCGCCGGCACTGTGCAGCCCGACAGTGTGATTGGTGCGTTCTTCCGCAAGCTGCATCTGAACCCGTTCGCCGACCCGGCCAGTGCCGCGCAGGCGCCGCTGCGCATCGAACAGGCGCGCATCGGCCCGGTGCCGCCACCGGCACACGGCTGGGCCGTGGCCGCCTGCATCCTGGTGTTCGTCGCGTTCTTCGCGGTCGGCCCCGGCGTGTGCGTGTGGCTGGCACTGTCGGAGCTGATGCCGAACCGCATCCGTTCCAATGGCATGAGCATCGCGCTGCTGATCAACCAGTTCGTGTCGACCACCATCGCCGCCATCTTCCTGCCCACGGTGGGCCACTACGGCTACGCCAGCATGTTCGTGTTCTGGGCGGCGTGCACCTTCGTGTTCTTCCTGGTAGCCGCGTTCTGGCTGCCGGAGACCAAGGGCAAGTCACTGGAGGAGATCGAGGCACGGTTCGCGGGAAAGCGGGGCTGACAGCGCCTGCACCTGGCGTCGGCCATACCCCATGACATGCCAACGGGGTATGGCCCGCCGATGACGGTATGGCACGCCGATGGGTGCGGCACGCAGACCGGGTAGAGTCGACTGTTAGTCGACTGCTCTTCGCTCCAACACCAGGAACGCCGCGCTACGCGCGTGAGTCGACTAACAGTCGACTCTACCGCTGCCATCACTTCCCGGTGATATGCCTGGCCAACGCCTGCGCCTCAGGTCGCTGAGGCTGTGGCACGCCGATGGGTACGGTACGCAGACCGGGTAGAGTCGACTGTTAGTCGACTGCTCTTCGCTCCAACACCAGGAACGCCGCGCTACGCGCGTGAGTCCACTAACAGTCGACTCTACCGCTGCCATCACTTCCCGGTGATATGCCTG
>NZ_JCAFSV010000024.1:0-30146 GCF_059369595.1 Stenotrophomonas sp. YJH_SMC_25 | reverse complement strand
TCCAGCAACTGTTCGGGCGGATCAAGGGAGATTCCGGCGTGGGCGCCAAGCTACATGGCGATCGTCGAGATCCAGGCTCGTACGGCGGCCCACGCCGGCTCTCGACACCTACGCTGACAGATTTTCATCAGATAAGGCTCGATCGCGCCATCCATGGCGCTCACGCCCCTGCGCAGCCCACCCGCCCGGCCTTTGACAGTTTCCGTGTGCGTCCGCCACGGAAAATCAAAAAGAAAATCAAAATCAGAAGCGGGTCGCTTCGCTCGCATCCACGCATGGCGTGGATGTGTGTCGACCAAGGTCGACACCTACCAAAAGCGATGATGCGCCGCGATCTGTCGGAGGTGGGGCGGTGTCGGGTGGCGGGGTATCCGCGGCATGGATGCCGCGGCTAAGCCTACAGGGACGTACTTGCGGCGTCCCCGCCGCCCGACACCGCCCCGCCAAGCCCAGCATCCTGACCGCTGCTGTTGACGTTGATTTTGACGTTGCTCCAGCCTTGCAGCGGGTCCCGGGCCGCAGGCCCGGGCACCAAAACCCTATCGGTCGTCGTGCAGGGTGCCGCCCGGCAGGAACACCCACGTACGGGTGACCTGCAGGATGTCGATTTCGTCTTCAGTCTTCGGCAATGGCGGGAACGGCTGGGCCAGCTGCACCACCCGCAGGGCGGCCTCATCCAGCAGCGGCGTCCCGCTCGAACGCAGGATCCGGCTGCTCTCCACGCTGCCGTCGCGGCGCACGCCCACGCTGATCACTACCTGGCCGCCGAGGCGGCGCTGCCGCGCCTCATCCGGGTAATTCAGGTTGCCTACCTTCTCGGCACGGTCGACCCAGGCGCGCAGGTAATTGGCATAAGCATACTCACGCGTGCTGGCCGACACGAACTTGCGGTTCGGGCGCTTGGCGTACTGCGCCGAGCGCAGATGTACTTCGGCAGCCAGCCGCGCCATCTCCACGTCGCGCTGTTCGCGTGCGCTCAAGGGCGCATCCGGTTCGGGCTGATCCGGCGTGGGGCGGGACTGCGCCTGCGCCACCACCTCTTCGCCATTGCGGCTGCTGACCACCCGTGCCTGTGGCGGCGGAACCGGCGCGGCCGATTGCTGCTGCTGTGGAACCGGGCTGATTCCGGACTGGGCCTGCGGCACGATGCCGGCCTGGCTGTCGCGCGGACGCTGTGCGCGGTCGTGCTCGCCACCGCCTTCCTGATTGGCCGCGGCCAGGAAATCGGCCTGCTTCGGGGTCAGCGCGGTGCGGGTCTGGCTGAAAATGACTTCCAGTGTCGGCACCAGCGGCGCATCGCCCTTCACGGCGAAGCCCACGCCCAGGATCAGCAGGGCGTGGACCAGCACCGACAGCGCGATGGTCGCCCCCAGCCGTTGCGCTTCGCGCGGCGGCGGGGGCAGGACGGCAGGTGCGGCAGACATCAGCGCAGGCCGGCCTCGAGTGCGTCGAACAGGGTGCCAGCGATGTTCAGGCCGTACTGCGCGTCCAGTTCGCGCACGCAGGTCGGGCTGGTCACGTTGACCTCGGTCAGGTAATCGCCGATCACGTCCAGGCCGACGAAGCGCATGCCGCGGCGCTTCATCTCCGGGCCGACCTGGGCGGCGATCCAGCGGTCGCGCTCGCTCAGCGGGCGGCCTTCGCCGCGGCCGCCGGCGGCCAGGTTGCCGCGGAATTCATCGCCCTGCGGGATGCGCGCCAGGCAGTAGTCCACCGGTTCGCCATCGACCAGCAGGATGCGCTTGTCACCGGCGGTGATGTCCGGAATGAACTTCTGGGCCAGCGCCAGCTTGCGGCCGCCGTCGGTCAGGGTTTCCAGGATCACGTTCAGATTCGGATCGCCCTGGCCGCTGCGGAAGATCGAGCGGCCGCCCATGCCGTCCAGCGGCTTCAGCACGGCCTGGCCGTGCTCCAGCGCAAAGGCCTTCAAGACCTTCGCGTCGCGGCTGACCAGGGTCGGCGGGCAGCACTGCGGGAACAGCAGCGCGGCCAGTTTCTCGTTGTAGTCGCGCAGGCCCTGCGGGTTGTTGACCACGCAGGCGCCGGCCGCTGCGGCCACGTCCAGCACCTGGGTGTCGTAGATGTATTCGGCGTCGACCGGCGGGTCCTTGCGCATCAGCACGATCTGGCCAGGGCCGAACTCGGTGCGGCTGAACGCGCCCAGCTCATACCAGCCGGCCGGGTCGTCGCGCACCTGCAGCGGCGCGGTCTGGGCCACCGCTACGCCACCCTCCAGGGCCAGGCCGCCCGGGCGCACGTAGTGCAGGGCATGGCCGCGGCGCTGGGCTTCCAGCAGCATGGCGAAGGTGGTGTCCTTGGCGATCTTGATGTGGGCGATGGGATCCATCACCACGATGACGTTCAACGGCATGGGCGCACCTGTCAGGCAAGGCGTTGATGGTAGCGGCAACGCCGCTCGCGCGCCTCCCCGCCGTCCTGCAACGCAGCGTCCGCCCGGCGGTCGCGCACGCATTGCGAAACCCGTCACGTTCAGGAGGGTGCCATGCCCCGCGCCATGGGGCGGCCTTGAAGCGGGCGCGGAAAGTGCGATATAGATACGCTTTCGTAGCGGCCCCCGCCAGAGATCGGGCCGTGCGCTTGGGGATAGGCAATGACTGAAAACACGACTGCGGGCGGGGAACTCGCAGGACTCCGGGTGATGGTCATCGATGATTCGAAGACCATCCGCAGGACTGCGGAAACGCTGCTCAAGCGCGAAGGCTGCGAGGTGGTCACCGCCACCGACGGCTTCGAAGCGCTTGCGAAGATCGCAGACCAGCAGCCGCAGATCATCTTCGTCGACATCATGATGCCGCGCCTGGACGGGTACCAGACCTGTGCGCTGATCAAGGGCAACCAGCTGTTCAAGGCGACCCCGGTCATCATGCTCTCGTCCAAGGATGGCCTGTTCGACAAGGCGCGGGGACGCATCGTCGGCTCGGAGCAGTACCTGACGAAGCCTTTCACGCGTGAAGAACTGCTGGGTGCCATCCGCACATACGTCAACGCCTGACCAGGGGGGAAAGGCACAATGGCTCGTATCGTTCTGATCGAGGATTCACCGACCGACCGCGCGGTGTTCACCCAGTGGCTGCGCCGTGCCGGCCACGAGGTGCTGGAGGCGGACAATGCCGAGGATGGACTGCAGCTGGTCCGCGACCAGGTGCCGCAGCTGGTGCTGATGGACGTGGTACTGCCCGGCATGAGCGGCTTCCAGGCCACCCGCGCGATGGCCCGTGATGCGGCGATCAAGCACATCCCGGTGATCATCGTCAGCACCAAGGCGATGGAAACCGACAAGGCCTGGGGCCTGCGCCAGGGCGCGGCCGATTACATCGTCAAGCCGCCGCGCGAGGATGAACTGATCGCGCGGATCAACGAACTGGTGGCCTGATGCGCTCGCCCTTCGACATTCTCGAAGCCTACGAACGGCGCAGCCTGGCCCATGCGGTGCAGCTGCCCGAGCGGCAGTTCGCCCAGGACCTCTGGCGTGGCGTGGGTTACCGCGTCGGCCAGCGCCGGCTGGTGTCCGATTTCCGCGAAGTGGTTGAAATCGTGCCGATGCCGCCGGTGACCCCGGTGCCGTGCGCGCAGCCGTGGCTGCTGGGCGTGGGCAATCTGCGCGGTAACCTGTTCCCGGTGGTCGACCTGAAGTACTTCCTGGAAGGCACGCGTACCGTGCAGCAGGAAGGCCAGCGCGTGCTGATCATGCGCCAGGCCGGCGGCGACGTCGCCCTGACCATCGATGAACTGTTCGGCCAGCGCAGCTTTGAACTGGACCAGCAGATCGCGGCCGGCACGCTGGCCGAAGGGCGCTACGGCCACTTCGTCGATCGCGCCTTCCACGCCGACGGCCACGACTGGGGCGTGTTCTCCCTCTCGCTGCTGTCGCGTACCCCTGAATTCCGGCAAGCCGCGGCCTGAGGCCGGGCATCGCCCCCTGCATTGAAGATCGAGGTTGAACGATGAGTACTGCTTCGGACGCCACCAAGACCGGCAAGCTGCGGCTGGGCGGCAGCAACCTCTGGCTGTTCCTGCTGCTGGCATCGATGATCCTGTTCGGTGTCAACACCGGCGTCGCCACCTGGCAGGGCAGTCGCCTGGCCGATGCCGGTTCCAAGGCGGCCGACCTGCAGGTGCTGTCGCAGCAGCTGGCCAACCAGGGCCGTGACGCGGTGGGCGGCAACGCGCAGGCGTTCACCGCTTTCAAGGCGACCCGCAACGCGATCGAACAGAACGTGTCGACACTGCAGGGGCGCTACGGCAAGGAGCCGGGCGTGTCCGGTGCCATCGCCACCCTGGGCGAGACCTGGGCGCCGCTGGGCAAGCAGGCCGGGCAGCTGGTCGCCAGTGAACCGGCGGTGCTGGCGCTGGCTGGCAACGCCAACAACTTCACCGGTGCGGTGCCGGGCCTGCAGGCCCAGCTGAACGAGCTGGTGCGTGCGATGTCGGCCTCCGGCGCGCCGTCGTCGCAGGTGTACAGCGCCCTGCAGCAGGTGGTGGTGGCCGGCTCCATGGCCCGTCGCGTGACCGAAATGCGCGCCGGTGGCAGCGCCGCAGCGACGTCCGGCGATGCACTGGCACGCGACATCACCGTGTTCTCGCAGGTGCTCGACGGCCTGCGCAACGGCAACGAGGAACTGGGTATCACCGCCGTGCGCGGTGCCGCCGCCGTCGCCGCACTGGAGCAGTCGCAGCAGAAGTGGGAAGCGATGAAGCAGGACGCTGACGCGATCCTGGCCAGCTCGCGCCAGCTGTTCGCGGCGCAGTCCGCCGCCACCGCGCTGGGCCAGGGTTCGGCCCACATGCTGGATGACAGCCGCAAGCTGTTCGACGCGTTCTCCTCGTTCGGCTCGGTGTCTGACACCCGCCTATTCCCGAACTTCTGGATCGGTGTGGTGTCCGGTGCGCTGTCGCTGATCGCGATCATCGGCTTCGTTTCCACCAACGTGCGCAGCCGCTCGCGCGAGCAGGAACTGCGTTACCAGACCCAGGTGGAATTCAACAGCCGCAACCAGCAGGCGATCATGCGGCTGCTGGACGAAATCTCCTCGCTGGGTGAGGGCGACCTGACGGTGAAGGCCTCGGTGACCGAGGACATGACCGGCGCCATCGCCGACGCGATCAATTACGCCGTCGACGAGCTGCGCCACCTGGTGACCACCATCAACGACACCTCGGCCAAGGTCGCGCTGTCCACCCAGGAAACCCAGGCCACCGCCATGCAGCTGGCAGAGGCGGCGGGCCACCAGGCCAACCAGATCACCTCGGCGTCGGACCGCATCGGCGAAATCGCGGCGAGCATCGAACAGGTGTCGCGCAACTCGGCCGAGTCGGCCGACGTGGCACAACGTTCGGTGGTGATCGCCGCCGAAGGTGCCGGCGTGGTGCGCGAGACCATCCAGGGCATGGACCAGATCCGTGACCAGATCCAGGAAACCTCCAAGCGCATCAAGCGCCTGGGTGAGTCGTCGCAGGAAATCGGCTCGATCGTGGAACTGATCAACGACATTTCCGAACAGACCAACATCCTGGCGTTGAACGCAGCGGTCCAGGCGGCCTCGGCAGGTGAAGCGGGCCGCGGTTTCGCGGTCGTGGCCGACGAAGTGCAGCGCCTGGCAGAACGTACCTCCGGCGCGACCCGACGCATCGAGAACCTGGTGCAGGCCATTCAGGCCGATACCAACGAAGCGGTCACCTCGATGGAACAGACCACCGCCGAAGTGGTGTCCGGTGCACGCCTGGCCGAGGATGCCGGCACCGCGCTGACCGAGATCGAGCGCGTGTCCAATGCACTGAACACCCTCATCAAGAACATCTCCATCGCCGCCCAGCAGCAGTCGGCTGCGGCCTCGGACATCACCCGCACCATGGGCGTGATCCGGCAGATCACCGGCCAGACCTCGCAGGGTGCCGGGCAGACCGCCGAATCGATCGGCCACCTCGCGCAGCTGGCGGCCGACCTGCGTCGTTCGGTCGCCGACTTCAAGCTGCCGGCGTGACGCGGGCAGGGCGGCGAGCAAGGAACCAGTCGATGAAGCATTTCCATTCCCCACGCCAGAACTCGCGCGGCTTCCGCGCGGCGGCGAACGGAGCGCGTCCATGAGCAGTCTGCGCGATGCGATGAGCCACGCAGCGCTGGGCTGGGTCAAGCCCGAGCTGGACGAGACCCTGCGCCAGGTGCGCAACGAAGTCGAGTACTACGCGGAAGACCCGACCGACGCCAGCCGCATGCGCATCTGCGCCGGCTACCTGCACCAGGTACAGGGCACCCTGCGCATGGTCGAGCTGTACGCCCCGGCCATGGTGGCCGAGGAGCTGGAACAGCTGGCCAATGCCATCGGCGCCGGTGGCGTGGCCGATCGGGATGAAGCCTGCGCGACCCTGATGCGTGGCAGCGTGCTGCTGCCCGATTACCTGGAGCGCCTGCAGAACGGTCACCGTGACATCCCGATCGTGCTGATGCCGCTGCTGAACGAGATCCGTGCCGCACGTGGCGAAGAGGGCGTGCATGACAGCGTGCTGCTGGCATTCGCACCGGACAGCATCACCGCCACCGAGGCCGAGCTGGACCATGCCCGTGGCAGCCTGAGCGGGCGCAACCGCGAGCTGCTCGATACCGTGGGCAGTGCAGTGAAGGAAGAACTGCTGCGCATCAAGGATGCGCTGGACCTGCACCTGCGTACCGGCGGTGCGCCGGAGCAGCTGCAGACCCAGGCCAACGAGCTCGGTGCGGTCGCCGATACGCTGGGCATGATGGGCCTGGGCGTGGCCCGCGGCGTGGTCGTGCAGCAACGTGATGCCCTGCGTGGCGTGGTCGAGGGCCGCCAGCAGATCGACGAAAACCTGCTGCTGGATATCGCCGGGGCGCTGCTCTACGTGGATGCGTCGCTGGATGACCAGGTCGCCCATCTGGGCGCCGGCGGCAGTGGCCAGGACGATCCGAGCGCAGTGGAGAACCGGCGCACGGTAGAGGTGCTGGCGCACGAGGCCATCGCCAACTTCGCCGCCGCGCGCGAGCACTTCGTCGCGTTCATTGAAACCAGCTGGAACCATGCCGAGCTGCACGACGTGCCGCGCCTGCTGGGCGATGTGTCCGGTGCGCTGCGCATGCTCGACCTGGGTACCGCCGCCGATTACCTGCGCGGTGTGCAGCAGTACATCGAAGCCGAGCTGATCGGTCGCCAGCGCGTGCCGAGTGGCCGTCAGCTGGACACGCTGGCCGATGCCATGGCCAGCCTGGAGTACTACCTCGAAGCCCTGCGCGACCGTCGCCCGGGCCGCGAGGACATCCTCGACATCACCCGCAGCAGCCTTGAGGCGCTGCGCTACTGGCCGTTGCCGGACCACGATGCGGCTGAGCCGGCAGCGTCCGTGCCGCAGTCGATCGAGCGTGAGCCGGTCGTGCTGCAGGGCGAGGCACTGCAGCCAGAGCACATCGAGATCCCGGTACAGTCGGCCGCGCCGGCACCCGGTGAGGTGCCGGTACCGCTGCCGGACTTCACCTTCGATCCGCCACCGGCCACGCCTTCGCCGGCAGCGGCGGACAACAGCTTGATGTTTGGTGGGCTGGGATCCGTCGCGTCCGCGCCGCTGTCGCTGCGTGACGAGTCGGATGCACCGCTGGTCTTTGCCGCCTCCAGTGCACCTGCACCCGAGGTCCCGCAATGGGATCTGGCACCGTTCCATCCTGAGACCGATCCGCTCGCTCCAGCGGACGATGAGCGCAGTCCGACGTTTGCCAGCTTCGATCCGGTCAGTTTCGAACAGCTCGATGCAGGGCAGGGGGCCGCCGCCCATTGGACGCTGTCGGAGGCGGCTCTGCCAGTGCAGTCCAATGCGACAACCGGCCTGGACGTAGAGGACGCCGCCGACGCCTCGCTGTCCATCGAGACCGGCGCGCATGACGCACCGGGGTTCGACCCGGTGGCCGCCGAACATGACGCGGTTTCTGCAAGTGACGACGTCGTGTTCCGTTTCGATGCCGATGCGCTGGACAATGCCGACGACGTGTTGTCGCTGCATGCGATGGAGGCATTGTCGCTGGAGGACGCTGCCGGGCTGCATCCGTCGCTGGAGAGCGTCGATGCCACTGCCCCTGCGGTGGTGGAAGAGAGCCCGGCTGCCGCAGAGCCGGACATCACCCCTGTGGATGTGCCGGTGGAAGCGCCCGCACCGCTTGCCGATGTGCCGGCAGCGGCGGTGTCGATGATCGACATCGACACCATCGCACCGATTGATTTCAGCGAAGCCGACGCGCAGTTCTTTGCCGAGCTGAGCGCTGCCGCCGCGGACTTCAATCCGCAGGCGACCCCGACGCCGGCCGATGCGGAAGCGCTAGTCGCCGTGGGCAGCGCGGAAGATGCAGACGCCGGCTTCGAGGCCGGCTTCGACGACGATGCCGAGAACATCGACGAGGACATCCGCGAGGTGTTCCTGGAAGAGTTCGACGACGAACTGGCCAACCTCGGAACGTTGCTGCCGGCATGGCGCATGCAGCCGGACAACATGGACCGTCTGCGTCCCATCCGCCGCATCTTCCATACGCTCAAGGGCAGTGGCCGACTGGTCGGTGCACGCACCCTGGGCGAATTCGCGTGGAAGATCGAGGGCATGCTCAACCGCGTGCTCGACGGCAGCCGCCCGGCGACGCCAGCCGTGCTGGCCATGGTCGACAACGCGCATGCCGCGCTGCCGCAGCTGAACGCCGCGTTGCGTCATGGCCAGCGGATCAGCGTGGACCTGCAGGCGATGCAGGCCATTGCCGATCGCGTCGGCGCGGGTGAGGAAACCTATTACGTACCGCTGCCGGTTGCGGCCGCTCCCGCCGCACCGGTGGTCGAAGCCGATGGCGAGGACGAGATCAGCCGCATTCTCGAAGCCGAAGCAATGGCGTCGGTGCAGGCTGAAGCCGATGCGGACCCGGCGCCTGAAGCATTGGGCACGCCGGCCAACATCGACAGCGTGCTGCGCGAGATCCTGGAAGCCGAAGTGGAAGTCCACCAGGCGACCCTGCAGGACTGGCTGCGCTTGGCACAGCAGGCGCCGCAGCCGGTCAGCGACGCGCTGTTGCGCGCGGTGCACACCATGAACGGCGCCTTCGCGATGACCGAAGTGCCGGAAATCACTGCCGTTACCGGCGGTGCCGAGTCCTACATCAAGCGCGCGCTGGCTGCAGACGTGGTACCGGGCGACGAGGGCGTGGCCGCGCTGGATGCGACCGCGCAGGCGATCACCGCGACCATGGAAGCGCTGCAGGCCGAGCAGCCGCGCATCACGCCACAGGAAGCGCTGGTACAGCGCCTGCAGGCGCTGGCCGGTGAACTGCCGGAAGCGCGCTGGCCGATGGTCGGGCTGGGAGACGAGGATGAAGAGGGCATCGAGCTGGCGCCCGATGTCGGGCAGGCATCCGAAGCCGAAGCGCCGCTGGCCGGGCTGGACACGCTGGACGAAACCAGCATGGCGTCCGCTTTCGACGCGGCGCCCGATCTCAGTGCCGAGCCGCAGCCGCTTGCCGAAGATGCGCTGGAACCGGTTCCAGCTGCAATCGACCCGCAGACGCTGAACGTCGCAGCCGACAGCGGCCTGAACGTGGGCGAGCTGACCGCCAGCGACGATCTTTCGCGTTACTTCGACGCCGGCTGGCCGTCGGTGCCGGGCGAAGGTGAACCTGCCGTGGCGGACCCCGGCGCGTTTGAATCGATCCAGCCGGTCGAGAGTGCGCCTGTTGTCGAAGTGGCCGAAGCAGATGCCGTGCCCACGATCGCGACGGTCGACGACGCTGATCTGACCATGGCCGACGATCTGTCGCCCTACCTCGACGCCAGTGCGCTGCCGGTGGATGACCGCGACGCGGAAGAGCGGCCGGTGCCTGCGGAAGTTGACGCGATCGACCTGAATACGCCGTTGTCCTTTGATTCGGGCAGTGGCGATGACAGCGTCATTGACGCCGCTGCTGCACTGCCACTCGACAGCGGGCTGTCGAGCCTGCAGGATGAAATGGCTGCGCCGGGTTTTGCAGAACCGGTCACGCTGGCAGCCGCGCTCGAGGCCGGCCTGCACGTGATCGAAGACGAGCAGACCCTGGACGACGACGGGCAATGGCCCGTGCTCGGCCTCCAGGCCAGCGAACTCGCGCCGGGCGAGGCGGAAGCCTTTGCCGAGGATGCGGACGTCGGCGGGGAGGCGGCGGTCGGCGAAGGAGAGAGCGCCGATCAGCCGTCCCCGGCGACGGTGAACGAGGTGAGCGCTGCCGAAGCACTGCAGGCCACCGCCGAGCCGGTGCGGTTCTTCGAACTGGAAGAAGCGCCGGGGCAGGGCACGGCCAACACCGATGCCGAACCTGCCGAGGCCGACGCCGGAGAGCGGGCGCCGCTCCACGATGAAGCCTCCACCCTGGAAGACACCGCGGATGGCGCCGATGCGCTCGACTTCAGTGTGTACGACCGCGAACTGGTCGACATCTTCGTCGAGGAAGGCAAGGACCTGCTCGACCACTGCGATGGCCTGATCAGCGAGCTTCGCAATGCGCCGCAGGATCGCGAGGTGCTGGCCGGCCTGCAGCGTGACCTGCATACCCTGAAGGGTGGCGCACGCATGGCCGGCATCAATGCCATCGGCGACCTTGGCCACAGCATCGAATCCCTGCTGGAAGCCGTGGCGGCCGGCCGCACCGAGATTGATCGCCGCGACGTGCAGCTGCTGGAGCGCGGCTTCGACCGCCTGCACCAGCTGCTGACGCGGACCGGTGCCCACCGCGTGGTGGCGCCTGCACAGGACCTGGTGGAGGCCTTCGAGGTCCGCACCACCACCGATATCGCGGCGGCCGCTGCGGCCGCGCGTGCGGCCAGCGAGGCCGAGGCCGTGCCGGCACAGGCTGTGGGCCCGCTGACGACGCCGGCCGATGCCCCGCTGTCGGCACCACTGCCGGCCGAAGGCGTGGCCGACGAAGATCCGCTGGCGCGTCCGCAGCAGGAGCAGGTGCGGGTGCGCGCCGACCTGCTCGACCGCCTGGTCAACCATGCCGGTGAAGTGGCGATCTATCGCTCGCGTCTGGAACAGCAGCTGGGTGCCTTCCGTGGTGCCATGGCCGAACTGGAGCGCACCAATGCGCGACTGCGCGACCAGCTGCGCCGACTCGACCTGGAAACCGAGGCGCAGATCGTCGCCCGCTACCAGCGCGAGCAGGACCAGGCGGACCAGAAGTTCGATCCGCTGGAACTGGACCGTTTCTCCACCCTGCAGCAGCTCAGCCGTGCGCTGAACGAGTCCGCCGCCGACCTTGGCGGCCTGCAGGGCGTCCTGGACGATCTGTCGCGCCAGTACGACTCCCTGCTGCAGCAGCAGTCGCGCGTAAGCTCGGAACTGCAGGATGGCCTGATGCGCGCGCGCATGGTGCCGTTCGACGGTCTGGTGCCGCGCCTGCGCCGCGTGGTCCGCCAGTCCGGCATGGATACCGGCAAGCAGGTCCACCTGACCCTGGAAGGTACCCACGGCGAACTGGACCGCAACGTCCTCGACCGCATGGTCGCGCCGCTGGAACACATGCTGCGCAACTCCGTGGCCCATGGCCTGGAGGCGCCGGAACAGCGCCGCGCCGCCGGCAAGCCGGAGGAGGGCGAGATCGCCATCCGCCTGCACCGCGAAGGCTCGGAAATCGTGCTGGAAGTGGCCGATGACGGCGCCGGCCTGGACCGCGAGGCGATCCGCCGCCGCGCCATCGACCGTGGCCTGCTGGCTGCCGATGCGCAGCCGAACGAGCAGGAACTGGACAACCTGATCTTCGCCTCTGGTTTCACCACCGCTGACCAGGTCAGCCAGCTGGCCGGCCGTGGCGTGGGCATGGACGTGGTGCGCAACGAAGTGCGCCAGCTGGGCGGTTCGGTCGATATCCAGTCAGTGCGGGGCCAGGGCGTGCGCTTCACCCTGCGCCTGCCGCAGACGCTGGCGGTCACCCAGGCGGTGTTCGTGCAGATCGGCGAAACCACCTTTGCGGTGCCGGTCGCATCGGTCAGTGGCATCGGCCGCCTGTCGCGCGAGCGTTTCGAAGCGGCCGACAGCAGCTATCGCTACAGCGGCGAGGACTATCCGCTGTACGACCTCGGCAGCCTGGTCGGGCAGGCCCCGGCGCGTGCCGATGGCCAGGACCAGGTACCGCTGCTGCTGGTCCGTGCTGGTGACCTGCGTGCCGCCGTGGCGATCGACCAGGTGCTGGGCAACCGCGAAATCGTGGTCAAGCCGGTCGGCCTGCAGATCGCGTCGGTGCCGGGCATCTACGGTGCAACCATCACCGGCGATGGCCGCGTGGTGGTGATCCTGGACGTAGCGCCGCTGGTGCGCCGCTTCCTCGCCAACCCGACGCTTCCGGTGCTGGCCAACGCGCCACGCCAGGAGCGCCAGGTGCCGCTGGTGATGGTGGTGGACGATTCGCTGACCATGCGCAAGGTGACCGGGCGCATCCTCGAACGCCACAACTTCGAGGTCAGCGTCGCCCGCGACGGCGTGGAAGCACTGGAGCGCCTGGAAGAACGCGTGCCCGACCTGATGCTGCTGGACATCGAGATGCCGCGCATGGATGGTTACGAGCTGGCCACCGCGATGCGTGCCGACCCGCGCTACAAGGACGTGCCGATCGTGATGATCACCTCGCGCAGCGGCGACAAGCACCGCCAGCGCGCCTTCGAGATCGGCGTGCAGCGCTACCTGGGCAAGCCGTACCAGGAGCTGGACCTGATGCGTAACGTGTACGACCTGCTGGGGATCGCCCGTGTCCGTGAGTGAAGCCCAGGCGGCCCCGGCCGTCGCCCTGCTGGCCCGTCCTGGCGCGGCGCGCGAGCGCCTGCGCGAGGCGTTGTCGCATGCCGATGTGCAGCTGGTGCTGGAAGACGATCCTAACGGCCTGGAGCCGCTGCTGCTGCAGGACGCGCGTCCACAGTTCGTGGTGATCGCGCTGGAAGCGGCCATCGAGGATGCTCTGGAGCGGCTTGAAGCGGTGCTGTCCGCACCAGGCCTGACCCTGGTCTTCGACGAAGCCGAGCTGGCGGCGCGCCGTGATGGCTGGGAGGCACAGCGCTGGGGCCGCCACCTGGCCGCCAAGCTGCACGGCCACCAGCAGGTGCTGCCGCCGGGTGCGGAAGACGAACCCGCCCTGCAGCTGGAACCGGGCCACCCGGCACCGCCGCCGGCACCACGGGAAGAAGCGCTCCAGCCGCATCTGGACCAGGCATTGAGCTGGGCCGACGAGGTACCGGCGGACAGCCTGTATGCGCCACCGGCGCACCTGCACGAACCGATCGCGCTGGAGCAGGCACTGGCCGCGCTGCAGCCGGCGGTGCCGGAGCCGCTGGAGGCAGCGCCGATGCAGCCGGTTGCCACACCGGCAACGCCGCCGGTGTCCTTCGACCACACCGCGTGGTCACTGGTCGAGGACGTAGCAGACGCACCCGCAGCCACCGGGTACAGCGCCGCGATGGAAGCCCCGCTGCCGTCCTTCGATACCGATCACCTCAGCCTGGTGGACCTGGACACTGCGGCGCCTGCGGGCGCACGTGCCGGCTCGCTGCTGGTGCTGGCCGGCATTGGCGGCCCGGATGCGCTGCGCCGCCTGCTCGGTGCGCTGCCATCGTCGCTGAGCGTGCCGGTGCTGGTGCACATGCGCCTGGACGGTGGCCGCTACGGCAACCTGGTCAAGCAGATGGCACGGGTGTCGCCGCTGCCGGTGCAGCTGGCCGAAGCCGGCCAGCGTGCAACACCCGGTGAAGTGCACGTGCTGGCCGATGACATCGGCGTGCAGGCAGCCAGCGACGGCCTGTATTTCGTCAGCGACGCGCAAGGCATTTCGATTGCCGGGCTGCCGGCCGACCACACTGCGCTGGTCCTGCTCAGCGGCGCCGACCTTGCGCATGTGGGTCCGGCGCTGGATCTGGCCGCCGCCGGTGCCTGGGTGGCCGGGCAGGTCGGCGAGGGCTGCTATGACCCTGCCGCAGCCACGGCGGTGGTCGCCGCTGGCATGGTGGCGGGTGAGCCACAGGAACTGGCGCAGGCCATCGCCTCGCGCTGGGGCGTGGAAGACGATAACGGAGAGGCACCATGAGCTATGCCAGCAATGACGAAATCCGCGGCGTCCTGATCCAGGCCGGCAACGAGCGCGTGCTGCTGCCCAATGCCACCGTGGCCGAAATGATGTCGCGGGTGCCGGTGCAGCCGGTTTCCGACGCCCCGCGCTGGCTGGTCGGCGAAATCGGCTGGCACGGCTGGCAGGTGCCGCTGGTGTCGTTCGCGCGCCTTTCCGGCCTGGGCGAGGAAGCCGTGGGCGGCCACAACAAGGTCGTCGTGCTGAAGGCCCTCAGCGGCAACGCGCAGCGCCCCTACTACGCGCTGCTGACGCAGAATTTCCCGCAGTTGATCTCGGTGCCGCGCGATGGCCTGCTGGCCGATGCTTCCGAGGAAACCCTGCCGCAGATCGTGCACATGCGCGTGCTGCTGGGTGAGCAGAGCGCGCTGCTGCCGAACCTGGATGCGCTGGAAGCCGCGCTGGATTCGCTGGCGGCCTGATCGGCAATCCGCCGGTCGGGTTCCCGGTAGTGCCGGCCGCTGGCCGGCAACCTCGTGATCCCTTGGATGCCGGCCAGCGGCCGGCACTACCACCAATCAACCTTACCCCAGGTCGCCCAACCGCGCCTGCAATGCCGCGATCGCGGCCAGCCCGGCGGTCTCCGTGCGCAGGATGCGCGGCCCCAGCTGCAGGCCCTGGAATCCTGCCGCTGCCAGCTGATCCCGGTCGCGCGGCGACCAGCCGCCTTCCGGGCCGATCGCGATCACGATGCCGCCCGTCGGCGCCGCGTCGAGCGTCGACAGGCGATGGGCACCGTGCGGGTCCAGCGTCAGCCGCAGCGTATCGGCCGGCAGCGTCGTCGCCGCCTGCGCCAGTGACACCGGCGATCCAACCTGCGGAATGCGGGCGCGCCCGGACTGGCCGCAGGCCGAGGTCACCACGTTGTTCCAGTGCGCTACGCGCTTCTCCGCGCGCGCGGCATCCAGCTTCACTTCGGTGCGCTCGGCATTCACCGGAACGATGGCGCTCACGCCCAGCTCGGTGGCCTTCTGCAGGATCAGGTCCATTTTCTCGCCTCGGGCAATGCCCTGCAGCAGAGTGATCGCCAGCGGCGATTCGTTGTCCACCGCCTGCACCGCATCGATGCGCACCTGCACCTCGCGCTTGCCGGCGGCAATCAGCGTGGCGCTGTAGTCGTGGCCATCGCCGTTGAACAGCACGCAGGTATCACCCTCGCGCAGGCGCATCACCCGCACCAGATGGTTGGCCGTCTCTTCCGGCAGGGTCACGGTCTGGCCGCTGTGCAGCGCCAGGTCGATGGGGCAGCGGGTCACGCGCATGCAATCGCCTCGTCAATCGCCGCCAGCGTGGTATGTGCCAGCAGCTCCAGTTGTTCGTCATCCACGCAGTAGGGTGGCATCCAGTACAGCACGTCGCCCAGCGGACGCAGCACCACGCCACGTTTCAGCGCAGCCTTGTAGGCGTGCAGGCCCAGTCGCAGCGCCGGATCGAACGGCGTGCGCTTGTTGCCATCCCGCGACAGCTCGAAGGCCACCACCATGCCGGCCTGGCGGACGTCGGCCACGTGCGGATGGTCGCTCAATGGCGCAGCCAGCGCGCCCATCACCGAGGCGATGCCACGGTTGCGGGCGATCACATCGTCGTCGCGGAAGATGTCCAGCGTCGCCAGCGCAGCCGCACAGGCCAGCGGGTTGCCGGTGTAACTGTGCGAATGCAGGAAGGCGCGCTCGCGAGAGTCATCAAGGAAGGCGTCGTACAGCGCCTGCGTGGCCAGCACCGCGGCAACCGGCAGGAAGCCGCCGGTCAGGCCCTTGGACAGGCACATCAGGTCCGGCATCACCCCGGCCTGCTCGCAGGCGAACAGGGTGCCGGTGCGGCCGAAGCCTGTGGCGATCTCGTCGGCGATCATGAATGCGCCGTGCGCATCACACAGTTCGCGCACCCGCTGCAGGTACACCGGGTCATGCATGCGCATGCCGCCGGCGCACTGCAGGCGCGGCTCCAGGATCACCGCGCAGATCTCGCCGGGATGCTGGTCAAACAGGGTGGCCAGACCATCAGCGGCCTGGCGTGCGCGATCAGCCGCACTCTGGCCCGGCTCGGCCAGGTAGGCATCGGGCGAGGGCGCGAACAGGCCTTCGGCCAGCAGCGGCGCGTAGACGCGGCGGTACAGCGGAATGTCCGCCATCGCCAGCGCTCCAAGGGTCTCGCCGTGGTAACCGTTCTCCAGCGCGATGAAGCGCGTGCGCCGCGGCTCGCCGCGGTTCTGGAAGTACTGGAAGGCCATCTTCAGCGCGACTTCAACGCCGGCCGAGCCGTTGTCGGCATAGAACACCTTGGCCAGCGGCTCGCGGCCGGGCTGGCGTGGCGCCAGCGCCAGCAGGCGCTCGGCCAGGGTGATCGCCGGCTCATGGCCGAAGCCAGCCAGCATCACCTGTTCCAGCTGCCCGGCCTGCGCCGCGATGGCGCCGCCGATGCGCGGCTCGGCATGGCCGAACAGATTGGTCCACCAGCTGCTGACGGCGTCCAGGTAGCGGTTGCCGTCGTGGTCGATCAGCCATGCGCCTTCACCACGGGCGATCGGCACCAGCGGCAGGGTATGCGGGTGCTCACGCATCTGCGTGCACGGATGCCACAGCACCTGCAGGTCGCGTTGCCGCCAGTGCTGGGCCAGCGGGGAGGGGGTTGGGTCTGCTAGCATTTCGGGCTCATGAACATGTTGCTGCCTGCACATTCTATCGGCCCCGGCGCTGGCGCCGGCCGCCGTGGAGATTCCGCATGAACGATGACCGTGCCGGCCGGCGCTTGCCGATCATCCATCGGATCACCGATGAGGAGAACGGCCCCTTCCAGCGCCAGCACCTGGACCTGGAGTTCTCCAACGGTGAACGCCGCCGCTTCGAACGCCTGGTCAGCCGTGGCCATGGTGCGGTGGTGGTAGTGCCGATGCTCGACGACGAGACGGTGCTGCTGGTTCGTGAATACGCCGCCGGCATGCACCGCTATGAACTGGGCCTGGTCAAGGGCCGGATCGACGCCGGCGAAACCCCCGGGCAGGCCGCCGACCGCGAGCTGAAGGAAGAGGCCGGGTACGGTGCACGCCGGGTCGACGTGCTGCGCGCGATGACCCTGGCCCCCACCTACATGAGCCACCAGTCGTGGCTGGTGGTGGCACGCGACCTGTATCCGGAAAAGCTGGCCGGCGACGAGCCGGAAGAACTGGAGGTGGTGCCGTGGAAGCTGGCCGAACTGGACCAGCTGATGCTGCGCGAGGACTTCTCCGAGGGACGCTCGCTGGCGGCGCTGTTCATCGCTCGCCAGTGGCTGCAGGGAGCGCGATGATCAAACTGACCACGGACCTGCGCGAGACCGCCATCGCCATCGCCCAGGAAGCCGGACAGGCCATCATGCAGGTGTACGCCGATGGCTTCGAGGTGCAGATCAAGGACGACGACAGCCCGGTCACCGCCGCCGACCTGGCCGCCAACCAGGTCATCGAACTGGGCCTGCGCCAGCTGACCCCGGACCTGCCGATCCTGTCGGAGGAATCGGCGCAGGTGCCGTGGGAGCACCGCCGCCACTGGGGCGCGTACTGGCTGGTGGATCCGCTCGACGGCACCCGCGAGTTCGTCAAGCGCAATGGCGAGTTCAGCGTCAACATCGCGCTGATCTACCAGGGCGCACCTGCCTTCGGCGTGGTGTTGGCCCCGGTGACCGGCATCGTCTGGCATGCCATGCGTGGCGAGCTGGCCTATCGCCGGCAGGGCCTGCACGACACCGTGCTGCGCACCCGCACGCCGGCCACCGCCCCGCTGCGCGTCGCCGCCAGCCGCTCGCACCGCTCACCGGAAACCGAGGCGCTGCTGGCGCGCATGGGCCGCATCGAGACCATCGCGCAGGGCTCTTCGCTGAAATTCTGCCGGATCGCCGAAGGTGGCCTGGATGTCTATCCGCGGCTGGGCCCGACCTCCGAATGGGATACCGCCGCCGGCCAGTGCGTACTGCACGCCGCCGGCGGTGCGGTACTGTCGGCCGCGACCGGCAAGCCGTTCCGCTACAACCGCCGCGAAACCCTGTTGAACGGCGATTTCATTGCCCTTGGTGATACCAGCCTGCCGTGGCGCGACTGGTTGTCCGACTGACCCTGGAGGCCGCATGAGCGCGCACGACACCCCCACCACCGGCAGCGCCGCCGCCCACGAGCTGGAGCGCCTGCTGGCGATCATGGCGCGCCTGCGCGACCCGCAGGGCGGCTGCCCGTGGGATCTGGAGCAGAACTTCGCAACCATCGCGCCGTACACCATCGAGGAAGCCTACGAGGTGGCCGATGCGATCGACCGTGGCGATCTCGACGATCTCTGTGACGAGCTGGGCGACCTGCTGCTGCAGGTGGTGTTCCATGCGCGCATGGCCGAAGAGCAGGGGGCCTTTGCCTTCGCCGAGGTCGCACGCGCGATCAGCGACAAGATGCAGCGCCGCCACCCGCACGTGTTCGCCGACGTGAGCGTCGACGATGCCGACGGCGTGACGCGCAACTGGGAGGCGATCAAGCGTGCCGAGCGTGCCGCCAAGGGCGAGCAGGACACCTCCGCGCTGGCCGGCATTTCGCGCGGGCTGCCGGAATGGCAGCGGGCGGTGAAGCTGCAGTCGCGTGCGGCCAAGGTCGGCTTCGACTGGCCCGGCCCGTTGCCGGTGCTGGACAAGGCGGCCGAGGAACTGCAGGAACTGCGCGAGGAGTTCGAACGCGGCGATATCGCCGGCAACAAGGCGCGGCTGCAGGAAGAACTGGGCGACCTGCTGTTCGTCTGCGCCAACCTGGCGCGCCATGCCGACATCGACCTGGGTGCGGCGCTGCGCGGGGCCAACCACAAATTCGAACGCCGCTTCCGCGCGATGGAAGCGCAGGCCGACGCGCAGGGTGGGGCGCTGGCTGCGATGGGCCTGGATGCGCAGGAAGCGCTGTGGCAGCACGCCAAGGCAGCAGAAAAAGCGTGAAGACGCTTGGCCTGTTCCTGCTGACCGCGCTGGCCGAGATCGTCGGCTGTTACCTGCCATGGTTGTGGCTGCGCAAGGGAGGCAGCGTCTGGCTGCTGCTGCCGGCCGCGGCCAGCCTGGCCCTGTTCGCTTGGCTGCTGACTCTGCACCCGACTGCCAGTGGACGGGTCTATGCCGCCTACGGTGGCGTGTACATCGGCACCGCGCTGTTCTGGTTGTGGCTGGTCGACGGCATCCGCCCCAGCCGCTGGGACCTGTTCGGTGCAGCCCTGTGCCTGGCCGGCATGGCGGTGATCATGTTCGGGCCGCGCACCTCATCGGTGTAGAGCCGGGCCATGCGTGGCTGCGCCTCCTTCCGACTGCGCTCGCGCGCGCAAGCCGGGCATGGCTCGGCGCCACAAGGTCAGCGATGGTGCATGATGGCGACGACCCTGGTTCCCGGAGCACGCGCATGTCCCGCTTCGCCAGCTTCCGCGAGTTCTATCCGTTCTACCTCAGCGAGCATCGCCACCCGGTCTCGCGCCGGCTGCACTTCATCGGCAGCTGCGGCGTACTGCTGCTGGTCGCGGCAGCGATCCTGCGTGGGCAGCCGGTGCTGCTGCTGGCTGCCCTGTTCTGCGGTTACAGCTTCGCCTGGGTTGGCCATTTCTTTTTCGAGAAGAACCGCCCGGCCACCTTCCAGCACCCGCTGTACTCGTTCATGGGCGACTGGGTGATGTTCGCCGACATCCTGCGCGGGCGCATGCCCTGGTAGCTCCGCTGTGAATGCGGCCTTCACGCGCTATGCTGGGGCCTGGACGTCATAGATAAGGAAAGCAAGATGTTCCCGACCATGTTCTTTACCGTGGTGCTGGCCTTCGTGGCCGTGGTGATCCTGTTCAAGGCGGTACGGATGGTGCCCCAGGGCTACGAGTGGACCGTCGAGCGCTTCGGGCGCTACACGCACACCATGACCCCCGGCCTGCACTTCCTGATTCCGATCGTGTACGGGGTCGGGCGCAAGGTGAACATGATGGAGCAGGTGCTGGATGTACCCAGCCAGGAAGTGATCACCAAGGACAACGCCGCCGTGCGCGTGGACGGCGTGGTGTTCTTCCAGGTCCTGGATGCGGCCAAGGCCGCCTATGAGGTGGCCAACCTGGAAGTGGCGATGATCGCCCTGGTGCAGACCAACATCCGTACCGTGATCGGTTCGATGGACCTGGATGAATCGCTCAGCCAGCGCGAGGTGATCAATGCCCAGCTGCTGAGCGTGGTCGACCATGCCACCAACCCGTGGGGTGTGAAGGTCAACCGCATCGAGATCCGCGACATCCAGCCGCCGCGCGACCTGCTGGATGCGATGGCGCGGCAGATGAAGGCCGAGCGCGAGAAGCGCGCGCAGATTCTAGAGGCAGAGGGTTCACGCCAGTCGGAGATCCTGCGTGCCGATGGCGAAAAGCAGGCCACCGTGCTGGAGGCCGAAGGCCGTCGCGAAGCTGCATTCCGCGATGCCGAGGCGCGCGAACGCCTGGCCGAGGCCGAAGCAATGGCGACCAAGGTGGTGTCGGCGGCGATTGCCGAGGGCGACGTGCAGGCGATCAACTACTTCGTTGCCCAGAAGTACGTGGAAGCGTTCAAGGAGCTGGCCAGTTCGCCGAACCAGAAGCTGGTGCTGATGCCGATGGAGGCCAGTGGCGTGATCGGTTCGATCGCCGGCGTGGCCGAACTGGCGAAGCAGGCGCTGGCCAGCCAGGACAACAAGGCCGCCGGCAAGCGGCCGCCGCCGCTCGGAGGCTGACATGCGCTGGGAAGTCGTCGGTTGGGGCGCGCTGGCGCTGCTGCTGTTTGCCGCCGAGGCGTTGGCGCCCGGGGCGTTCATGCTGTGGATCGGCATTGGCGCGGCGGCGGTGTTCGTACTGGTTGCGGTGTTCAGCGGCATTCCATTGCTGTGGCAGGTCGTTGCCTTCGTCGTGCTGAGCGTTGTCTCGATCCAGTGCTACCGGCGCTGGGGCAAGGCAAGGGCGCGACCCAGCGATGCACCGTTGCTCAACCGCCGCGCCGAACAACTGGTCGGACGGGTGGTGCCGTTGCAGCAGGGTATCGTTGGTGGGCAGGGCCGGGTCAGCATCGACGACGCGTACTGGCAGGTCAGCGGCCCGGACCTGCAGGCCGGTGCCATGGTGCGGGTGGTAGCGGTGCAGGGCAGCACGCTGGTGGTCGAGTCTGCTGCGGGTAGAGTCGACTGATAGTCGACTGGCATGTGTTGGGTCGGGCGGGTTGGGTTCGCGGTACACGCCGTAAACCCCGCTCTGCGGTCCGGCCCAGCCGCTGGCGGCTGCGCGTTCGGGCGCTTGCGAAGCAGTGCTTCGCAAGCAAAGCGCCCCCAGGGATGGATTCACGGCGTGTCCCGATCGCCCATACCGCTCCGGCCAAGCCGTCGACTTCGCAGAGCCGATACGCTTTGGCTGTTGCCGTTGCCTGGCTTGTAAAAGGCGCCCGCCGGCCGCAGGCCGGCCAAACACCCCCGCTGCGCTGCGGCGCGACCTGCGGGCGACCGATCTGGGATAATGGGGATTCTTGTTTCCTCTGCTGCCGGACCCGGTCATGACCCAGAAGACGCTGCTCAACGATACCCACCGCGCCCTTGGCGCCAAGATGGTCGATTTCGGGGGTTGGGACATGCCCATCCACTACGGCTCGCAGCTGGACGAGCACCACCTGGTGCGTCGCGAGTCCGGGGTGTTCGACGTCAGCCACATGACCGTGGTCGACCTGCGCGGTGACCAGGTCAAGCCGTTCCTGCGCCGCCTGCTGGCCAACTCGGTCGACAAGCTGAAGGTGCCGGGCAAGGCGCTGTACTCGTGCATGCTGAATCCGCGCGGCGGCGTCATCGACGACCTGATCGTCTACTACCTGGGCGACGATTTCTTCCGCATGGTGGTCAATGCCTCCACCCGCGAAAAGGACCTGGCCTGGCTGCGCGAGCAGGCCGCGCCGTTCGGCGTCAGCGTCGAGCAGCGCCCGGACCTGGCCATCCTGGCCGTGCAGGGCCCGCAGGCGCGCGCGATCGTGATCGGCCTGGCCCGCGAATCCGAGCGCGAGGCGCTGACCAAGCTGGGCCGCTTCGCCGCCCTGCAGGTGCAGTCCGACGACGGCGTCGAGCTGTTCGTCGCCCGTACCGGTTACACCGGCGAAGACGGCTTCGAAATCCTGCTGCCGCAGGACGCGGTGGTCGCGTTCTGGAACCGCCTGCTGGCGGCGGGCGTGAAGCCGGCCGGTCTCGGCGCACGCGACACGTTGCGCCTGGAAGCCGGCATGAACCTGTACGGCCAGGACATGGACGAAGAGATCAGCCCGTACGAAGCGGCGCTGGCCTGGACGGTGTCGCTGGACGAAGGCCGCGACTTCATCGGTCGCGACGCGCTGGAAGCGCAGAAGGCTGCCGGCACAGCACGCCAGATGATCGGCCTGGTGATGGACGAGAAGGGCGTGCTGCGCCACGGCCAGGCGGTGACCACCGCTGGCGGCCAGGGCGAGATCCTGTCCGGCACCTTCTCGCCGACCCTGGCCAAGGGCATCGCTTTTGCCCGCGTGCCCGCCGGTGAACTCGGCGAGGTCACCGTCGACATCCGCGGCCGGCAGGTGCCGGTGCGCGTGGTCAAGTTCCCATTCGTGCGCGAAGGCCAGGCGCAGCCCGGCGTGCTCGCCGACGCCTGATCCGGACATGCCGGTCGTCACTGACAGCAGTGGCGGCCGGTTGGTTACACTAGCCCCGTTTTTTCCACCCCTGCATATCTCTGGAGCAGTCCCATGAGCGAGATCCCCGGCGACCTCAAGTTCCTCAAGTCCCATGAGTGGGCCCGTGTCGAAGGCAATGGCCGCGTCACCGTCGGTATTTCCGACCATGCCCAGGGCCTGCTGGGTGACCTGGTCTACGTCGAACTGCCGGAAGTCGGCGCCGACGCCAAGGCCGGCGAACAGATCGCCGTCGTCGAGTCGGTGAAGGCCGCCTCGGACGTCTACAGCCCGATCAGCGGCAAGGTTGTCGAGGTCAACTCGGCCCTGTCCGACAAGCCGGAAACCATCAACGAAGATGCCTACGGCGAAGGTTGGATGTTCGTGGTCGAACTGACCAACGCTGAAGAGGTCAACGAGCTGCTGGACCCGGACGCGTACGCCGAAGCCCTGGAGAACGACGACCACTGAGTCGTCGTTTCCGGGTTCTGCAACGGCCACCTTCGGGTGGCCGTTTTTGTTTTGGCGAGCACGTCGGGCTCATGACGCAGGGTTTGCTGCGCGCCCTCGACGCGGCATCAGCAGACCCGCGAACGGTACCGAGGGGCGTGCGCAGTTTTGCGCAAATCCGCGTTTCCGCCCCGCGCCGACGCGTCCGGATGTGAAAACTTTTCGCCCCCCGTTGCGGCGCCGTTGTGCTGGCGCTGGTGCCGGCGCCGGCCGGTGCCGGCGTTGCGTGCATGCAGTGGCCGCCAACATGCGTGCATCTGCGCAGAGTGCCTATTTCAAGTGGTTTTTGTTCAACGCTTGCGTTGTTGTTGCTGCAGGCAACGCGCGTGCGTGGTGCATTGTTGGTCGTCGAGGGCGGAGCGTCGCGACCGTGCAGGCAACACCGCGAATGGCGCGGATGTGAAAATTTTTCGCGGGGGTTGTTGACAGTAAAAAAAACCGTGATTAGGTTTCGCCTCAGCAGACCTTGCCTGCCAAACCGAGTGCGCAGAATCAATCGTCCGATGCGAAGCAGCCCCTTCAAGACCACCGCGACCCAGATGACGGTGGACATGGCCCCGCTTCCCCCGGAGAAATGCAAGGCACCTCCCGTTCCGATGCCCGCTCCGCCGATCGAGGCGGGCATTGCCGCATCCGTAACGGCGCGCTTGACGCGCCGGCGGTCCCCGCACGCAGCATCCGCGGGTTTGATCCACCTGGGCGTTTCAACTCCCTATCACTGACGAGGAGCCATCCCATGGCAACCAAGAAAGCTGCGAAGAAAAAGCCCGCCGCCAAGAAGGCGGTGAAGAAGGTCGCGAAGAAGGCCGCTGCCAAGAAGGCAGTGAAGAAGGTCGCGAAGAAGGCGACCGCCAAGAAGGCAGTGAAGAAGGCTGCGAAGAAGGTCGCCAAGAAGGCCACTGCGAAGAAGGCAGTGAAGAAGGCGGCGAAGAAGGTAGCCAAGAAGTCTCCTGCCAAGAAGACCGCGAAGAAGGTAGCCAAGAAGGCCACCAAGAAGACTGCCAAGAAGGCAACGGCCCGCAAGCCGGCCAAGAAGGTCGCGAAGAAGGCGACTGCCAAGAAGGCCGTCAAGAAGACCGCCAAGAAGGCAGTGAAGAAGACCGCGAAGAAGGCCACCAAGAAGGCTGCCCCGAAGAAGGCAGCGAAGAAGGTTGCCAAGCGCAAGCCGGCCGCCCGCAAGAAGAAAGCCGCTCCGGTCGCTCTGCCGGCAACCCCGGCGCCGCTGATCTAAGTACTTCCCGATAGCCGCATCCTGAAACCCCTTCCCTGGCTGCCCAGCGGGGAGGGGGTTTTTTTTATGGAGCCATTGGTAGCGTCGAGCCATGCTCGACCGCCTTGCTGACGGTCGATGCTAGCGGTGCGGCGCCGGTGGAAAGCGCTCCACCAGGAAATCGATGAAGCTGCGCAGGCGGGTCGAGGGGTAGCGGTCGTGGGCGTAGACCACGTGCATCGGCCGCCCCGCGTGGCCGTGTTCGGGAAACAGCTGCACCAACCGCCCAGCCTCGACATCCGCGGCCAGAAGCAGTGCCGATTGCAGCACGATGCCCAGCCCATGCAGCGCCGCTGTACGCAGCGCTTCGCCGTTGTTGATCTGCAGCCGACCTGTGGGCACATGGCCGAGCCCGCCAGCATCGGCCTGCAGCCACTGCGCCAGCGCGCTGGGTTCGAAGGACAGGCATTGGTGCCGGGCAAGCGCCAGCAGGTCGGGGGGCGTACCGTGCCGGGCGAGGTATCCGGGCGAGGCGCACATCATCAAGCGATATGGTGCCAATGCACGCGCCACCAGCACGCTGCTGTCGGCCAGCGTGCCGATGCGCAGGGCTGCTTCGAAACCCTCCTCTGCGAGGTCGACCACGCGGTCGGTCAGCACCGCGTCGACACGCACGTCGGGGTAGCGCGCCATGTAATCGGCCAACGCCGGCACCAGCGCATGCGTGCCGAAGATCACCGGCGCGCTGATGCGCAGCGTGCCTGCAGGTGCAAGGTGCTGGTACTGGGCCTGAGCATCGGTTTCCTCCACCAGCCGCAGGATCTCCCGGCAGCGGGCGTAGTAGTCCTCGCCGAACGGCGTCATGTGCTGGCGCCGGGTGGTACGACTGAGCAACTGCATGCCCAGCCGCGCCTCCAACGCACGCAGGTGCTTGCCGGCCATCGTCGGGGAGATGGCCAGTGCTGCCGCTGCAGCGCTGAGGCTGCCTTTGTCCACGATCAGCACGTACACCTGCATGCTTTCCAGCAGGTTCATCTGAAACTCCGGGTGTTGAATGCTGAAACTTTTGCGGAGTTTATCAATCACGGGTGATCAAACAGCATGCACTGCAGGGGCCGGATCCACCGGCCGTGCTGAAAGGAGAACACGATGGATTTGAATCTTGAGGGACGCACAGCGCTGGTCACCGGGGCGGGCAGTGGCATCGGTGCCGCTGTCGCCAGGCAACTGGCCGCCCAGGGCGTACGTGTTGCCATCTCGTCACGGCGGCAGGCACCGCTGCAGGCGCTGGCGGCAGGGATCGAAGCGGCGGGCGCACCCGCGCCGATCATCCTGCTGGGCGATGTCACTGACGCCGGGGACGTGCGACGCATTGCTGACGCGTCGCTGGCGGCGTTGCAGCAGGTGGACATCCTGGTCAACGCGGCTGGCGGTTCGCGGCCAACGACCGTCGATGCAGCCGACACGATCTGGGAGGAGGCATTGGCGCTGAACTTCTCTGCCGCACGACGGCTGACCCAGGCACTGCTGCCGGCGATGCAGGCGCAGGGATGGGGGCGGGTGATCAACTTCAGCGGTTCGATGGAGCCACGTTCGGTGAATGCCGCCACCGCGGCGAAGGCAGCGCTGCATCTGTGGAGCAAGGGGCTGTCGTCGGAGGTGGCTGGGCAGGGCATCACGGTGAATGCCATTGCGCCGGGTCGGATCAACAGCCCGCAGATCCTGGATCGCCTGCATCCCACCGAGGAAAGCCGACGCGCGTTCATCGCCAGTAACATCCCGATCGGGCGCTTCGGTGAGCCGGAAGAAGTGGCGCCGCTGGTGGCATTCCTCGCCTCGCCGCTGGCCGGTTACATCACCGGTGCAGTGATTCCGGTGGACGGCGGCATGCACTACTTCGCGCATTAGCGCTGCGTTTGTAGAGGCGAGCGCGGCTCGATTCCACAACAGCCAACAAAAAGGGCGGCCTGCAGGCCGCCCTTCATGCTCACGGTCGCGCCCGCCTGATCAGCGCGGCGACGCCACCGCGCGGTTGCTCGAAGCGCCCTTGCCCTTGCGCTTGTCCTGCTGCGCCGGGCTCGCGCCTTCGGCCATCAGGTTGTCGCTGCCGAAGTCGGTGTCCACATCCAGCCAGCGCTGTGCCGGCAGGCCGAGCGCGGAATCGAGCACGGTCGGCAGCAGGCCGCTGGGCAGGCCGCTCTCGCCATTCCACATGATGGCGATGCCGAGATCGCGTTCCGGCACCAGCGCGACCAGGCCGCGGTAGCCCTGTACGGCACCGGCATGGAACACCACGTCGTGGCCGGCGTAGTCGAAGGTGCGCCAGCCCAGCGCGTAGCCGGCCGAGTGCAGGCGCTCGCGGCGCCAGCCCGAACGCATCTCGCCGGGAGTGTTGATCAGGCTCGAATGCAGGGTGGCCAGCAGCGGTGCCGGCAGCACATCGGGGCGATGGCCGGTGTGCGCCAGCAGCCACTGCGCCATGTCGCTGGCGCTGGCGTTGACGCCAGCCGCCGGGGCAACACGGTAGTAGGTCGGCTTCGGTGTCAGCGACACCCAGCCGTTGCGGCTGCGCACGTGCGGACGCGCCCAGCGCGAGCTGGCCTGGATGCCGGCCAGGCCGAGGCTGGCATCGTTCATGCCCAGCGGCTTGAAGATGCGGCGCTCGACCGACTGCTCGTAGAAGCTGCCGGAGGCGGCATAGACGACGTCGCCGATCAGGCTGAAGGCCACGTTCTGGTAGGCGTAGCAGTCGCCCGGCAGGCACTTCAGGCTGGTGTTGGCCAGCTTCTGGGTCAGCGCGTAGTACTCGGCGTTGCCTTCGATGTCGCGGTCGTAGGCGTTGTAGGGCAGGCCGACGCGGTGGCTGAGCACATCGGCCACGGTCAGGCGGTCGGTGGCTTCGGGCGAGTTGAGGCGGAAGCCCGGCACGTAGTCGGTGACCTTGCTGTCCCAGCGCAGCGTGCCGTCGTTGACCAGCAGTCCGGCCATGGTGCCGGCGAAGGCCTTGGACAGCGAAGCCAGGCGGAACACGGTGTGGGCGTCGACCGGCAGCGGATTGTTGACGTCGGTAACGCCATAGCCGCGCGCGCTGAGGATGCGGCCACCCTGCACGATGGCCACGGCCATGCCCGGCACGCGCTCGCCATAGGTGAGCTGCTGCGCCATCGATTCGATATTGGCGACGTTGAAGCCTGCGGCGGGCGCCTGCACCTGCGGCACCAGCCCGGTACGGTAGGCCGCCGGCTGGGTGTGGGCAACGGCGGTGGCTGCAGCGGACTCGATGTTGGCCGGCATCGGCGGCAACGGCGGCGGGGTCTGCGCGGTGGTGGACAAGGCAACAGGCATCAACATGCCCAGCAAACCGGTGGCCGCCGAACGGATCGGACGACGCAGGCTGTTCTTTTTCATCGGTGGGACCCGTGCGCGACTGCTGATGGCGATTCTAGCGCCGCTTTTCCTCTGTGCACAAACAAAGCGAAGATGAATGCGCATCTCGTTGAAAAAGTTGGGATTTTGACGCCTCGAAAGCGTGTATCGGAACGTGTCATCCGGACCCGGTCATGACACCGCGTTGCGGCCTTCAAACGGCTACCTGCTGGCGATGTTGCAGTGCATTGGATAACGTACGCGCTTCACCGCCCCGGAGCCTGCCATGCCGCTGTCCAACCGCCGTCATCTGGCGAGGGACGCCGCGTGAGCGCGGTACGAGGGAAGGGCCCGCTGCAGGGGCTGATGGCGGCACTGCGCGAGTCCCCGGCGCTGTGGTGGTCGTTCCTGTACTTCTTCTGCCTGCTCAGCGGCTACTACGTGCTGCGTCCGGTGCGTGAAGCCATGGCCGCCTCGGCGGACCTGGAAACGGTGTTCCCGCCCGCGCTGATTGCCTGGTTCGCCGGTCACGGCATCGCGCTGAAGGACTTCGTCCTGCAGTTCCTGTTCTCCTGCGTGTTCGTGATCATGCTGGTGCTGCAGCCGGTGTACGGCTGGCTGGTCAGCCGCTTCCCGCGACGGGTGTTCCTGCCGGCGGTGTATGGGTTCTTCATCGTGACCCTGCTTGGCTTCTACATGATGTTCGACAGCGGCGTGCCTGGCCGCGGCATGGCTTTCTTCTTCTGGATCACCGTCTTCAACCTGTTCGCGGTGGCGGTGTTCTGGAGTTTCATGGCCGACGTGTTCTCCAACGCGCAGGCGCGGGCGTACTACGGCTACATCGGCGCGGCGGGCACCGTCGGCGCGTTCCTTGGTCCGGTCATCACCAGTGCGCTGGTGCAGCGTGTGGGCATCGCCAACCTGATGCTGGTGTCGGCCGGTTTCCTGGCGATCTGCTTGTTCTGCATCTGGCGCCTGCGGCACTGGGCGGTGCTGCGCGAGCAGGAGCAGCAGTTGGTATCGGGTGAGAAGCCGATGGGCGGCAGCGTGCTGGATGGCCTGAAACTGATCGTGCGCGAGCCGTTGCTGCGCTGGCTGGCGATCATGGTGGTGTTCGGCGTGGGCGTGGGGACGCTGCTCTACAACCAGCAGGCCGCGATCGTGCGTGCGGCGTTCACTGACCCGGCGGCCAGTACCGCGTTCTTCTCGCGCATCGACCTGGCGGTGAACGCGCTGGCGCTGCTGATGCAGGTGGGCCTGACCCGCTGGCTGCTGTCGCGCCACGGCATCGCGCCGGCGCTGCTGATTCCCGGTTTCGCGATCCTGATCGGCTTCTCGGTGCTGGCAGCCTCGCCGATGCCGTTGATGGTCGCGGTGGTGCAGGTGATGACCCGCGCCAGCGAATTTGCACTGGCCAAGCCGGCGCGCGAGACCATCTACACGCGCGTGGACCGGCAGTGGCGCTACAAGGCCGGCGCAGCGATCGACACCGTGGTCTACCGCGGTGCGGACCTGAGCTTTGCCTGGGTGCACAAGGGCCTGTCATTGTTCGGCTCGCACGTGGTGTTCATCGGCGGCATGCTGGTGGCCGCGTGCATGACCGCAGCCGCGTTCGGTGTACTGCGCGAAGAAAAGAAACTGCCGCGCGACCGCTGATTTTCCGGGGCCCGATCCCCATCCCTGTCCAAGGAACTGCCCATGTACTGGATCGCACTCACCCTGACGTTGCTCGTCGCCCTGCTGCACGTCTATTTCCTGATGCTGGAGATGTTCCTGTGGACCCGCCCGCTGGGCCTGAAGACCTTCCGCAACACGCCGGAGAAGGCGGAGACCACGCGGGTGCTGGCGGCCAACCAGGGCCTGTACAACGGCTTCCTGGCAGCAGGCATCGTGGTGGGGCTGGTGATCGGGCAGCCGGTGCTGGTGACGTTCTCGCTGGCCTGTGTGATGGTGGCGGGGTGCTATGGCGCGTACAGCGTGAGCCGGCGCATTTTCATGATCCAGGCGGTGCCGGCGATCCTGGCGTTGGTGTTTCGCGCGCTGGCGTAGTTTCCAGCCAACGGCGCAGCCCCTCGTGGGCTGGTCGCGGAATGCGGGTCGTGGATCTGGCCGGGCGGATGGGCTGGGCAGGGGACGCCGTAAACCCGTCCCTGAAGTGACCCCCGGGAGTTGGACGTCAGATCCAACCCCGAGGGATACATGAACAGATACGACGCACGTTTCAAACTGCAGGTCGCCAAAGAGGCCTGCAAGACCTCCACATCGGTCAAAGCC
>NZ_JCAFSV010000023.1:0-40385 GCF_059369595.1 Stenotrophomonas sp. YJH_SMC_25 | reverse complement strand
TACGCTGGCCTGAAGGCCAAGGGCAAAGCGAGCAAGGTGGCGCTCGTGGCGGTCATGCGCAAAATGCTGGTGATCCTCAACGCCCGTAAGCGAGACGCCGAGGTGGCCCTCGGCTGCCCCTGACAAGACAGTTGCTACTGCAGATCGCAGAGATCTGTCGAAGGCGGGGTGGGTCCGGTTGCGGGGGCGTGAGCCGCATGGATGCGGCGACCGAGCTTACATGGACGTACTTGCAGCGCCCCCCGCAACCGGACCCACCCCGCCTAACTCACAGGAAGCCAGCTTTTGATGTTGCTTCGGCTCTTGCTGTTGCTCCAGCTCGCAGCGGGTGCAGGGCGCAGCCCTGCCGATAAAGCCCCTCCTGCGACGGTTCGTCGCACGGGCAACCCTGGACCCGCCTCTACACTAGCGGGGTGACCCGCCTGTCCCGCCCGCAGCGTCTTCTGCTCCAGCTCGCCATCCTGGCGACGCTGCTGATGGTGCTTGCGCCGCTGGTCAGCCGTGCGCTGCAGGCGCCGCCGATGGACCACGCCGCAATGGCGGGCATGGACCACGCCGCCATGGGCCACGACATGCACGACATGGCCATGGCCGGGCACGATCAGCACGGCGCCGCGCCGGCAGCGCCCCGCCCCGCGGCCGATCCCCACGCCATGCATGGCGAGGCCTGCGAATACTGCGTACTGGCCATGCGCCTGCTGCCATGGCTGGCGGTGCTGGTGCTGCTATTGCCGTTGCTGTGGCGGCCGCGCCTGGTGTTCCCGTGGTCGCAACAGGTGCTGCCCGCACCGCACTGGCCCGCACATGCCGCACGTGGGCCACCGCGCGTCTCCATCGTCCGCTGATATCCCCGTGAATCTGCCGCACGACGCCTGACCGGGCGCCGTGCGCGCGTGCGTACCTTGGAGCTGTTCCGATGAAAATGACTTCCCGCCCCGCGGGCGCCTGCGCGCGCCTGCCGGCTGCCCTTGGCCTGGCCGTGACCACGTCACTGGCTTACGCCGCGCCTGCCGAAGAGGCGCGTACCCTCGATACGATGGTGGTCACCGCCGCCGCACCGTCCTCGCCGCTGCACTGGGTGACCGACCCACGCCTGCCGCGGCAGCCGGTGCCGGCCAGTGATGGTGCCGATTACCTGAAAACCGTTCCCGGCTTCTCTGCCATCCGCAATGGCGGCACCAACGGCGACCCGGTGCTGCGCGGCATGTTCGGTTCGCGCCTGAACATCCTCAGCAACGACGGCAACCTGATCGGTGCCTGCCCGTCGCGCATGGACAATCCGCTGTCCTACATCGCGCCGGAAAGCTTCGACCGGCTGACCATCATCAAGGGCCCGCAGAGCGTGCGCTGGGGCGCAGGTGCCTCGGCCGGTACCGTGCGCTTCGAGCGCGACACGCCGCGCTTCGATGAACCCGGCCTGCGTGCCGATGCCAGTGCGCTGGTCGGTTCGCGCAACCGCAATGACCAGGTGCTGGACCTGACCCTGGGCAATCCGACCGGCTACGTGCGTGCCAGCGGCAACCGCTCCGAAGCCGATGACTACAAGGACGGCCACGGTGACGTGGTGCCGTCGAAGTGGCGCAAGTGGAACGGTGACGTGGCCATCGGCTGGACGCCGGATGCCGACACGCTGCTGGAGATTTCCGCCGGTGCCGGCGATGCCATCGCGCGTTACGCCGGGCGCGGCATGGACGGTGCCGCGTTCGAACGCACCAGCTATGCCGCGCGCTTCGAAAAACGAAACCTGCCCGGTGCGTGGGACACGTTGCAGGCCAACGTGTACTACAACGAAGCCGACCACGTGATGGACAACTACACGCTGCGCACGCCGAATCCCAACAGCATGATGCCGATGCCGATGGCGTCTAACGTGGACCGCCGTACCCAGGGCGGGCGGGTCAGTTCCGAGTGGCACTGGCAGGACGTGCAACTGGTGGCGGGTGTGGACGGCGAAGACAGCCGCCATCGTGGCCGCATGGGCATGGGCCGCGACACCTACCGCCAGGCCGCCTGGGAGACCGATGCCAAGTTCCGCCGCTACGGCGTGTTCACCGAGTTGACCCTCGGCGCCGGCACCGACCAGCGCTGGATCAGTGGCCTGCGCATCGACCGCGCCAGCGTCCGCGATGAGCGGCAATCGATCCGCGGAATGATGGGGAACAGGCCCAATCCGACTGCGGGCCAGCGTCGCAAGGAATGGCTGGGCAGTGGTTTCCTGCGCTACGAGCAGGACCTGGCCGACGGCCTGACCTGGTACGCCGGGCTCGGCCACAGTGAACGCATGCCCGACTACTGGGAACTGTTCTCGCCCAACCATGGCCCCGCCGGCGCAGTGAACGCGTTCACCGGCGTGCAGCCCGAACGCACCACCCAGTTCGACGTCGGCCTGCAGTACAAGGGACCGCGCGTGCAGGCGTGGGTTTCGGCGTACGCCGGGCAGATCCAGGACTACATCCTGTTCACGTACCACGGCAGCGGCATGATGGGCATGAGCCAGGCCCGCAATGTCGACGCGCGCATCGCCGGTGCCGAGGCGGGCCTGGAAGTGAGCCTGGCCGGGCAGTGGAAGCTGGGCGGCACGCTGGCCTATGCCTGGGGCGAGAACCGCGACCAGCAGGGTCCGCTGCCGCAGATGCCACCACTGGAAGCACGCCTGAGCGCGAACTGGGAAGGCCAGCGCTGGAGTGCCGGGGCACTGCTGCGTGCGGTGACCCACCAGCACCGCGTGGCCGAGGGCCAGGGCAACGTGGTCGCACAGGACCTCGGGCCGAGTGCAGGTTTCGCCACGTTCGCGCTCAACGCCGCGTACCGTTTCAGTTCGCAGCTGCAGCTCAGCGCGGGCGTCGACAACCTGTTCGACCGCGCCTACAGCGAGCACCTGAACCTGGCCGGCAGTGCCGACTTCGGCTTCCCGGCCGACCCTGAGCGCATCAACGAGCCCGGGCGCAGCCTGTGGATGAAGGTGAACTACCGGTACTGATCCGCCGGGTGCAAAAAAAACCGGGGCCGGATCCCCGCCAGGATCCGTCCCCGCCCGACGCCCTCTGTCGGGCAGCTTCGACTCTACGATGGCAACGCCCGTGGTGCACGGCTGGATACAACCCGACACACGCCGACACCGCCAAGGGCAGCCTTGCACGGAACGGGTTCAAGGCGCTATCACGGCTTCGGTTCCACGATGGTAAACGCTTGGCACATACCGCTTTTGCGGGGCCTTGCCTACACTCGGCGGCCGTGGATCAATCAGGACCATTCATGTTGGCTCGTATCGCTTCGACCCTGGCCCTTGGCCTCAGCCTGGCCGTGTTGGCCGGGTGCGCAGGCAAACAGGAGGCCGCCGCGCGTCGGCAGGGCGAAGCAGTGCCGGTCACGGCGCAGGTGGTGCAGCCCATGCAGTGGAACGACACCCTGCAGGCGCTGGGCACGGCCAAGGCGCGCGAGTCGATCAGCGTCACCGCCAAGGTCAGCGAAATCGTCGAGAAGGTGCATTTCGAAAGCGGCCAGCACATCGCCGCCGGCGCACCGATCGTGACGCTGCGCGGGCAGGCCCAGGAAGCGGCGCTGGTGCAGGCGCAGGCCACCTTTCACGAGGCCGACCAGTTGTACAAGCGCCAGCGCGAGCTGGCCTCCCAGCGGCTGGTGTCCAGCGCCACACTGGATACGCAGAAGTCGATCCGTGATGCCGCCGAGGCGCGCGTGATGCAGATGCAGGCCGACATCGGTGATCGCCGTGTGCGCGCACCGTTCGCCGGCGTGCTCGGCATCCGCCAGGTCAGCCCGGGCTCGCTGGTGACCCCGACCACGGTCATCGCCACGCTCGACGACATCGAGCACATGCACATCGATTTCCAGGTGCCGGAAGTGGAACTGGCTGCACTGGGCGTCGGTGACAAGGTCAGTGCCACCAGCGTGGCGTGGCCGGGCCGCACCTTCGAGGGCGTGGTCAGTACCATCGACGCACGCATCGACCCGGCGACCCGTGCGGTGACCGTGCGCGGCGATTTCGCCAACAGCGACCATGCGCTGCGCCCGGGCATGCTGCTGGACGTGCGCCTGTTCCGCCCCGAGCGCCCGGCGCTGGTGGTGCCGGAAATCGCCGTGGTGCAGGTGGGCCGCGACACGTTCGTGTACCGCATCAAGAGCGACGACAGCGTCGAGCGCGTGGACGTGGTGACCGGTGCGCGCCGTGCCGGCGTGGTTGAGATCAAGCAGGGCCTGGAAGCCGGCCAGCGCATCGTGGTCGATGGCACCGGCAAGCTGCGCCCGGGCCTGAAGGTCGCGGCCAAGGATGCGGCCCCGGCCAGCGGTGCCAAGCCGGCGGATGCACCGGCGCCGGTCGCGGCCGAGGGCCACGGCGGATGAAGCTGTCCGACATCTCCATCCAGCGGCCGGTGTTCGCCGTGGTGATGAGCCTGTTGCTGCTGGTGCTGGGCGTGATGTCCTTCACCCGCCTGACCCTGCGCGAACTGCCCGCCATCGATCCGCCGATCGTGTCGGTGTCGGTGGACTACACCGGCGCCTCGGCGGCGGTCATCGAAAGCCGCATCACCCAGGTGCTGGAAGATGCGCTGGCCGGTATCGAAGGCATCGATACGATCAATGCGCGCAGCACCAACGGCCGCTCGCAGGTCAGCATCGAGTTCACCTCCAACCGCGATATCGAAGCGGCGGCCAATGACGTGCGCGATGCGGTCAGCCGCGTCGCCGACCGCATGCCCGAAGAAGCGCGTCCGCCGGAAATCGCCAAGGTCGAGAGCGATGCCGACCCGATCATCTGGTTCAACATGGTGTCCTCGACCATGGACACGCTGGAGCTGAGCGACTACGCCGACCGCTACGTGGTCGATCGTTTCTCCAGCCTCGATGGCGTGGCCCAGGTCCGCATCGGTGGCCGCCAGCGCTATGCGATGCGCATCTGGCTGGACCGTGACCAGCTGGCCGCGCGCGGGCTGACCACTGGCGATGTGGAAACCGCACTGCGCAACGAGAACGTGGAATTGCCGGCCGGCCGCATCGAGTCGACCGACCGTGACTTCACCCTGCGCGTGGAGCGCAACTACATCAAGCCGGAAGACTTTGCGACCATCCCGCTGGGCAAGGGCCGCGACGGCTACGTGGTGCGCATGGGCGACGTGGCGAAGATCGAACTGGCTTCGGCCGAGCGTCGCGCGTACTACCGCAGCAACGGCGAGCCGGGCATCGGCCTGGGCATCGTCAAGACGTCCACCGCCAACTCGCTGGACGTGGCGCGTACCGCGCGCGCTGAAGCCGAGCGGGTGGCACTGACCCTGCCCAAGGGCACGCAGATCTTCGTCGCCTTCGACAACACCACCTTCATCGAAGCCGCAGTTGACCGCGTCTATGCCACGCTGGTGGAAGCGATGATCCTGGTGCTGGCGGTGATCTGGCTGTTCCTCGGCAGTTTCCGCGCCGCGTTGATCCCGGCGGTGACGGTGCCGGTCTGCCTGGTCGCGGCGTTCATCGCGCTGTATGCGTTCGATTTCTCGATCAACCTGCTGACCCTGCTGGCCCTGGTGCTGTGCATCGGCCTGGTGGTGGACGATGCGATCGTGGTGGTGGAAAACGTGCAGCGCCGCATCGACCTGGGCGAGCCCCCGCTGGTGGCCTCCAAGCGCGGTACCACGCAGGTCGCCTTCGCGGTGATCGCCACCACCGCCGTGCTGGTGGCGGTGTTCCTGCCGGTCGGTTTCCTGGAAGGCAATACCGGCCGCCTGTTCCGCGAACTGGCGGTGGCGCTGGCGGCAGCGGTTGCGTTGTCCGCGTTCGTGGCGCTGACGCTGACGCCGATGATGGCCTCCAAACTGCTCAAGCCGCACACCGGGCAGGCACCGCGCGGCCTGCATGGCTTCGTCAACCGCAACCTGGAGCGCCTGGCCTCCGGCTATGGTCGCGTGCTCGACCATCACGTGGACCGCACCTGGATCTACCTGCTGGTGATGGTGGCCGCGCTGGCCGCCAGCTGGGGCCTGCTGAAACTGCTGCCGTCGGAGCTGGCGCCGGCCGAAGACCGCGGTTCGTTCCAGATCATGATCGACGGCCCGGAAGGCGCCGGCTACGACTACACCGTGCAGCAGGTACAGCAAGTGGAAGCGCTGCTGGCCCCGCACGTGGGCGCCGACAAGCCGATCGTGCGTGCCAACCCCCGCGTGCCCGGCGGCTTCGGTGCCAGCGAGGAAATGCACACCGGCCGCGTCAGCATCTTCCTGCAGCCGTGGCGCCAGCGCAGCGAGGCCACGCCGGACGTGGCCAACGCACTGCAGAAGGAACTGGACACCATCCGCGGCGTGCGCGTGCGTACGCAGGTGGGCGGCGGGCTGGTGCGCAGTGGCGGCCAGCCATTCCAGATCGTGCTGGGCGGCCCGGAATACGCCGAGATCGCGCAGTGGCGTGACCGCATCCTGCTGCGCATGGCCGACAATCCGGGCCTGGTCGGCCCGGATTCGGACTACAAGGAAACCCGGCCGCAGATGCGGGTGAACATCGACCGCCAGCGTGCGGCGGATCTCGGCGTGCCGGTCACCGCGATCGGTTCGGCACTGGAAACCATGATGGGCTCGCGCCGCGTCACCACCTTCGTCGACAACGGCGAAGAGTACGACGTGCTGGTGCAGGCCGGTCGCGATGGCCGTGCCAGCCCGGCCGACCTGGCCGCGATCCGCGTGCGTGCCACCTCCGGCGAACTGGTGCCGCTGTCCAACCTGGTCACCCTCAGCGAAGTGGCCGAGGCGGGCACGCTGAACCGCTTCAACCGCCTGCGCTCGATCACCATCACCGCCGGCCTGGCACCGGGCTATCCGCTGGGCGAGGCCATCGCCTGGGCGCAGAACGTGGCCCGCGAGGAACTGCCGCAGTACGCGCAGGTGAACTGGAAGGGCGAATCGCGCGAGTACCAGAGTGCGGGTGGCGCGGTGCTGCTGACCTTCGCCATGGCCCTGCTGGTGGTTTACCTGGTGCTGGCCGCGCAGTTCGAGAGCTTCATCCACCCGCTCACCATCATGCTGACCGTGCCGCTGGGCGTGCTCGGTGCCTTGGTCGGGTTGTGGGTGAGCGGCGGCACGGTGAACCTGTTCAGTCAGATCGGCATCGTCATGCTGGTCGGCCTGGCAGCGAAGAACGGCATCCTCATCGTCGAATTCGCCAACCAGCTGCGCGACGACGGAAGAACCGTGCGCGAGGCGATCATCGAATCGGCGATGGTGCGCCTGCGCCCGATCCTGATGACCTCGATCGCCACCGTGGTCGGCGCGATTCCGCTGGTGGTGGCCGGTGGCCCCGGCTCGGCCAGCCGTGGCACGATCGGCATCGTGATCATCTTCGGCGTGACTCTTTCGACGTTCCTGTCGCTGTTCGTGGTGCCGGCGTTCTACGCGCGGCTGGCCCCGTACACCCGCTCGCCGGAAGCGGTGAAGCGCGAGCTGGAGAAGCAGGAAGCCGAATCGCCCTCGGTGGGCGGGCATGCCTGACCGGCCTGCCGACGGGGTCGGATCCCTTTCCCAAAGGGAAAGGGCTCTGACCCCGCCACTACAGGGAGAAGGTTTCCGCCTGCGCCCCTGGCGCCCGGAAGACCTGGAATCCCTGCTGCGCCATGCCAACGACGCCGAGGTATCGCGGGGCCTGCGTGATCGCTTTCCGTACCCGTACACGCGCGAGGATGGCGAGGCCTTCCTGGCGGGCCGCGTGCTGGCCCCTGGCACGCTGAACCTGGCCATCGAGATCGACGGCCAGGCCTGCGGCAGCGTCGGTGCCCAGCAGGGCGTGGCCGAGCGTGGGCATACCGCCGAACTGGGTTACTGGCTCGGCCAGGCCTACTGGGGCCAAGGCGTGATGACCCGCGTGGTCGGCCTGTTCGCACCGTGGGTGATGGACGAACTACGCCTGTTCAGGCTGCAGGCCACCGTGGTCGACTTCAACCTCGGCTCGGCCCGTGTACTGGAGAAGAACGGCTTCCAGGAAGAGGGCGTGGAGCGCTGTGCGGTCTACAAGCGCGGCGTCCTGCACGACCTGCGCCGCTTCGCCCGGGTACGCACCCAGCTGCCCTGACCCCAACCTGCCACACGGGCGAACTGGGGTCGGATCCCTTGCGCGGCGCGCAAGGGATCCGACCCCATCCTCTTGGCGCTACCGCAGCGGCCTTCGATCAGGGAGAATCGACCGGTCCCTTCCAGCCGACGGGACGTCCTTACAACCCGCCGACTGGAGAGAGCGCGCGTGGAAGCAACCGTACATTTCATCAACAGCATCATCTGGAGCAAGGCACTGATCTTCGTGTGCCTGGGCGCCGGCCTGTTCTTCAGCCTGCGCACGCGCTTCATGCAGATCCGCGGCTTCCTCGAGATGTGCCGCCTCACCGTCAAGGGTGAGAAATCCGACGCCGGCGTGTCCTCGTTCCAGGCCCTGGCCATGTCGATGGCCGGCCGCATGGGCATCGGCAACATCGCCGGCGTGGCCACCGCCATCGCCTTCGGCGGCCCCGGTGCGATCTTCTGGATGTGGGTGATGGGCTTCCTCGGCGCGTCCACCTCGTACGTGGAATGCACCCTGGCGCAGATCTACAAGACCAAGGACGCTGAAGGCCGCTACCGCGGTGGCCCGGCCTACTACATCGAAAAGGCCATGGGCCTGAAGTGGTACGCGCTGGCCTTCGCCATCGCCACGATCATCGCCGCCGGCTTCCTGATGCCGGGCGTGCAGGCCAACGCGATCGCCGACAGCATCATCAACGCCTGCCGCGGTACTGCCCTGTGCGGTCCGCTCGACGGCCAGGCCTTCGGCATGGAATCGGTGCAGGCGCTGAAGCTGGGCATCGGCATCGTGGTCGCGCTGCTGCTGGGCGTGGTGATCTTCGGTGGCGTCAAGCGCATCGCCAACTTCGCCGAAGTGGTGGTGCCGTTCATGGCCGCCGGCTTCATCCTGATGGCCATCGTCATCATGATCATCAACTACGACCGCTTGCCGGAGATGTTCAACATCATCTTCAGCAGCGCCTTCGGCACCCACGCCGCGTTCGGCGCGATGATGGGCCTGGCAGTGGAGTGGGGCATCAAGCGCGGCATCTACGCCAACGAAGCCGGCCAGGGTTCGGGCCCGCATGCAGCGGCCGCCTCGGAAGTCTCGCACCCGGCCAAGCAGGGCTACGTGCAGGCCTTCGCCATCTACTTCGACACCATGATGGTGTGCACCGCCACCGCGTTCCTGATCCTGGCCAGCGGCACCTACAACGTGTACTCGCCGGCAGGTGCCGGCGCCCCGCCGATCTTCCAGGGCCTGGCCGGCATTCCCGAAGGCGCCGGTTACGCCCAGGCCGGCGTGGAAGCCGTGCTGCCGGGCTGGGGTTCGGCGTTCGTGTCCATCGCCATCTTCTTCTTCGCCTTCACCACCATCATGGCGTACTACTACATGGCCGAGACCAACCTCAGCTATGTGAACCACAACAGGAAGCGCCCGCTGACCGTGCTGGTGCTGCGCCTGGGCATCATCGGCATGGTGGTGTTCGGCGCGTTCCATAATGCGACTCTGGCCTGGGCGCTGGGTGACATCGGCGTCGGCCTGATGGCCTGGCTGAACATCATTGCCATCCTCATCATCCAGAAGCCGGCCATGCTCGCCCTGCGTGATTACGAACGACAGAAGAAGCTCGGCCTCGATCCAATCTTCGACCCCGATGCCCTGGGCATCAAGAACGCCGATTTCTGGCGTCAACGCAAGCTGGAGTTGTCCCGTAGTGAATGATCCCTGGAAGAATGCCCGCCGCCCGTCGTCGCGACCGCCGCGGGCCACCCCGCTGCCACCGCGTGAGGGCGGCACCCCGCCGCCGCCGGGGCGCGGCAACGACGAACTGCGCCTGTATGGCTGGAACGCCGTACAGGCGCTGTTCGCCAAGCGCCCGCAGGCGCTGCGCAAGCTGTACCTGGTGGACGCGCTGATTCCGCGCATGCAGCCGGTGCTGAAGTGGTGCGTGGCCAACCGCGTGGGCTATCGCGTGGTGGAGGAAGGCGATCTCAACAAGCTGGCTGCCACGACCCATCACGAGGGCCTGGTGGCCGACGTGCTGCGTGCGCCGGTCGTGCCGCTGGCGCAGTGGCTGGCCGATCTGGAGCAGGGCCCGGTGCTGGCGTTGTGGCTGGATGGTGTCGGCAACCCGCACAACTTCGGCGCGATCCTGCGCTCGGCCGCGCATTTCGGCGTCAAGGCGCTGCTGCTGCCGGCCGGCAGCACGCTGGCGCTGTCCGGTGCTGCCGCACGCGTGGCCGAAGGCGGGGCGGAGTCGGTGCCGCTGGTGCAGCTGCCGGAGACTGCAGAGGCGATGGCGCAGCTGCGCAGTGCCGGTTTCGGCCTGGCCGCAACCCTGGTCGAGGGCGGTGATGACGTGTTCCGCGCGTCGCTGCCGTCGCGCCTTGTGTACGTGATGGGCGCTGAAGGCGAGGGCATGGACCGCGGCCTGGCCAGCGAATGCGACATGCGGGTCTCGATTCCCGGCAGTGGCGCGGTGGAGAGCCTGAACGTGGCCTCGGCCACGGCCGTGCTGCTGGCGCAGTGGGCAAGTCGCCGCGGGTGATCCCGTATCCGGGGTCGCATGATCGGGGTCGGATCCCTCGCCGCAGGCGAGGGCTCTGACCCTGCCGGGTTCCTGATTCAGGACCCGCCTTGGTGGGTGCGAACCTTGGTTCGCACCGCTCCTGCCGCTGCGCTCGCCGGGCATGGCCCGGCACTACCGCATCATTCGTTCGGAGGCGTGGTCGCCTTGGCTTCGCTGCCGAAACTGCCATCGGCTTCCGCCGCCAGGTACGCGAACACCGTATACGCGGCCACGTTCTGCGCCAGCGCCTTCGGGTCGATCTTGTCCAGCGTGTCGTCGGCGGTGTGGTGCAGGTGGAAGTAGTCCGAGCCGTCCTGCGCCAGCCACGCCCACGCACCGCCCTTGGCGGCCAGCGGGCCGACGTCCGGGCCCGGGCCGCCCTTGTCGGCCTGGTACTCGATGCCCAGCGGCTTCATTACTTCGGCAATCTGCCTGGTCGCTTCACGTGAGCCTTCCGGATTCGGTGAACCGGTATTGAAGGCGTAGATGCGGCCTGCGCCGAAGTCGCTCTCGGCGGCCAGCTGGTGCAGGGCCACGTCCTTGGCGTGTGCCTCGGCATAGGCCTTGCCGCCGTAGAGGCCCTGTTCCTCGTTGGCGAAGGCGATCACGCGGATGGTGCGCTTCGGTGCCTGCTTGAGCTGGCCGATCAGGTGGCCGGCGGCCATGGTGATGCCCACGCCCGCGCCGTCATCGACCGCGCCGGTGCCCAGGTCCCACGAATCCAGATGGCCGCCGATCACCACAACTTCCTTCGGCAGTCTGCGGCCGGTGATCTCGCCGATCACGTTGTACGAGGTCGCCGTACCATCCCAGCCACAGTCCAGCGCCACCTTCACCGTGGTGCTGCCACGGGCCAGCAGGCGCGCCAGCTGGTCGGCATCGGGCACCGACAGTGCCGCCGACGGCACCGGGGTCAAACCATCATCGAAACGGGTGATGCCGGTGTGCGGCACGCGGTGGGAGTCGGTACCGGCCGAGCGCATCAGGAAGCCCACCGCGCCCTTGCGGATCGCTTCTGACGGTCCCTTGCTGCGGATTGCACCGCCGCGGCCGTAGTCGCGGCCATCGCGGAACGGCAGCATCTGGTAATCGACGAAGGCGATCTTGCCCTTCAGCGAACCGGCCGGTGCCGCCTGCAGGGCGGCCAGATCGGCGAAGCGCACCACCTCCGCTTCCACCGTGCCGCCCGGGCTGCCGCCCAGCGCAGTGATCTGCAGCGGCTGCGGGTTCCTGCCGGTCACGGCAGCGTGTTCACTGCGGCGCTCCCACTTCGGGAAGGTCACCGGTTCCTTCCACACCTTGTCGAAGCCCAATGCCTTGAACTTGGCTTCGGCCCAGGCCACGGCGCGGGCGTCGGCCTCGCTGCCGGCGATGCGCGGGCCGATTTCGGTGGTGAGCGATTCGACCACCTTCCAGCCGGTGTCATCGGCCAGCGCCTGGTCGCGCAGCTGTGCGGCGGTGGCCAGCGACGCCGGGGGCAGGGTGGTGGTATGCGGCGCCGCGAAGGCCGGGGCGGCCAGCAGGGCGAGGGAGGATGCGATGGCAAGGACGCGGCGACGCATGGACAGCTCCGGGAAGGGACCAAGCCTTGGAGCTTAACAGTCGTTCAGTCCGGCGCATGGGCGGGAGGTCATGGCTGGCGCGAACGCTGTTTTCCGCCATGTCCGGCAAAGCGAAAGCCCCGCCGGAGCGGGGCTTTCGCGCAGTCGCGGTAGTGCCGGCCGCTGGCCGGCTTCCGCATGTTCCGACATTGCCGGCCAGCGGCCGGCACTACCGTTCTGCCGCCTTATTTCTTCAGGCTGTCGCGGATCTCGCGCAGCAGCACCACTTCCTCGGCCGGTGCGGCCGGTGCAGCCTCCTGCTTGCGCGAGAGGCGGTTGATCGCCTTGACCACGATGAAGATGGCGAAGGCCACGATCACGAACTGGATGATGGTATTGATGAAGTCGCCGTAGCCAACCACCACGGCCGGAATCTCCTTGCCATCCGGACCCAGGTGGGCCGGCGACAGGGTCCAGGCCAGGCTGGAGAAGTCCACGCGGCCGATCAGGTAGCCCAGCGGCGGCATGATGATCTTCTCGACCAGCGCCGTCACGATCTTGCCGAAGGCCGCGCCGATCACCACGCCGACGGCGAGGTCGATGACGTTGCCGCGCATCGCGAATTCCTTGAACTCGGTGAGCATTCCCATTGTTGTTTTTCTCCGGTGGGGAAGTGGACAGCGCGCAGGGTAGCGCAGGTAGTGTCAGCCGGCGATCACGCCGTGGCGCTCGGCCACGTTTTCCAGGCGCGCGCTGAAGCGGTCGCCGGGCTTCAGTGCAGCCACGCCTGACGGGGTGCCCATGAACACCAGGTCGCCGGCACGCAGCTGCCACAGCTTGGACAGCTCGTGCAGGATCTCCGGCACGTTCCAGATCATCTGGTCCAGCAGCGCCTGCTGGCGCACCTCGCCGTTGACCTCCAGCGACAGGTTGAGCGCGGCCAGGTCGCCGACCTCTTCGGCGTGGACGATTTCGCTGATCGGCGCGGAGGCGTCGAAGCCCTTTGCGGCATCCCACGGGTGGCCCTTGTCCTTGGCCGCAGCCTGCAGGTCGCGGCGGGTCAGGTCCAGGCCGACGGCGTAGCCGTAGACCAGTGCTTCGGCATCGGCCACGGCCAGTTCGCCTGCGGGCGCATCACGGCCGATCGCCACCACCAGCTCCACTTCGTGGTGAAGGTTGGCGGTCGCCGACGGGTAGGGGATGACGTCGTCATGGCCGATCACGATCGCATCGGCCGGCTTGCTGAAGAACATCGGGCGGCCACGGTCATCGGCCGTCGGCACCGCCGCGCCCATTTCGCGGGCGTGGTCGGCGAAGTTGCGGCCGACGCAGTAGATGCGGTGCACGGGGAAACTGCCACCGCCCACTACCGGGACACGCGGCAGGGCTACGGCAGGGATCACATCGGAGACATCGGACATGCGGGCATCCAGGAAGGGCGTGCCCGCAGTCTAGAACGCATGGCGCCCGCCGTCAGCGGGCGCGGAAGACCTGGATCAGCGCGAGGCCGGCAGCACCGGCTTGCGCACCACGCGGTACTCGCCTTCGACCACGGTCGGGTCGACCGGACGGGCAACACCCGGCTTGCGCGAGGCCAGCAGCTTCCACGCCAGGCCCACCAGGATCATCGCCGCACCGACGAACACGCCGATGAACACCATCGCGGCCAGGATCGCCAGGCCAAGCAGGCCCACGGCAACGCGCACCAACGGATGGCGCGGCTTGCGCGGCGCGAACAGGGTGCGGAACTGGTTGAAGGCGGATGCGCGATTGAACATGGCGGCTCGATAGGCTGGGATCAGCGAAACCAGAGTATCGGGACGCGCCACTGTCATTGAGTGAAAAACTCGTTAAATATAGCCTGTGCTTATTACGGATCAATGACTTGTGTTCATGTCGCAGCCAGTCACCTGAGTGGGCGTGCGACAATGCGGGTTTACTGTCCGAGCCTTCGCCATGACTGCCCCTGCCGCCCTGATCGCCCTTGATGCCATTGCCGATGGCGCGTTTGCCGAGGTCGAAGCAGTGGTTGATGGCGATGCCGAATCGCTGGTGCTGTACCGCGACGGTGCGCAGGTGCGCGCGTTCCTGAACATCTGCCCGCACGCCGGCCGCCGCCTGGACTGGGCCCCGGGCCAGTTCCTGAAGAGCCGTGAAGGCCACCTGGTCTGCGCCGCGCATGGCGCCTCGTTCGCGCTGGACAGCGGCGACTGCGTCGCCGGCCCCTGCAAGGGCGACCGCCTGCGCGCGGTGCCGGTGGACGTGCGCGACGGGCAGGTTTACCTGGCTTGAGGCAACCGGTGTGCGAACCAAGGTTCGCACCCACAGGATCAATGGGTATCCACATCAATGGGTATCCAGAGCTTCAGCCACGCATGGCGTGGATCTACGGTGTCGACCAAGTCGACAGCTACCAGAGCGAGATCGGTGCCGACCAACGGTCGGCACCCACCACCAGCCGCGTGAAACTATCGAAGGCGGGGTGGGTCCGGTTGCGGGGGTGTCCGCGGCATGGATGCCGCGGCCAAGCCCCCACGGACGGGTTTACGGCGTCCCCCGCAACCGGACCCACCCCGCCATCCCACGGATTGCCAGCCTTTGACGTTGACGTTGATTCGGCGGGTGCAGGGCGCAGCCCTGCCGATCAAGCCCCTCAGAACATCAGGTTGATCATCAACACCACCACCAGCGTGTAGATCAGCGACAGCGGGCCGCCGACCCGCCACATCTCGCGCGGGGTGTAGTTGGCCGGGCCGGTGATCATCGAGATCACCGGGTTGGAGGCCGTCATCAGATTGTTGGACGCCGACAGCGCCACAATCAGCGCGAACGCGGTCGGGTTGCCGCCCGCCGCCAGTGCCAGGTTCACCGCGATCGGCACCATCACGATGGTCGCGCCCACATGGCTGATCACCAGCGAGAACGCCGTGGTCAGCAGCGCCAGCGCCACCTCCAGCACCCACACCGGGATGCCGGTCGGCAGCTTGTCGATGGTATGGCCGGCCACCCATGCCGCCGCACCACTGGAGTCCATCGCCCAGCCGAGCGGGATCAGCCCGGCCATCATGAACACCGTTTTCCAGTTGATCGAGGCATAGGCCTCGTCCATGCGCAGCACGCCGGTCAGCAGCATGCCGGCCACGCCGGTCATCAGCGTCAGCGCCACCGGCAGCTTGCTGGTCAGCGCGATCAGGATGGTCAACGCGAAGATCGCCATGGCGATCTTGAACTTGTGCGGGCGTTGTTCGCCGGTCGGGTAGTCGGTCACCACCACGAAGTCGCGGCTCTTGGCCGCCTGTGCCAGGTCGGTCCAGATGCTGTGGAAGACCAGCATGTCGCCGGCACGCAACTGCACGTCGCGCGCGTCCTCGCGGATCACCTGCTTGTCGCGGTTGATCGCCAGCAGGCTGATGCCGCGCTCCTTGCGCAGGCGCAGGTCGGCCGCGCTCTTGCCGATCACGTTCGAGGTCGGCGGTACCACCGCCTCGGAAATACCGGCGCGGCTTGGGTTGAACAGGTCACCCAGGTGCTTCAGGCGCGAAGACATGCGCAGGAACTGGTTCTGCGCGAAGTCGTTGATCTGCTCGCGCGGACCCATTGCGCCGAGCACGCTGCCCACCCAGATGCGCATCTCCGCCGGCGGCGCCAGGCGGGTGTCATTGCCGGTTTTCAGGGCCAGCAGCAGCGGGGCATCGTGCAGGTTCTCGGCCTCGCCCAGGGTCATGCCGACCAGCGGGCTTTCGGCACTGACCACCAGCTCGAACACATCGCCTTCAATGCCATAGGTCTTGGCGAAGTAGCTTTCGGTGCGCGCCGGGGTGACCCCGTCGTTGGCCAGGTTCTCTTCCTCGATCAGCTTGCGGTCGCCGTAGTAGCGGAAATACAGCAGCGAGGCGATCAGCAGCGCCACGCCGATCGGCAGCGGCGCGAACATGCGCAGCGGCTCGATGGTGGCCAGGCCCGAGGGCAGGTTGTTGTTGGCCGAGGCCAGCAGATCGTTCAGCAGGATGAGCGGTGAATTGCCGACCATGGTCAGCGCACCGCCCATCACGATCGCCGCCGAAATCGGCAGCAGCAGGCGCTGCAGGGTCAGGCCGGTGCGCGCTGCCAGTCGCGAAGCCACCGGCAGGTACAGCGCCATCACCGACGGGTTCTGCATGAAGGACGAGTTCAGGCCGGCAATGGCGGTGGTCATCATCAGCAACCGCTGCTCGACGCCATGACCGCGTCGCAGCAACCACGCGGCCAGCCGGTTCAGCGCCCCGGTGCGGTCCAGGCCTGCACCGAGGATGGTGGTGGCGATGATGCTCATCACCGCGTTACCGGAGAAGCCGCCGAAGATTTCCTCCGGCGCGATCAGCCCGGTGACACCGAGCACCACCAGTACCACCAGCGCGACCACGTCGGCGCGGATGCGCTCGAACAGGAACATCGCCATCGTGAAGCCGACCAGCCCGAGCACGAGCTTCATGTCGTTGGTCAGCGTCAGCGCGGTATCCATGTGGGGCGCGGCGTCCTCAGGCGATCGTCAGGTGCGGTCGTACAGCAGGTCCCAGACGCCATGGCCGAGCTTCTGGCCGCGGGTCTCGAAGTGGGTCTGCGGGCGCCAGTCCGGGCGCGGCACGCTGCCACGCGGGCCGGCACGGTTGACCAGGCCGGCGGTGGCATCGAGCACGTCCCACATCTGCTCGGCGTAGTCCTCCCAGTCGGTGGCACAGTGCAGGCGGCCGCCCGGGCGCAGCTTGCGCACCAGCAGTTCGGCGAACGCCGGCTGCAGCAGGCGGCGCTTGTTGTGGCGCTTCTTGTGCCACGGGTCCGGGAAGTAGATGCGCACTTCATCGAGCGCGCCATCGGCGATCTCGTTCTGCAGCACTTCCACCGCGTCGTGGTGGTACAGGCGCACGTGGTCGGCGTTGTCGTCGGCCAGCGCGTTCAGCAGCCTGCCCACGCCCGGGGCGTGCACTTCGATGCCGATGTAATCGCGCGACGGGTCGTGCTGGGCGGCGAAGCGCAGCGCGGCACCGTTGCCGAAGCCGATTTCCAGCACCTTGTGTGCCGGGCGGCCGAAGGTGGCGTCCAGGTCACGCGGCTGGCCGGTGTAGTCGAGGCCGAAGCGCGGCCAGCGTTCGTCGAACGCGCGCTGCTGGGCGGGGGTGAAGCGGCCTTGGCGCAACACGAAGCTGCGCACCTCGCGGCGGCCCTCGCTTACGGTGAAGGGCTTGGGCGGAGCCTTGGAACCGGCGCTGTCGAAAGGATTGGTCATCAGCCGATCAGCCCATCCACCGGGGAGGAGGCGCTGGCGTAGCGCTTGCGCGGGATGCGCCCGGCCAGGAAGGCCTCGCGGCCGGCCTCGACCGCCTTGCGCATGGCGCTGGCCATCAGCACCGGGTGGCGCGCACCGGCAATGGCTGTGTTCATCAGCACGCCGTCGCAGCCCAGCTCCATCGCAATCGCGGCATCCGACGCGGTACCGACGCCGGCATCAACGATGATCGGCACCTTGGCGTCTTCGATGATCTGCAGCAGGTTGTACTTGTTCTGGATGCCCAGGCCCGAACCGATCGGCGCGGCCAGCGGCATCACTGCGGCGCAGCCGATTTCTTCCAGGCGCTTGGCCAGGATCGGATCGTCGGAGGTGTAGACCATCACTTCGAAGCCGTCCTTGACCAGCTGCTCGGCAGCCTTGAGGGTCTGCACCACGTCCGGGTACAGCGACTTCTGGTCGCCCAGCACTTCCAGCTTGGTCAGGTTATGGCCGTCCAGCAGCTCACGGGCCAGGCGGCAGGTGCGCACGGCGTCTTCGGCGGTGTAGCAGCCGGCGGTGTTGGGCAGGATGGTGTAGCGCTCCGGCGGCAGCACGTCGAGCAGGTTCGGCTCGCCCGGGTTCTGCCCGATGTTGGTGCGGCGGATCGCCACGGTGACGATCTGGGCGCCCGCGGCCTCGGTGGCCAGGCGGGTTTCTTCCAGATCCTTGAACTTGCCGGTGCCGGTCAGCAGCCGCGAGCCATAGGTCTTGCCGGCGATCACCAGCGAATCGGGGGAGACATGAACGTTCATGGCGCGATTATCGCCTATCCGCCTGAAGATGGGATCACGCAAGGCGGTGCTGTCCGCAGGAGGGCGAGGGTAGTGCCGGCCGCTGGCCCGCAAATGCAGGGTGCCTGACAGCGTCGGATTGCCGGCCAGCGGCCAGCACCACCCGGAGGTCTCAGCCCCCGCCCAACGCGTGCACGATCTCCACCACGTCGCCTTCGGCCAGGACGTGCTCGCCGTGGCGGCTGCGGCTGACGATCTCGCCGTTGACCTCGACCGCCACCCGGCGCTGCAGCAACTGTTCGGCCTCGAGCAGGTCGTGAAGGGTTGCCGAAGCGGGCAGGGCGCGGGGTTCGCCATTGAGCTGGATGTTCATCCGTGCATTGTCGCCGATAGCCCGCCGGGATCGGAACACTTGCAAATTGAACGGGGCGCCAGCTCCGGCACAGCAGGTTTCCCGGCGATCGGGCGACAATCCATGCGGCGGCGCAGCGTGAGCAAAACGCGGCGCAGTGAAACCATTCACCGTGCGCCGGCGTACGTCCGCCGGGTCCTCAACGATATCCCCACAGGAGTTTTTTCATGCTGCTCAGCAAACGCCCGATCCGCACCCTGATGGCGGCCGCGATCGCGCTGGCCGCGCTTCCGGCCATGGCAGGCGAATCCCCGTATTCCAAGGCCGTGTTCTTCGGCGACAGCCTGACCGATGCCGGCTATTTCCGCCCGCTGCTGCCGGCTGATGTGCGTCCGGTGACCGGCCAGTTCACCACCAACCCGGGCTGGGTGTGGTCGCAGCAGGTCGCCAACTACTATGGCCTCAATGGCGCCGCCAATGGCAACGGCCAGAACGGTGACAATTACGCGGTCGGTGGTGCCCGCGTTGGCGTGGACGTGCCGAGCGCAATGGGGACTATCCCCTCGCTGAAGTCGCAGGCGGCCCGTTATCTGGCCGCCAACGGCGGCAAGGCTGACGGCAATGTCCTGTACACGGTGTGGGGCGGCGCCAATGACCTGTTCGCCGCCGCAGCTGCGCCGACGCAGGCACAGGCCATCATCGGCGCCGCCGTCACCGACCAGATCGCTCTGGTGGGTGCGCTGAAGCAGGCCGGTGCGCAGTACGTGCTGGTGCCGAACCTGCCGAACGTCGGCCTGACCCCGGCCTTCCGCGGCCCGAACGCGGCCACCGCCACCGCGCTGTCAGCCGGCTACAACAAGGCTCTTTATGGTGGCCTGAAGCAGGCCGGCATCGAGTTCATCCCGCTCGATACCTTCACCGTGCTGGGCGAAGTCGCCGCCAATCCGGCCATGTACGGCTTCACCAACGTCACCAGCACCGCCTGCAAGATCGATCCGGCCAATTCGACCCAGAGCATCCTGACCTGCAATCCGACCAGCTACGTCAGCCCGGATGCGGCCAACACCTATCTGTTCGCCGATGGCGTGCATCCGACCACGGCGGGCCACCAGCTGCTGGGCCAGTACGCGGTCTCGGTGCTGGAAGCCCCGCGCCTGCAGCAGGTGCTGAGCCACTCGGCGCAGACCATCGGTCGTTCGCGTGCCGATCAGGTCAGCATGCACCTGGGCGGTCGTCCGGCCGACGGCCTGTCCTGGTGGGGCGGCGTCCGCGGTGACCTGCAGCGCTACGACCACGCGGATCTGTACGACGGCCTGGCGCCGGCCGGCCTGTTCGGCATCGACTGGGCGCGCGACGGCATGGTGGTCGGCGGCTTCGCCGGCTTCGGCCGCCTCAACGCCGACTTCGGCAACAGCCGTGGCGATTTCACCCAGAAGGACACCACCGCCGGTCTGTTCGCCGGCTGGTACGGCGATCGCATCTGGGTGAACGGCCAGGTCAGCTACACCTGGCTGTCGTATGACGTGAACCGCAAGGTCCAGCTCGGCCCGGCCACCCGCGAGCACGGTGGTTCGCCGGACGGCAGCAACCTGACCGCCGCCCTGAACGCCGGTTACGAGTTCGGCACCGAAGGCGGCTTCCGCCACGGCCCGATCGCTTCGGTGATCTGGCAAAAGGTGAAGATCGATGGTTACACCGAAAGCGCTGCGGCCGGCACCCTGGCCACCGCGCTGGGCTACGACCGCCAGAACGTTGATTCGACCGTTGGTCGCATCGGTTGGCAGGCCCGCTTCGATGGCGGCACCCTCAAGCCGTACGCGCAGCTGACCTACGACCATGAGTTCGAAGATACCAAGCAGGGCAGCGCGTGGCTGCAGACCCTGCCGGAACTGGGCAGCTACCGTGTGCCGGGCCTGAAGTTCGACAAGGACTACGCGACCGTCGTGCTGGGCGCCCGCACCGAACTGTTCGGGCTGCAGAGCAACTTCGGCCTGAGCGCTTCGGCCGGGCAGAAGCGTGCCCAGGACGCAACGCTGTTCGCCAACTTCAGCGGCACCTTCTAAGCAGAAACCAGGCGGGGCCGGCCCTCTCGGCAACGAGAGGGCTTTGACCCCCGGCCTGATGCGATGGGCACCATTGCGCAACACGGGGCCCAGCGCATAGACTTCCCACCGCAACGCGGGCGTAGCTCAATGGTAGAGCTGTAGCTTCCCAAGCTACTGACGTGGGTTCGATTCCCATCGCCCGCTCCATGTCTCCAGCGGTCTGCATCAGGCAGACGCTCCGCGATATCCGAACCCCGCTTTTCCGCGCATGGATCCCGGTCGAGATGCCCGGTGAATGCCAGGGCTGGACGTCGCTTCGCAAACATCCCTTGGCCGGATCGGTCGAGTCCGAATGCATCCTTGCGCAGAGCCTGCAGGACAGGAACTGCCCCGCTGCAGCTGCGGCTGCTGTGGCCTCCCGGGCCCGGTCGAGCTGCGGGGTTCAGTTGATGCTTGGCTTCGCAATGCTAGAAGATCGTCAGCTGTTGACGCCCAACATCCGTTGCCCGGAGCGTGAATGATCGCTGCACTTGTGCCCATCAGGCGATGCTTTGATTTTTCCGGACGATCCGACCGGCGGGAGTTCTGGTCGTATTCGCTGCTGGCCGGGTTCGTGATGGCGGTGAGCTACAGCGTGATGGATCGCGGTTACTGGCTGGTCGGGTACCTGTCGTTGGATTGGGAAACGTCCGAGATCCTGTGGAAGGTGGGATGGGTCATGACCGTCTGCGCTGTCTTCGTCTTCCTGCCTCCGATGCTGGCCCTGACCGTGAGGAGATTGCACGACATCGACGAGTCAGGCTGGTACACCGTGATCGCGTTCATTCCCTTGGGGGTGTTCGTCCTCTTTCCGGTCATGCTGCTTCCCGGGAGCGAGGAAGAGAATCGATTTGGCGCAGTTCCAGGAGCGCAGGATGCTTGAACCGGCATCGGCCGCAATCGATCGGATCGGCATTGAAGACGTCGACGGTTCGCTGGGGCGCCTCTCTCATCCGCATGTCCCTTGATCGAACCGCCCTGCGGCGCTACACCCAGTGGTTGCCGTTCCTGGCCCTGGTCGCCGTCTGTGTGGCCTGGTGGTCGCCTTTGGGAGTGATTGCCGGCCTTGCCGTGTGCCTTGCGTTGGGGGGCGCGCTGCAGCGAATCGATCTGGTCGGCAATGCCGTGGGCGGTTCACGACTGCGCTCGCAATCGATGAAGCCCTTTGCCGAACGGCCGCCCGCACATGATGTGCTGTTGGATTGGGGCGAGCTGGGCATGGGCGGACCGGCGTACAGCACGCAGATGCTGCGCGATGGCGCCATCGTCGAAGGCGTATCCACTGGAGGCAGTCGTGATGCCAGTGGTGAATGGCAGGACCTGCCGGGAGGCGCGCTGCGCCTGGCCAGCGGGTATGTTGATCGATGCGAAGCAGTGATCGTCTACGACGAGCGCCAAAAGACGGTGCAGGTGCTTGCGGCTGATCCCGGCCAGTTCCGGCAGCAGCTGGGCGAGCGCCTGCAGACCGATGGGGAGGCGGGGGCGGCGTCGTGGCTGCGCAGCCAGTCCGGCGGCGTGACCCAGCTGCATTCCTGCCGAGGCCTATGGTTGGAGCACGGACATCCGGCGCTGGCCGCCGGATTGCCGCGGGAGCTGAGGCACGTCCTGCCTGATGCCCGGGTGCTGCGCGCGGTCCCGCTGCTTCCCGATGATCTGCGCGTGACTGCGCATCCGGCCCTGTTCGCGTGCATCTGCCCGTATGCCCTTTACCTTGACGAGACCTCCAGTGGTCGCCATGCCTGTGATCTGGAGACCGTGATCGCGAGCCCGTCGGGACGCTGCCTGGTGGTGGCCGGCAGTGTGCTTGATGAGAACCTGCGACCCATCGAGGGCGTGTGGCTTGTCTGCTGGCAGGGTCGTTGGCAAGCCTTTGCCCGTCATGCGATGGGGGGCTTCGGCAAGGCCCGGAGCATGGCCTGGATCAATGTGATCGATGCTGACGATGACGGCACACTGCAGTGCGAAGCCTATGAGGAACGCTGGGAGTCCGATGCCGTCCATCGAAACCCCACGCGCCACACAGCCTTGGAGCTGCCTGTGGAATGGCGTGAAACCGGGTTGGCGCTGCGCGCCCGTGATGGGCGCTTCAGGCTGCGCCTTCCCTCGCGCTGATCAGGCCTCGGCGGCGCGCGCGCTCGTTTCCCGCAGCGACTGTGCATATTCCTCGGTGAACAGCCCCGACAACGCCTGGCGCTGCTCCGCATCGATCTCGCGCGAGGCGTTGGCCGTGTAGTCGAAATGAACCATCACGCAGCGCCCGCTGGCTACCAGGGCCTCGAACTGGAACGCCTGTTGCACGATCGACAGCGAGGAGCGGCCAATGCTCTCGATCCGGGTCTCGATGCGCACTTCGTGTCCCGCCTGTATCTGCTGCAGGAAGTCGATCTCGTAGCGGCGCAGGATCAGTGCCAGGTCGCGCATGCTGGCCTCGCGGCTGAAATGCCGGAAGATCTCCTGGCGGCCTTCCTCGAACCAGACGGGCAGGGCGGTGTTGGTGACGTGGCCGAGTACATCCACTTCGGAGAAGCGCGGGAATACGGTGATCGACATCGGGTTTCCTTGCGGTCTGGCCTGCCCCCGCAGTGTGCCGCCTGCGCCTGAGCAAGCCACGCCGCAGGGCATCATCCACCCGCCACACGCCCGCGCTATGCTGCGCGCCTGCCGCCCGATCCTGCCGCGATGAAGCTCGCCATCCTGTCCCGCAACAGTTCCCTGTATTCCACCCGCCGGCTGGTCGAGGCGGCGCGCGCGCGCGGCCACACCGTGCGCATCCTCGATCCGCTGCGCTGCTACATGCGCATTGCCGCCGATGGCTTTTCGATGCATTACAAGGGCCGGCCGATGACCGGCGTGGACATGGTCATCCCGCGCATCGGTGCCTCGATCACCCGCTATGGCACGGCCGTGCTGCGCCAGTTCGAACTGATGGGTGCACGCACCCCGAATCCGTCCGACGCGATCCTGCGTTCGCGCGACAAGCTGCGCGCACACCAGCTGCTGGCGGCCAAGGGCATCGACATGCCGGTCACTGTGTTCGGCGACAACCCCGACGACACCGTCGACCTGTTGTCCATGCTGGGCCCACCGCCGCATGTGGTGAAGCTCAACGAAGGTACCCAGGGGCGCGGCGTGATCCTTACCGAGAAGGCCAGCGCCTCGCGCGGCATTGTCGAGGCCCTGCGCGGGTTGTACGCCAATTTCCTGATGCAGGAATTCATCGGCGAGGCCAAGGGCGCCGATCTGCGCTGCTTCGTGGTCGGTGACCAGGTGGTTGCCTCGATGCAGCGGCAGGCGCCGGAAGGTGACTTCCGCTCCAACCTGCATGCCGGGGGTACGGCGGTGGCGGCCAAGGCCAGCCGTGCCGAGCAGCAGGTGGCGGTGCGGTCGGCCAAGGCACTGGGACTGTCGGTGTGCGGGGTGGACCTGATCCGCTCCGCGCGCGGCCCGCTGGTGCTGGAGGTCAATTCAACGCCGGGGCTGGAAGGGATCGAGGCTGCGTGCGGGGTGGACGTGGCCACGCGCATCATCGAGCACGTCGAGAAGCTTAAAAAACCCTGATTATTCAGCGGCTTGAGATTCTCACGGGCGGATGAGGCCGGCTTTAACAAGCCTTTAATCGGCCCGCGCGTAGGCTTCAGCGAACCGCAGCTCTGCCTCTCAGCAGGATCGGTATCGGGATACAACTTCAGACCCAGGCGGGGGCACCGCCTGGGTCTTTTTTATGCCTGCCCGCTGTCCCTTGTGGAGGTGGCGTGACGGCCGTAGAGTGGCCCCCATCGTTCCTGGATGGATCGGAGGCTGGCGATGTACCGCATCACGATGATCGCGTTGTTGCTGGGCCTGGCCGGATCTGCTGCGGCCAAGCCGGAGAAATCCGTTGTGCAGATGGACCGGCAGTCGCCGGTGACCGAGCAGGTGCGCCAGGTCGAAAAAGCCCTGGATGATGGCGATTACAGCGAGATTTCCGCTGATGACCGCAGCACCGTGCGCGAAGCGCTGGCCCGGATCACCGCGCGGATGGGCGGCCACCAGAGCGTGCAGGAACTGCCGCCGCAGGTGCAGGGGGAGGTCTTCAACGACCAGGAGCGGATCAACACCCTGCTCACCCGCGCCCACGAGGACAGCCGGCAGATCTGCCAGCACACGCGCAGTACCGGCAGCAACATGCCCAAAAGCCGCTGCCTGACAGTGGCCGAACGCCGCCGGATCGAGGAAAAGGGCAAGGCGCTGTTGAACGACCAGCGCACCTTCAACAACTTCAACCCTGCCAGCTCGCGGTAGGGCTTCCGCTGCCCCGACCATTGGCACTTGCTGGCGTGAAGGGGGTGCGAATAGAGTCGGGATTCGCCACAGACAAGGATTTGTTTGCCATGAAACAGGCTTTGATGTCGGCCGTCCTGTTGTCAGGACTCGCCCTGGTCAGTACCGCATCGGCATCCAGGGGCAAGGACGTGTTCGTGCCCGGCCAGCCGCTGCAGCAGCAGATCGCGCGTATCGAGGTGGAGCTCAAGGACGGCGAAACCTATTCGGAACTCAAGCAGGACGAGCGCACCCGCGTCAACGACGCCCTGGCACGCATGCGCGCAGCGGTGGAGCAGTACCCGGCACGCGATTCCATGCCTGAACCGGTGCAAACCCAGGTCTTCAACGATCAGCAGGTCGTGAACACGGTTTTGACACAGGCGCGTGAAGATAGTCGTCTAATATGCCAACGTGAAAAGCCCATCGGTTCCAACCGGACCACGACGCAGTGCATGACCGTTGCCGAGCGCGCTCGGCAGAAGGAACGGGCACAGCAGGACATGAGGCAGGTCATGCGCGCCGGCAGTACAGTCAATTAGAGGTGACAGTGAGAATCCTGGTAATCGAAGACAACAGCGACATTGCGGCCAACCTGGGCGACTATCTGGAGGACCGGGGGCATACGGTGGACTTCGCGGCTGACGGGGTCACCGGCCTGCATCTGGCCGTGGTGCACGAGTTCGACGCGATCGTGCTGGATCTCAACCTGCCAGGCATGGACGGCATCGAAGTCTGCCGCAAACTGCGCAATGAAGCGCGCAAGCAGACCCCGGTGCTGATGCTGACGGCCCGCGATTCGCTGGACAACAAGCTGGCCGGCTTCGATTCCGGTGCCGATGACTACCTGATCAAGCCGTTCGCGCTGCAGGAAGTGGAAGTGCGTCTGAACGCCCTGTCGCGCCGCGGCAAGGGCGTGCAGACCCGCGTGCTGGAAACCGGCGACCTGGAATACAACCTGGATACGCTGGAAGTGCGCCGCCAGGGCAAGCTGCTGCAGCTCAACCCGACCGCGCTGAAGATCCTGCAGGCGCTGATGGAAGCGGCACCGGCGGTGGTGACCCGCCAGGAGCTGGAAACCCGCGTGTGGGGCGAGGAACTGCCCGATTCGGATTCGCTGCGCGTGCATATCCATGGCCTGCGTGCGGTGGTCGACAAGCCGTTTGAAGTGCCGCTGATCCAGACCCGCCATGGCATCGGATACCGCATCGCCACCCCGGAAGCCTGATTCCGTGGCAGCCAAGGGGGAGCGCCGGCGCACGCCATACCGGCGGCGCCTGCGCAGCCGCATCATCGTCTCGTTCGTGTTGTTGGGCTTCTGCCTGACGACACTGTTCGCGTTCGCCACCAACTGGGCCCGCATGCGGGTGGAAAACCAGTTGGTGGAAGACGTGATCAACCACAACATCGAAGAGTATGCGCGGCGCTTCTACGAGCATCCGGGGCGCAATCCGGCAGTGCCCGTGCAGCAGATCCGGGCGTACGCCTACTCGGCTGACAAGTTCGACAAGGCCCGCGAGTCGTGGCCGCAGTGGGCCGACTTGCAGAACGGCAATTACAACCTCAGTGGCACCGACGAGCAGGGGCAGCCGTATGCCTACAAGCTGGCGGTACGCAAGGCCGACGACGCCTGGTTCTTCCTCGCCTATGACATGACCGACAGCGTGCGCGGCGGCAAGCAGCTCAACCGCGCGCTGGTGTTGTCGGTGCTGGTGTTCAGCGTGCTGTCGCTGGTGCTGGGCTGGTGGTCGGCGTCGAAGGTGATGAAGCCGGTGTCGGACCTGGCCGCGCGGCTGCGTGCGTACCGCGGCGGTACCAGTGAGCCCGAGCCCTTGGCGCCGCGCTTTCCCGATGACGAGGTGGGGCAGCTGGCACAGGCGCTGGACGACTATTCCTCGCGGCTGACCGAAGTGGTGCAGCGCGATCGCGAGTTCAATGCAGACGTCAGCCATGAACTGCGCACGCCGCTGGCAGTGATCCGCGGTGCCACCGAGCTGCTGCTGACCCGGCCCGGCCTGGACGAGAAGGTGCTGCAGCGCCTGCAGCGTATCCAGCGTGCCGAGCAGCAGTGCAGCGACCTGATCGGCGCACTGCTGCTGCTGTCGCGCAACGAGCGCGGGCAGGGCACCAGCAACGTGGCCCGCGTGGCCGAGCAGCTGCTGGATGCGCACCGCGCGCAGCTGGGTGGCAAGCCGCTGGAGCTGCTGCTGGAAGGCGAGCGCAACCTGGTGATCGATGCACCCGAGGCGGCGCTGTCGGTGGCGCTGGGCAACCTGATCGGCAACGCGGTGAAGTACTCACAGGATGGCGAAGTACGCGTCTTCGTGGGCGCCAATTCGGTGTCGGTGACCGACAGCGGCCCGGGCCTGAGCGAGGAAGACGCGGCCAAGCTGTTCCAGCGTGGCTACCGCGGCACGCACGCCGGTCATTCGCAGGGCGGCGGCATCGGCCTGTCGATCGTCAGCCGTCTGTGCGACCTGTACGGCTGGCAGGTGAGCGTGCGCCCCGGTGGCGAGCGTGGCGTGATCGCCACCCTGACGTTCTCGCCGAAGCCGTTGTAAGCAGCCCTGCTTTGGTGGGTGCCGACCTTGGTCGGCACGGACCCTGCCGACCTTGCATCACGCCCTGTGTCGCTTGTGACACTGAATCCCCTGCACGCGGACATTGCATCACAGGCCCGACACGACACCACCGTGATCGCTGCCGCGTCCTGCGCGTGTTCCAACGCACGCATTCGCAAGCCCGCGCCGCACTTGGGAATTTCCTTACAGATTGCCGTGCGCGGCGATGGCCTGATGACCTGGCCGGGGTAGGTGCCTTGGCCGGGATTGGCGTCCTGAAATCAACTGTCAGATGGAAAACTTCCGATGCCTCGCGCGGCATCGCGGACAATGCACTGTGCTCGCTTCATGGCGGGCGGTGCGTGGGGATTCCCGGGAATCCGCCGGAGTTTCCATCCATCTGGGAGTTGTCCGGTACGCCAACCCGCACCGTCCGCCACCTTGCATCTGCAGGTTGCCTGCCGTCTGCGAGGAGCTTCACCATGTCCACCCGCGCGCTGTTCCCCCAGTTGCACGCCCTGATCGGCGATGCCGCCCACCTGCTGCCCGCCGACGTCGCCGAGCGGGTCGAAGTTCTGCTGGATGACCCCAGGGACCTGCTGCCCGCCCTGCTGGCGCGCATGGATGGCCGCGACGCCGCCGACGGCCAGCGGCTGGATGTGCAGGGGGCCAGCCCGGCGCAGGCCGCCACGATGGCTGGTCTCAGCCGCACGCTTGCCGGCCTGAATACCCTGATTCAGCTGCTGCACGCTGCCGAAATCGCGCGGGAGCAGGGTGGCGCCCGCCAGCAGCTGGAGTAGATCCACGCCACGCATGGATGCGCTTTGGTAGTGCCGGCCGCTGGCCGGCAATCGAATCGGCCAGTAGATCCACGTCACGCATGGATGCGCTTTGGTAGTGCCGGCCGCTGGCCGGCAATCGAATCGGCCAGTAGATCCACGCCACGCATGGATGCGCTTCGGTAGTGCCGGCCGCTGGCCGGCAACCAGGCCTCAAGCCCCGGCCAAGCCCAGATACCGCGCATGCAGCTGTTCCACCTGCACCTGCAGGTCCTCCGGCTGCCCATCATTGACCACCACGTCATCGGCCAGCGCCAAGCGCTGTGCGCGGCTGGCCTGCGCAGCAATCATCCGGTCGGCCAGCGCAGCATCAATGCCATCGCGCTGCATCAGCCGGGCGTGCTGCACGGCTTCCGGTGCATCCACCAGCAATACCCGGTCCAGCCAAGGATAGGCCTTCCGCCCGCCCACCTCGGTCAGCAGAGGAATGGCCGCAATCGCATAGGGGCTCTCAGCCTGCTCGCACTGCTGTTGCATCAGCAGGCGGATGGCCGGGTGGGTGATGGCTTCCAGCGCCGTCCGCTCGGCCGGATCGGCAAAGACGTGGGCGCGCAGGCGGGCCCGGTCCAGGCTGCCGTCGGCCAGCAGCATGTCGGCGCCGAAACGCTCGGCAATACGGGCCAGCGCCGGGCTGTCGGCAGCCACCACGGCCCGGGCGGCCAGGTCGGCGTCGGCCACCACGATGCCCAGCGCCTCGAAGCGCCGGGTCACCTCACTCTTGCCGGCGGCGATGCCGCCGGTCAGGCCAACCACATAGCGGCTCATGGGGACTCCCCTCAGCGCAGCCCGCTCATCACCATGTACTGCTCCACCAGCGGCGCACCCCACATGAAGTACAGCCAGCCAGCAATGGCCAGGTAAGGGCCGAACGGAATGGGCGTGGCGCGGTCACGGCCCCGACTGTACAGCCAGATCGAGCCGATGATGGCGCCCAGCACCGAGGACAGCAGGATGATCGGCAGGATGCCCTTCAGGCCACACCAGGCACCCAGGGCCGCCAGCAGCTTGAAATCGCCGTGGCCCATGCCTTCCTTGCCGGTCAGCTGCTTGAACAGCCACCAGACCGTCCACAGCGACAGGTAGCCCACCGCCGCGCCCACCAGGGCGGGCTTGGCCGGCATGTAGAGGTTGTCGATGCTGCCTATCAGCCCCAGCCACATCAGCGGCAGGGTGAGCTGGTCGGGCAGCAGCTGGGTGCGCAGGTCGATGCCGGACAGCGCGATCAGGAAGCAGGTCAGCACGATGGCGCCGAAACCCTGCCAGCCGAAGCCGAACTGCCAGACGCAGGCCACCACCAGCAGCGAGGTCAGCGCCTCCACCAGCGGGTACTGCAGCGAGATCGGTGCCTTGCAGTGGCGGCACTTGCCGCCCTGGATGATCCAGCTGAACAGCGGGATGTTCTCGTACCAGCTCAGCTTGTGCTTGCAGTGCGGGCAGTGCGACGGCTCGACCACGATCCCCGGTGGGGGCGGTTCATAGAAGTCCGGTTCCTCCAGGACTTCGCGCGCATCGCGCTTCCACTGCCATTCCAGCCGCTTGGGCAGGCGCAGGATGACGACGTTCAGGAAACTGCCCAGCAGCAGTCCGAAGGCGGCCGCGGCGGGGTAGCCGAGGCCAGGATGCTGGTCGAGAAAAGCCATGTATGTGTTATCCGACGACGGCGCCGAGTTTGAAGATGGGAAGGTACATGGCAATCACCATGCCGCCCACAATGGTACCAATGAACACCATGATCATCGGTTCCAGCAGGCTGCTCAGGGCATCCACCGAATTGTTGACCTCCTGCTCATAGTACTCGGCCACCTTGAACAGCATGGCGTCCAGCGCACCGGCTTCTTCGCCGATGCCGGTCATCTGGATGACCATGTGTGGGAACAGGTTGGTCTGCTTCATCGACATGTTCACCGGGTAACCCACCGAGACGTCGTCGCGCATGCGCAGCACCGCCTCTTCGTACACGGTGTTGCCGGTAGCACCGGCCACGATGCCCAGCGCCTCCACCAGCGGTACGCCGGCCTTGAAGGTCACCGCAGTGGTGCGCGAGAAGCGGGCGATGGCGCTGTTGTGCATGATCTGCCCGATCACCGGCACCTTCAGCACGAACCGGTCCATCGCATGCTGCATCTTCGGCGAGCGCTTGTAGGCCATGATCGCACCGACAGCGGAGCCCACCACGATCAGGAATATCAGCCACCACCACGACACCATGAACCGCGAGAGATTCACCACCATCTGGGTGAAGGCGGGCAGCTCGGCACCAAAGCTCTTGAACACGTCCTCGAACTGCGGGACCACGAACACCAGCATGATGCCGCTGACCAGCATCGCCACCACCACCACCATGATCGGGTAGAACAGCGCTTTCTTGATCTTGCCCTTCAGCGCTTCGATGTTCTCCTTGTAGGTGGCCACCGTGTCCAGCACGGTTTCCAGCACGCCGGCGCCTTCGCCGGCCCGCACCAGGTTGCGGTACAGCTCGTCGAACTGCACCGGGTGCTTGCTGACCGCTTCGTACATCGAGGAACCGCCCTCGATGTCGGTGCGGATGGTGTCGACCAGCTTCTTCATCCGCGGGTTCTTGTGCCCGCTGGCGATGATGTCCAGCGCCGACACGATCGGCACGCCGGATTTCATCATCGTGGCCATCTGCCGGCTGAAGAAGGCGATGTCCTTGGGCTTGACCGGGCTGCCGGAGGCGCCGAACAGCGGCTTCGGCTTGGGCTTGACCTGGCCCGGGTTGATGCCCTGGCGGCGCAGCTCGGCGCGCAGCAGGTTGGCGTTCTTGGCCAGCTGCTCGCCCTTCATCTTCACGCCCCGCTTGTCGGTCCCCACCCAGACAAACGGCTGCAGTTCCATGGTGGCGCGCGCCACCGGCTCTTTCTTGATCGCACTGCGACTGACAGACATGTTGGCTCCCCAAGACCCGCCATCCCCAGGCGGGTAACTAGCCATCGATGGTAGCGGGTTCAAGGCCGGATGGGCAGTTGGCAGGGGGCCCAGCGTGCGATTTCGTGCCGGGTGCCGACCAAAGGTGACGTACTGCGTCACATTGCCGCGTCCATCGCAGATTCGGAAGCGGGGGGTTCCCATCCGCGAAATTGCTGCCATCATGGGCGCGGGGAAATCCAGGGGGAGGCGTGCCGGGGTTGGCACGCAACCTGCGTTGATCCACCCGCAGGGCATGGGGCCCGCTCAACCGGCGCTGTCCGGTCCGATCCCGTGCACTGAACTCAACCACCACTATCTTGGGGATGTACCAAATGAAGAACCAGAAGGGCTTCACCCTTATCGAACTGATGATCGTCGTCGCGATCATCGCCATCCTGGCCGCCATCGCGCTGCCGGCATACCAGGACTACACCGCCAAGTCGAAGGTCACCGCTGCGCTGGCCGACCTGGCTTCGCACAAGACCCAGTTCGAGATGGAAAAGAGCGCCGGTCGTGTGCCGACGCCGGCGACCGCGGGCTTCCAGGCTGAAGAAACCGGTTCCTGCTCGGTCATCGCTGTCGCCGATACCGGCATGACCTGCACCATCCGTGAGCCGGGCAGCCGTATCGGTGCCGGTGCCCAGCTGGCGCTGCAGTACACCGATACCGTGACCGACGGCACCGGTGCTATCACCACCCCGGGTGGCTTTGCTTGCGTTGTTAAGGGTATGGACGACAAGTTCATCCCGAAGGGTTGCACCAAGGGCAAGTAATTGAGTAAGCCTTCTGCGCGTTGAGAGCTTTAGCTCGAACCGCGCGCTGGTAAGAAGACACAAGGCCCGCTTCGGCGGGCCTTGTGCTGACCGGGCTGGCAAAGTCCGATCAGCACACAGCAATGGGGATTGCTGCAAAAACACAGGGGGAGTCATGCAGATTCAAAAGGGCTTTACGCTCATCGAACTGATGATCGTGGTGGCTATCATCGCCATCCTGGCGGCGATCGCGACGGTGGCGTTCCAGCCATACATCGTCCGCACTCAGTTGACCGCCGCGCTGGCCGATCTCACACCAGGCAAGACCAAGGTGGAAATCCTCGTCAATGAGGGCCGTTCGGCCAGCCTGGTCACGCCGAACTACATCGGTGTCGCCCAGAACGCCCACTGCTCGAACGTCGAAGCCGAACTCAGCGACTCCGGTGTCGGCCACATCAGCTGCACCCTCAAGGGACACAGCGCGCTGGACGGCAAGGACCTGATCCTGCGCCGCTCCGCCGAGGGCATCTGGAGCTGCGATGGCAGCGCGTTCGAAGCGCGCTATCGCCCGACCGGCTGCTGATCACACTTCAGCGCTCCGATGGGATGCTGGCTGCCCCTTGACGGGGCTATCATCCCCGGGGGAGTCAGGATCGTGCCTGCCGGGCCGGGAGTGCCGGGCAAGGCAGTGTTGCTCATGGATTGGCGATGCCGGTGGCCATTGGGTCGCGGCGGGTTCTGCTGCCCCGTGCGGTGTCCGTGCAAGAAGCACGGCATGGCATGACCCCATGAGCCAAGGATTCATATGAACGCTGTCACCACCGCCAATCTTGTCGGCATCACCGGCCTGGCCCGTCGCCTGGTGCAGGACGGGGCCCTGGACGAGGCCACCGCCCGCGACGCCATGGCCAAGGCCGCCGCCGCGCGCCAGCCGCTGCCGACGTGGTTCGCGCAGAACAAGCTGGTCAATGCCTCGCAGCTGGCCGCCGCCAATGCGGTCGAGTTCGGCATGCCGCTGTTCGACGTGTCCACCTTCGACGCCAGCCAGAACGCGATGAGCCTGGTCAGCGAGGAGCTGCTGCGCAAGCACAACGTGCTGCCGCTGTTCAAGCGCGGTGGCAAGCTGTTCGTCGGCACCAGCAACCCGACCCACTCGCTGGACGAGATCAAGTTCCACACCAACCTGGTGGTCGAGCCGATCCTGGTCGACGAGGACCAGATCCGGCGCACGCTGGAACAGTGGCACGCCAGCCATGACACCCTCGGCGATGCTCTGGGTGGCGATGACGATGGCATGGGCAACCTGGACGTGGCGGCCGGCGACGAGGATCTCGGCGCCACCGGCGGCGATTCCGGCATCGATGCCAAGGGTGACGACACCCCGGTGGTGAAGTTCGTCAACAAGGTGCTGGTCGATGCGATCCGCAAGGGCGCATCGGACATCCACTTCGAGCCCTACGAAGACGATTACCGCGTGCGCCTGCGCATCGACGGCCTGCTGAAGATGGTCGCGCGCGCACCGGTGAAGCTGAACCAGCGCATCGCCGCGCGCCTGAAGGTGATGGCACAGCTGGACATCGCCGAGAAGCGCGTCCCGCAGGACGGCCGCATCAAGCTCAACCTGTCCAAGACCAAGCAGATCGACTTCCGCGTCAGCACGCTGCCAACCCTGTTCGGCGAGAAGGTGGTGCTGCGTATCCTCGATGGCAGCGCGGCCAAGCTGGGCATCGACAAGCTGGGTTACGAGCCGGACCAGCAGAAGCTGTTCCTGGATGCCATCCACAAGCCGTACGGCATGGTGCTGGTGACCGGCCCGACCGGTTCGGGCAAGACGGTGTCGCTGTATACCGCGCTGGGCATCCTCAACGACGAGACGCGCAACATCTCCACCGCCGAAGACCCGGTGGAAATCCGCCTGCCGGGCGTCAACCAGGTACAGCAGAACAACAAGCGCGGCATGACCTTCGCCGCGGCGCTGCGCTCGTTCCTGCGACAGGACCCGGACATCATCATGGTCGGCGAAATCCGCGACCTGGAAACAGCGGAGATCGCGATCAAGGCCGCGCAGACCGGCCACATGGTGCTGTCCACGCTGCATACCAACGATGCGCCGCAGACCATCGCGCGCCTGATGAACATGGGTATCGCGCCCTACAACATCACCAGCTCGGTGACGCTGGTGATCGCCCAGCGCCTGGCGCGTCGCCTGTGCGGCAACTGCAAGCGACCGTCCAGCCTGCCCGAACATGCGCTGCTGGCCGAAGGCTTCACCCAGGCGCAGCTGGATGCGGGCATCGAGCTGTACGAGGCCGTGGGCTGCGACGAATGCACCGAGGGCTACAAGGGCCGGACCGGCGTCTACCAGGTCATGCCGATGACCGATGAGATCGCCACCATCGTGCTGGCCGGTGGCAATGCGCTGCAGATTGCCGAGGCGGCGCAGCAGATCGGGGTGAATGACCTGCGCCAGTCGGCATTGAAGAAGGCGGCGGCGGGCATTACCAGCTTGGCCGAGATCAACCGCGTCACCAAGGATTGAGGTAGATCCACGCCATGCGTGGATGACGCGATGCATGGGGTTGCCGGCCAGCGGCCGGCACTACCAGTTCGGTCGTACGCGCCGGGTCAGAGCCCTTTCCTTTGGAAAGGGATCCGGCCCCCGGGTTTACTCCATCCCCAGCTTCTTCAGCTTGTAGCGCAGCGCACGGAAGGTAATGCCCAGCTGCGCGGCGGTACGGGTCTTGTTCCAGCGGTTCTCTTCCAGCGCACGCTGGATGGCGCTGCGCTCGAGCTGCTCGATGTAGGAGGGCAGGGCAGCGCTGCCCGGCTGCAGGTCGGCCACCGCTTCGGCGGGCGCCGCACTGCCGGGAGCACGCGGCGCGTGCTGTGGCAGGCGCAGGTCATCGGCGCCGATGCAGTCTTCCTCGGCCAGGGCCAGCGCACGTTCCAGGATGTTCTCCAGCTCGCGCACATTGCCCGGGAACGCGTACTGCGCCAGGGCTTCCAGCGCCGAGGGCGCCAGCAGCGGGGTGGCGCGGCCGTGGCTGCGGGCCAGGCGGGCCAGCACGGCGGCGGCCAGTTCGGGCAGGTCCTGGCGGCGTTCGCGCAGTGGCGGCACCTTCAGTTCGATCACGTTGATGCGGTAGTACAGGTCGTGGCGGAAGCGCCCGTCCTCGACCAGCTCGGCCAGGTCCTTATGGGTGGCCGAGAGGATGCGGACATCCACCGGCTCCTCGGTGGCCGCGCCCACCGCGCGCACCGACTTTTCCTGGATCGCGCGCAGCAGCTTCACCTGCATCTGCAGCGGCAGTTCAGCCACTTCGTCCAGGAACAGGGTGCCGCCGTGCGCAGCCTGGAACAGGCCAGGCTTGTCAGCGTGTGCGCCGCTGAAACTGCCCTTGCGGTGGCCGAAGAATTCGCTCTCCATCAGCTCGCCGGGAATGGCGCCGCAGTTGACCGGCACGAACGGGCCGGCCGCGCGCGCGCCCTGGGCATGGATGGTGCGTGCAACCAGCTCCTTGCCGACGCCCGACTCGCCGAGGATGTAGACCGGCGCCTGGCTGCGCGCGACCTTGCCGATGGTGGTGCGCAGCACATCCATGGCCTGCGAGTGGCCCAGCAGGCGTCCGCCCTGTTCGGCGTTGGGGCCCGGTGCGGGGCGCTCGGCGTTGTTGAGTTCCAGCGCGTGCTTGACCAGTCCGCGCAGCACCGAGATGTCCACCGGCTTGCTGACGAAATCGAACGCACCGGCCTTCAGTGCCTCCACGGCGAGATCCATGCTGCCGAATGCGGTGATCATCGCCACCGGCGTGCGCGGGTAGTGCTGGGCGATCTCGCTGACCAGTTCGATGCCGTTGCCATCGGGCAGGCGCATGTCGGTGATGCACAGGTCGTACGGATTGCTGGCCAGCAGCTCACGTGCCTCGGCCAGGTTGGCGGCGGTACTGATGCGCAGCCCCATGCGGCCGAGGGTCAGCACCAGCAGTTCGCGGATGTCGCGTTCGTCGTCGACGACGAGGGCGCTGCGGGTTTCATTCATGGGCGTGAAAGATAAACGAGGGGGCTGGAAGCGACAAATGTTTGACGCACAGAATGGGGATCAGCTCGGCAGCAGCGTATGTGGACCGGGCAGCACCAGGCGGAAGCAGGAGCCACCGGCCGGCACCGCGATGTAGTCCAGGCGGGCCTGGTTGGCCCTGCACAGCTCGCGCGCGATGTACAGGCCCAGTCCCGTGCCATGCTCGGACGTGGTGAAGAAGGGCCGGAACAGCTGCGCAGCCACGCTCTCCGGGATACCCGGGCCACGGTCCATCACGTCGATCACCGCGCTGCGTTCGTGCTGGGCCACGCGCAGCCGCACCCGTGCAGGCTGCTGGCCGATGCGGCCGTACTTCAGTGCGTTGTGCACCAGCACGGTCAGCACCTGGTAGAGATGCTTGGCGTCGACCTGGGCCATCACCGATGTGTCGCTGATGATCGGTTCGATGCTGTCGGTCTCCAGGGTCTGGCCCTGCTTGTACTCCAGAACGAAGCGGCGCACGAAGGCGACCAGGTCCACGTTCTCGGGCGTGGCGCGTTCGCGCCGTGCCAGGCCCAGCACGCTCTCGACGATGCCGTTGGTGCGCTGGCACTGCTGGCGGATGATCTGCAGCAGGCGGCGGTCGCTTTCGTTGAAGCCGGTGCCTTCCTCGAGCAGCTGCACGGCATAGTTGATCGCCGCCAGCGGATTGCGGATCTCGTGCGCCAGGCTGGCCGAGAAGCGGCCCATGGCCGACAGAGTGAGCGATTCGGCGCGGCGCGAGACCACGCTGGAATCGTCCAGGAACACCAGCGCAAGGTCGCTGCCGGCCAGCAGGCGGGCAAAGCGTGGCTGCACTTCCGGCTGGTCGGGGTTGAGCTGCAGCGGCAGTTCGTCCTGTGCCCAGCCATTGCGCCAGCGCTGCAGCCGGCGCGCCAGTTCCGGTGCGGCACTGGCCAGGTCCAGGCGCCCGCTTTCGCCGTTGCCGTCGTTGTCGCCCAGCAGCATCGAGGCGGCTTCGTTGGCCAGGGTGATGCGGTTGTCGGCGTCCACCACCAGCACGCCGGTGCGCATGCGGCGGATGATCAGTTCGTTGATCTGGAACAGGTTGGCGACTTCATCGCCGCGCTGGTTGGCCAGCTGCTGGTTGCGGCGGGCGCGGTTGCCCACCTGGTAGCTGATGAAGGCCAGTGCCAGGTAGCTGGTAGCGAACATCGCCAGTTCGGCGAGGGTGCGGGTGGGGTCGCCGCCTTCCAGCAGCTTCCAGGTGTACTCGACGCCGGTGGCCAGGCTGGCGGCCAGCGCCAGGCCCAGTCCCAGGCTGAGCGGTAGCAGGGTGGCGGCGGCGGCGATGTTGAACAGCAGCGACATCGAGATACCGGCACTGGCGCCGGGCAGGGCGTGCGACAGCAGGGTGGCAGCCACGATATCCACCAGCACGCCACTGACCACGATCGGGCGCAGCCAGCGTTCGTTGCGGCCGACCACCAGGGCCAGCAGCGACAGGGCCAGATAGATGACCGCAACGACATCGGCCAGCCGCGGGTGGTGGGCTTCGCCGACCATGGCCGACAACGGGCTGTAGAGCAGGGCGGCAATGACCGTAGCGATCAGCACCCGGTACAGCGCGAAGAAATACAGTTCACGCCGCGGAATCGATTCGATGCGGTCAATCAATGAAGCACTGGGTGACACGCCGGAACTCCCCTTCTGGCTGCCTGGGTCTGGATTCTGCGGCGGACCTGGCCGACGTCCCCTGAAGCCGGGCCGGCACGTCGCGTTTGCAAAGGGCAGTATAGGGCCCCCGGCCGGGCGCCGCCGAAGCGGCCCGGATCGCGCATTTGGCCCGGTGCGGACACCGGTGGCCAGCCCCGGCGCGGGTGCAACTGCCTGAATGACGGTGGAAATCTGCCCGCGTCTGGCGTTTTGTACAGACTTCTTTGCGCCCCGGCGCCGGCTCGGCCACAATAGTGGGCCCGCCGCGGTCCATGCCGGCGCCCCGCCGGGGCCCTGAGGAATTGCGTGCGGTCGTTCCTATTCCCACGGTGACGCATGAATTTCCACGAATACCAGTCAAAACAACTGCTTGCCGAGTACGGCATCCCGGTCCCGGCCGGCAAGGTCGCTGCGACCCCGGACGAAGCGGTTGCCGCTGCCAACTCCCTGGGCCAGGGCCCCTGGATGGTCAAGGCGCAGATCCACGCTGGCGGCCGCGGCAAGGCTGGCGGCGTCAAGTTCTGCAAGACCACCGACGACGTGAAGGCCGCTGCGGCCAAGATGCTCGGCACCAAGATGGCCACCTACCAGACCGCTGGCGTTGAACTGCCGGTCAACCTGGTGCTGGTGACCACCGCCGGCGAGATCGTCAAGGAACTGTACCTGTCGGTGCTGGTCGACCGTGGCACCAAGACCATCACCTACATCGCCTCTTCGGAAGGCGGCGTGGAGATCGAGCAGGTCGCCGCTGAAACTCCGGAGCTGATCCACTCGCTGAACGTCGACTTCGTCGAAGGCGTACAGGGTTACCACGGCCGCGATTTCGGCTTCAAGCTGGGCCTGACCGCCAAGCAGGCCGGCCAGTTCGCCAGCATCATGGTGAACCTGTACCGCCTGTTCAACGAAAAGGACCTGGCCCTGGTTGAAATCAACCCGCTGGCCATCCTGGACGACGGCAACCTGTACGCGCTGGACGGCAAGTTCGACAGCGACGACAACGCCGCGTTCCGCCAGAAGGCCCTGGTCGCCATGCGCGACAAGACCCAGGAAGATCCGACCGAAGTGATCGCTTCGGAACTGGACATCAACTACGTCACCATGGACGGCAACATCGGCTGCATGGTGAACGGCGCCGGCCTGGCCATGGCCACCATGGACGTCATCAAGCTCAACGGCGGCGAGCCGGCGAACTTCCTGGACGTGGGCGGCGGTGCCAACAAGCAGCGCGTCATCGAAGCCTTCAAGCTGATCCTGTCCTCGGACAAGGTCGAAGGCATTTTCGTCAACATCTTCGGCGGCATCGTCCGCTGCGACATGATTGCCGAAGGCATCATCGCCGCCGTGAAGGAAGTGGGCGTCAAGGTTCCGGTCGTGGTGCGCCTGGAAGGCACCAACGTGGAAGAAGGCAAGCAGCTGCTGCGTGACAGCGGCATGGCCATCATCCCGGCTGACAACATCAACGATGGCGCCAAGAAGATCGTTGAAGCTGTCAAGAACGCCGCCTGATACCGACACCAAGGAATTCCAATGTCTGTTTTGATCAACAAGAACACCAAGGTGATCGTGCAGGGCTTCACCGGCCAGCAGGGCACCTTCCACGCCACTCAGATGATCGAGTACGGCACCCAGGTTGTCGGCGGCGTGACCCCGGGCAAGGGTGGCACCACCCATATCGACCTGCCGGTCTTCAATACCGTTGCCGACGCCGTGCAGAGCACCGGCGCCAACGCCTCGGTCATCTACGTGCCGCCGCCGTACGCGGCTGACGCGATCCTGGAAGCCGCTGCTGCCGGCATCAAGGTCATCGTCTGCATCACCGAAGGCATCCCGGTGCTGGACATGCTGCGCGTCAAGAACGTGCTGACCCGTTCGCATCCGGACACCGTGCTGATCGGGCCGAACTGCCCGGGCGTCATCACCCCGGGTGAGTGCAAGATCGGCATCATGCCGGGCCACATCCATCAGCCGGGCAAGATCGGCATCGTGTCGCGTTCGGGCACCCTGACCTATGAAGCGGTCAAGCAGACCACCGAAGTCGGCCTGGGCCAGTCCACCTGCATCGGCATCGGTGGTGACCCGATCAACGGCCTGAACTTCGTCGACTGCCTGAAGCTGTTCAACGAAGACCCGCAGACCGAAGGCATCATCATGGTTGGCGAAATCGGCGGCGACGCTGAAGAAGCCGGCGCCGAGTACATCAAGAACCACGTGAAGAAGCCGGTCGTCGGTTTCATCGCCGGTGCGTCGGCTCCGGCCGGCAAGCGCATGGGCCACGCCGGTGCGATCGCCTCGGGCGGCAAGGGCACTGCCGAAGGCAAGTTCGCCGCCATGGAAGCGGCCGGTGTTGTCACCGTCCGCTCGCCGGGCGACCTGGGCGCTGCCATCGCCAAGCTGGTGAAATAAGATCGACTGCCTCCGGCAGACGATGCTGTAGAGCCGGCCGCTGGCCGGCTGCTTGAAAACAGAAAGGCCGCCTCCGGGCGGCCTTTCTGCGTCTGGCGCCCTGGCCATCCCGGCAAGCTCATCCACGCATGGCGTGGATCTTATCTCTTGCCAATCTGGCACCTTGGGTGCCGAGAGCCCGGCGTGGGCGACCGTGTGGATCCAGGTCTTGCGACCGAGAAGTAGCTTGGGTCCCCACGCCGGATTCTCCCTGAACCGC
>NZ_JCAFSV010000022.1:0-44677 GCF_059369595.1 Stenotrophomonas sp. YJH_SMC_25 | reverse complement strand
TGCTCAGCGTAACCTGAGCACCAGCGGCAGCTCGCTGGCCACCACCATCCAGCGCCTGTCCTCCGGTTCGCGCATCAACAGCGCCAAGGACGACGCCGCCGGTCTGGCGATCTCCGAGCGCTTCGGCACGCAGATCCGCGGTACCGACGTCGCCATCCGCAATGCCAACGACGGCATCTCGCTGGCCCAGGTCGCCGAAGGTTCGCTGACCGAAATCGGCAACAACCTGCAGCGCGTCCGCGAGCTGTCGGTGCAGGCGTCCAACGCCACCAACTCCGCCAGCGACCGCAAGGCGCTGCAGGCCGAAGTGACCCAGCTGGTCAGCGAAATCGACCGCGTCGCCAAGCAGTCGGACTTCAACGGCACCAAGCTGCTGGACGGCTCGTTCTCCAGCCAGCTGTTCCAGGTCGGCGCCAATGCGGGCCAGGCCATTGCCATCGACAAGACCATCGATGCCAAGGCCAATGCCTTGGGTGGTGCGATGTTCGATTCGGTCAGCTTCACCATCGCCGCTCCGACAGACGGCGCAACCGGCGTGAAGGTCAGCGGCATGACCATCACCAACGGCGCAGGTTCGGCAATCAGCATCGCCGACATCGACGTGGCCGCCCAGGGCGGTGCCGATGGCACCAAGACCCAGGACGCCGCCACCAAGGCCATGGTCGCTGCGATCAATGCCAAGATCGGTGAGACCGGCGTCCTGGCCGAGGTCGACGCTGCCGGTGGTGGCAAGATCAACCTGAGCTCGGTCAAGGACAGCGTCGACAAGAATGGCGCCTTCCTCGGTATCGCCGTGGAAACCGGCACCTGGACCGGCATCGCCACCGGCCCGGGCGACATCACCGCCAGCACCACCGCAGTGGCCAAGAGCTTCGCCGACAAGATCGACGTGTCCACCGTGAAGGGTGCACAGCAGGCGATGGAAGTGGTCGACAAGGCCCTGGGTGCGATCAACAGCACCCGCGCTGACCTCGGTGCGATCCAGAACCGCTTCACCTCGGTCGTCGCCAACCTGCAGACCTCGTCGGAAAACCTGTCGGCGTCGCGCAGCCGCATCAAGGACACCGACTTCGCCAAGGAAACCGCAGAGCTGACCCGCACCCAGATCCTGCAGCAGGCCGGTACGGCCATGCTGGCCCAGGCCAACCAGGTGCCGCAGGGCGTGCTCAGCCTGCTGCGCTGATCCACGGCAAGAAGGCGCCGCTACCGTCGGGTCGAACCGACGGTAGCGGCAACCGGGAAGCCACGATGCACGAAGGCGCGGGCCATGCCCGGCCCGGGATCACTCCCGAACCGGCTTGGCATCGCCCGCTCCTGCGGACCTCTCTTTCAGCGCTGTACCTTTGACTGTACGTACCGGGCGGCTTCGTCTCCCCCCGATTGTCAGTAGCCTGATCCCTCCCCTGCATTGGGGGAGGGCTTTTTGCAGACTCCCGGCAGCCCGCGGTGAACCTACCCGCACCCTGCCCCAGCCCTCCTGCAACCCGCGTGCCAGAACCTGCGCCAGACCATTGGCACGGCACGTGCATCAACGAAGTCCTCAAGACCCAGCGGCGCAGGCCGCTATTTTCGTTGACGACGGGCCACCGCACGACGGCCAGGCCCGGATACCAGGAGAATCACATGGCAAGCTTTGGATACGGTGGCATTGGCTCGGGGCTCAACATCTCGGACATCGTCAACCAGCTGGTCGCAGCCGACCGCAAGCCCGCCGACAACGCGCTGAACCTGCAGCAGTCCAAGGCCAAGATGCAGCTGTCGTCGATCGGCACTGTCACTTCAGCCTTCGACAAGCTGAAGACCGCGCTGACCGCACTGAAGGCCACCACCGCCTTCGATACCCGCACCGTGACCGCCACCGGCAAGGCGCAACCCGCCAACACCGACGACGTGCTGACGGCCTCGGTGGCACTGTACGACCTGGGCACGACCAAGGCAGCGGCCTCCAATGGCACCCACCAGGTGGAGGTGAAATCCCTTGCCACCGCACACAAGCTGATTGCCAATACCTCGGTAGGGAAGACCGACACCTTCGGCGCCGGAACCTTGACGCTGACCGTTGGCGTTGGCGACAAGGCAAAGACGATGAAGGTCGAGGTGGAAGCCGGCGATACGCTGACCACCGTGCGCAACAAGATCGACGCCGCAGGCCGGAAGGAAGGCGTGCAGGCGACCCTGATCGCCTCGGGCGACAACCAGTACCTGTCGATCGCCCAGGAAAAGACCGGCGCCGCCAATGCCATCAAGCTCGAATACGGCGGCAGCGACCCGAAACTGACCGCACTGGTGGGCAGCCTCCAGGAAAACACCGCGGCAGCCGATGCCGAGCTGACCATCGATGGCGTCACGGTGGTCAGCGCCAGCAACACCGTGGCCGACGCCGTGCCGGGGTTGACCCTGAACCTCAAGGTCAAGGGCAAGAGCACCGTCGTGATCAGCACCGATACCACTGCAGCCACCAAGGTGATGCAGGAGTTCGTGACCGCCTACAACGCAGCAATCGCGGCGATCAACACCGAGACCAAGTACGACGCCAAGACCAAGGAAGCCGCCACGCTGACCGGCGACGCGCAGATGCGTGGTGCCTCCAGCCAGTTGCGCTCGGTGATGTCGGGCGTGCTGAAGGAACTGTCCGCCGATGGCCTGGACCCGAAAACGCTGGGACTGCAGACGCGTGGCTACCCCAACGCCGACGGCAGCCTGGTGCTGGACGCCACCAAGTTTGCCGCCGCGCTGGCCAGTCAGCCCGAGAAGATCCGCTCGGCAATCACCGGTGACACCGGCGGTGCCGGCACGCTCTACACCATGGTCGACGGCTACGTCAGCACCACGGTCGGCAAGGAAGGCGCATTCGTCGCCCGCACCAAGGGCCTCAACACCACGCTGGACAACATCGACAAGCGCCGCAAGGACCTCGACACGCGCATGAAGAACGTGGAGGAGCGCTACAAGAAGCAGTTCATCGCGCTGGACAGCCTGATGGGCAAGCTGCAGCAGAGCAATACGTCGCTGCAGCAGCAGCTGGCACAGCTGAACCGCTAAAGGACGGCGTGCAACGCTCAAGTTTGGCGTGTAACGCACCGATAACGGACGCAACAGCAATCAACGCCGCACCGCCGGAAGCGGTCCCCACGACCTGCCGGCGGCACCCCGCGCAAGGAGAATCACGAATGTACGGTTCCAGCCGTCAATATGCCGAGCAGTACCGCCAGGTGGGAGTGACCAGTGCGGTCGCCGATGCCGATCCGCACAAGCTGGTGGCGATGCTGCTGGCCGGCGCGCTGGAGCGCGTGCGGCGCGCCCTGGCCAGCCTCGAGCGTGGCGACCAGGCCGGCAAGGGCAAGGCGATCGGCGAGGTCTGCGCGATCGTCGGCCACCTCAATGGCTCGCTGGATCATGAGGCTGGCGGTGAAATCGCCGGGAACCTGTCGGCACTCTACGACTACGTGCTGCAGCGCCTGACCGAGGCCAACCTGCACAACGACCGTGCCGCCCTCGATGAATCCCTGCAGTTGCTGGGCGAGATCGACAGCGCCTGGAATGCAATCCCGCAGGAACAGCGCCGCCCGGCCGCGGTGGCGCCATGAGCCTGCACGAACTGCACACCCAGCTGGACGCCTTCGAAAAGGCCCTGGGCGAAGACGCCCTCGACCAGGCCGACAGCCTGCTAGACGGTCACGACAGCACGCTGCATGCCCTGCTCAGCCAGCCGCTGACCTCGGACGACCACGCACCACTCAGTGCGCTGTTCGAGCGCCAGCAGAACCTGCTGGGCCTGCTGCGCCAGCGTCGCGATGCGGTGGCAGCACTGATGAATGACGGCCAGCGCTCTCTTCGCGCGGCCCATGCCTACCTGCAGGCAGAATCGCTGGCATGACCCAACTGCCGACAACGTCGCTGCACCATCCCGCCGAAAGCGAGCTGTTCGACGAAACGCTCAGCTGCGAGCTGGCACTGCCCGCCGAATTCCAGGCAGGCAGTGGCACCGGCCGTACCGGCAGTGCCGAGGGCCTGCTGCGCAGCCTGGCGCTGGTTGAAGACAGCCGCGTTGACGAGCATGACGACCGCAATGAAGCCAGCCTGCAATTGCAGCGGCTGGAGGCGAAGCTGGATCTGGCGATGGTGCTGCTTGGCCGCCTGGTCCGCCAGCAGGGCCAGGAACTGACCCTGCGCCCGGTGCGCTGGTCGCGCCGTGGCATCCGCCTGCAACTGGGCCCGCGCAGTGGCGCCAGCCCCGGCCAGGCGGGCCTGGTCCGTCTGCAGCCCAGTGATTGGCTGCCCGACCATATCGACCTGCCGGTGGAAGTGATTGCCGAAGCGGCCGATGGCGGCGGCGGCCACTATCTGTGGCTGCGCTTCCAGCGCCTTGGCGATGGCCTGGAAATGGCCATGGAGCGCCACCTGTTCCGCCTGCACCGGCGCCAGGTGGCCGAGGCACGCCGGGCGCGCTGAAACCTGCCACCATCACGCTTGGCGGGCAAGCCTTGGCGCGCCCGTTCAGCTAAGTTAAGGTGGACTCCCCTACACGGACCTGCTGCGTGCCTGTGCGAGTTCTCATCGTCGACGATCACACCCTGGTCCGCGCCGGCCTGGCGCGGCTGCTGCAGGGGTTTGCCGACGTGCAGCTGGTTGCAGAGGCCAGCAACGCCGAACAGGCGCTGCAGCTGGCCCTGCAGCACGCCCCGGACGTGGTCCTGATGGACCTGTCATTGCCTGGCCGTACGGGTCTGGAAGCGCTCAGCGATATCCGGCTGCGCGCGCCCGGTACCCGGGTGGTGATGATGACCATGCACGACGATGCCGCTCACGTGCGCGATGCCCTGGATCGGGGCGCGGTCGGGTTCGTGGTCAAGGATGCAGCACCGCAGGAGTTGGAACTGGCGCTGCGCGCCGCACACGCCGGCCAGGTGTTCCTGAGCCCGCAGATCTCCGCCAAGATGCTGGCACCGATGCTGGGCCGCGAGAAGCCCACCGGCATCGCCGCGCTGTCGCCGCGCCAGCGCGAGATCCTGCGCCGCATCGGCAAGGGTGAGAGCAACAAGGAAATCGCCGCCGACCTCGGCATCAGCGTCAAGACAGTGGAAACCCACCGCGCACGCATGATGGAGTCACTGGGCTGCCGTCGCGCCAACGATCTGCTGCTGCTGGCCGCGCGCCATCAGCACGAGCTGGAGTAAGCGCCAGCCTCGGCGTGACGAAGCGATGGCTGGGTAGAGTTGGCTGTTGGTAGAGTCGACTGTCAGTCGACTTGCGCGCGGAGCGCGGAACTTTTCCTTGGTCTGATCGGAGAGCAGTCGACTGACAGTCGACTCTACCGGTGATCGTCTCTATCGACAGCCGACGCAGCCAACCCGCACCCGGCGTCGAATTCCCGTCATCCCGACACTCCCCGACAGGAATCCGTACACGGTGCAGCCCGATCAATCCCGGCCTTGCACCGGAAATCAGCAACTTAGCAGCGATCATCGTCAACATTCCGCACCACTGTAGGGAATACCCCTACACGCCGTAAGGAAATTCACGAAGCTCCTCAGGAACCCCCCGATTCCGCCACCGCCGGATCAAAAGCAAGATGCGTTCCACAAGGCGCCGGGGAGCGGCGCCGGGGAACCACGATGAAGGCTGCACTCTCGACCCAGCTGGGCCAACAACTTCACCTCACCCCGCAGCTGCTGCAGTCGATCCGGCTGCTGCAGCTTGATGGCCTGCACCTGGAACAGGAAATCCAGCGCCTGCTGGACTCCAATCCCCTGCTGGAAATCGAAGAGCCCGAAGCACCGGCCGCCGACGCCACCGACGTTGCCACCGCGACGCTGGAAACCGCCGCGTTCGACGAGCTGCCGGAGTCGTCGATGTGGGACGTGGCCGGCGCCAGCTGGCAGGACGGCGACGACGACCGCATGGCGCGCATCGCCGCCGGCGAATCCACCGACCCGCAGCTGCGCGTGCTGCAGCGCCTGTCGCTGGACATGGATGATCGCCAGCTGGCAGTGGCCGCATTCTGGCTGGACCACTGCGACGAGGCTGGCTACCTGCAGGCGCCACTGGGCCAGCTGCAGCTGCTGGCCAGCGCCCAGTTCGACATCGACGCCGACGGCGTCGAAGCCATCCGCCAGCAGCTGCTGCACGGTGACCCGGCCGGCATGGCCGCCCAGGACCTGCGCGAGGGCCTGCAGGCGCAGCTGCGCAGCCTGCACGGCGCGGTGCCTGCCCGCCACCTGGCCACGCGCATCCTGGACGGCGCGCTCGATGCGCTGGCCGCACATGATTACCCCGCCCTCGCCCGCCAGCACGACGCCGAGATCGACGATGTGCGCGAAGCGGTACGCCTGATCCTGTCGCTGCAGCCACGCCCAGGCGACAGCCTGCTGCCGGAACGCAATGCCGTTGTGGTTCCGGATGTGGTCGCCTGGCACGCCGATGGCCAGTGGAAAGTGGCATTGAACCCGGCCACCAGTCGCCGCGTCTCCATCAACAGCCAGTACGAACAGGCGCTGGCAGAGACCAGTGAGGCCGCCCCGGCACTGCGCGAGATGCTGCAGGAAGCGCGCTGGTTCAGCCGCGGCCTGTCGATGCGCTACGACACCCTGCTGCGCACCGCGCGGGTGATCGTCGAGCGCCAGGCCGCGTTCCTGGTGCGTGGCGAGGAAGCCATGGCACCGCTGACCCTGAAGGAAGTGGCCGAGGAAATCGGCATGCACGAGTCCACCGTCTCGCGCATCACCACCGGCAAGTTCCTGCAGACCCCGCGCGGCACCTTCGAACTGAAGCACTTCTTCGCCGTCCGACTGGAAGGCGCCAGCGTCTCCGGGCAGGCGGTCAAGGCCATGGTCCGCCGCCTGATCGACGCCGAACCGGCCGGTCGGCCACTGGCCGATGAGGCGATCGCCGGCCTGTTGTCACGCCAGGGGGTGAACATTGCCCGCCGAACCGTCGCAAAATACCGGGAACAACTGGACATCGCCCCGGCCCGTGAACGGCGCCGGCTCGGCGCCAGGCAACCACAGCTGGCCCGGGTGGGCTGAAAAGGATGTTGCACATGAACAAGCTTACCGTCCTGCTGGTCGATGACCACGAGGGCTTCATCAACGCGGCAATGCGCCACTTCCGCAAGATCGACTGGCTGCAGATCGTCGGCAGCGCCGGCAACGGCCTGGAAGCGATCGAGCGTTCGGAAACGTTGCGCCCGCAGGTCGTATTGATGGATCTGGCAATGCCTGAGATGGGCGGCCTGCAGGCCACCCGCCTGATCAAGTCGCAGGACGACGCACCGTACATCGTGATCGCCAGCCACTTCGACGACGCCGAGCACCGCGAGCACGCGCTGCGTGCCGGTGCCGACAATTTCGTCAGCAAGCTGTCCTACATCCAGGAAGTCATGCCGATCCTGGAAGGCCTCAGGGAGGAACAGTCGTGAGCGAATCGCGCATCCTTGTGCTGGACAACGACGCCGTGCGTGCAGAGCGCACCGTTGCCCTGCTGGAGTTCATGGACTTCAACCCGCGCTGGGTCTCCGACGCGGCCGACTTCGATCTGGGCCGGCAGCGCCAGAACGATTGGATGGCAGTGATCGTCGGCAGCCTAGACGACAACGCCGCCAGCACCGCACTCTACAACTGGCTGGGCGGCAGCAGCCTGCCACCGCCGGTACTGCTGGCCGACGGTGATGCCGCAGCCTTCGCGCAGCAGCACGGCCTGCACGAAGCCAACATCTGGCCGCTGGAGACGCCGCTGCGCCACGCGCAGATGGAAGCCCTGCTGCGCCGCGCCAGCCTCAAGCGCCTGGATGCCGAGCACCAGGCCGGTGCGGCGCAGGAGCAGGGACCGACCGGCAACGGCCCGGCGGTCACCGCGCTGCGCACCATGATCGAGCAGGTCGCCGCGTTCGACACCACCGTGCTGGTGCTGGGCGAATCCGGCACCGGCAAGGAAGTGGTGTCGCGCGCCATCCACCAGCGCTCGCCGCGCCGTGATGGCCCGTTCGTGGCGATCAACTGCGGCGCCATTCCGGCCGACCTGCTGGAAAGCGAACTGTTCGGTCACGAAAAGGGTGCCTTCACCGGCGCATTGACCGCGCGCAAGGGCCGCTTCGAGATGGCCGAAGGCGGCACCCTGCTGCTGGACGAAATTGGCGACATGAGCCTGCCGATGCAGGTGAAGCTGCTGCGCGTGCTGCAGGAACGCAGCTTCGAGCGCGTCGGTGGCAACCAGACCATCCGCTGCAATGTTCGCGTCGTGGCCGCGACCCATCGCGACCTGGAAACCCGCATCGCCGAAGGCAAGTTCCGCGAGGATCTGTTCTACCGCCTCAACGTGTTCCCGATCGACGTGCCCGCCCTGCGCGAGCGCCGCGAAGACCTGCCGGCGCTGGTGGAAACCATCGCCGCACAGCTGGCACGAACCGGTCGTGGCGAAGTGCGCTTCACCCCGGAAGCCCTGCAGGCACTGGCCGGCTACGAGTGGCCGGGCAACGTGCGCGAGCTGACCAACCTGGTCGAGCGCCTGGCCGTGCTGCATCCGGGTGGATCGGTGCGCGTACAGGACCTGCCGGCCCGCTACCGTGGCGATGCCGCGCTGGCCGCCGTCGCTACGCCGGCGCCGGCACAGCCCGCCACCAACGAAGAGCGACTGGACCTGCGCAGCTTCTCGTTCCACACGCCCGGCAGCGGCAACCAGCCGGCGCTGGAGCACGGCATCGCCGTCAATCGCCCGGCGGCACCGGCCGCCCTGCCCGACGAAGGCATGGACCTGCGCAACCACATGGCCAACATCGAACTGGGCCTGATCAACGAAGCACTGGAACGCACCCAGGGCGTGGTCGCCCACGCCGCCCAGCTGCTCGGCCTGCGCCGCACCACCCTGGTGGAAAAGCTGCGCAAGTACGGCATCGAGCGCGAGCAGGCCGAACTGGCCGGCTGACGCGCGCTACCAGCATGAAGGGGGCACGAACGCCTGGGCTTGCCCGGGCGTTGGTGTTTCTGGGATTTGCAACTATTCCCGATGCGCTTCGCTCCGGGACGCAATAGCCTCAAGGGTTGCGATTGCCACCGAGGAATGTCATGAGCGAGACCTTTGAAGGCTCCATGCAGGAAATACTGGAATCCATGCTCAGCGTTTGTCTGGAGTACGGGAGAGAATCGCGTGGATGGTGTGTACCTGTACGGCGCAGCGGAAGCTGGTACTTCCTCTGCAGACGTCTTCTATGAAATAGGTAGTGGCATCTACAGGATTCACGAGTTGAACGACTCTCCCGTCGCCCGGGATGGGCAGCAGTTTGATGTATCAGATGACCGTGGGTTCGCCTTGCTGAACCTTCTTCTGGACGACTTTGACCGCTTGATTGAGCTTCATGAAGGTCACAATCGGGAGCCTCCTACCCAGCTAAAGGCGCACTTCGACGCCGTTACTGGAAAGCTAAGCCTCAAGTTCAGCCATGACCTTCATTTCACCAATACCGAGGATCTCCTACCGAGTGACTTTTTCGAAGCGTGGCTCCAGGAAGTGAAGGAGCGCACCTCAAACGCCAATGTCGACGGTTAGCCGGGAGCGCAATTCCGGAACGAAGATGAGGCCACCGTGGTCAGCTGACTCCGTTTCATTTGCACGTTTTCCTAGAGACAACGCAGCCGCAGTGCGGTGCATTGCAGGGACACCCCAAGGAGCTCCCACCATGCACCGCACCACCCTGCTAGCCGCCCTGCTCTTCCCGGTCCTGGCCACTGCCGCCAACTGCTCCCTGCCGACCGCTCTGGACCAACGCCAGTTCACCAACCTCAGCGACCCGCTGTACGCACCGGACAACCCCAACGCCGGGCGCATGGTGCAGGTCAGCTTTGACAACAACCAGTACGTGTTGGACATCCTCGGCACCGACCTCCGCATCGACGGTAGCTACCGCTATCAACGCCTGGCCCCGCATATCGCGGAAATCCAGATGACCGAGGCCTACCCGGCCGGTCCCGCCCACTACACCCTGCTGCTGACCTGCCAGAGCGACCACCAGGGCCGCTTCATCTACACCCAGCACGACGGACCCATTGCCCCGCTCCAGCGCCAGAATTCCGGCCGCTGGCCCCTGCAGCCGTAGGCCAGAAAACCGACGCCGGTTAAATGGCGCCACGACCGGAGTCAGAGCCCGTTGCGTTGCAACGGGATCCGACCCCGTGCCGACCAACGGTCGGCACCCACCATCATCAGAAGCACCATCAGAAGCACCATCAGACGCAGGTTCCAACAGATCGCGGCCACCTGTCGAAGGCGGGGTGGGTCCGGTTGCGGGGGCGTGAGCGCCATGGATGGCGCGACCGAGCCTCCATGGACGGATTTACGGCGTCCCCCGTAACCGGACCCAGCCCGCCAACCATCAGTAGCCCCGCTTTTGCTGTTGCTTCGGCCGTTGCCGCTGAGGTTGCCGGCCAGCGGCCGGCACTACCGCGGGGAGCGGGGTGCAACCCCGCACGCACATCCAACCTCCTCACTTCACTGAATCGAAAACCGGTTTCGGCACGGCACTTGCACTGGCTACAGCAGACAACCCCATCCCTGTTTCTGGAACCGTTGCAGATGTCCCACTCCGTCACTTCGATCCTTTCGCAGATCCGCTCCTATCAGACCCAGATGGGACAGCCGGCGCTCAACCCGCTGGGCGAAACGCCTCGCAGCAACGCCCTGCCGGGCACGGTGCTGGATGCACCGCAGGCCCAGCCGGCCAGCTTCACCGAAACCCTGCGTGGTGCGATTGCCGGCGTCAACGATGCGCAACAGAAATCCGGCGCCCTCGCCAAGGCCTTCGAAATGGGCGACCCCAGCGCCGACCTCGCCAAGGTGATGGTCGCCTCGCAGCAGTCCCAGATCGCCTTCCGCGCCACCGTGGAAGTCCGCAACCGTCTCGTCCAGGCTTACCAGGACGTGATGAACATGCCGCTGTAAGGAATAGAGACGCATGGCACTGACGCTCTCCAAGGACAGCCTGAACGCCGAAAAGGCCGGGCAATGGTTCGACCGCCTGCAGAGCCTGCAGATCACCCGTCGGCTGGGCCTGATGGCGATGATCGCGGTGGCGGTGGCGGCAGGCCTGTCCGTGTTCTTCTGGTCGCAGAAGCCGGGCATGGTCCCGCTGTACACCGGCCTGGACCAGAAGGCCACCGCTGAAGCCACCGACCTGCTGCGCGCCGCGCAGATTCCGTTCGCGCTCGACCCGGCCACCGGTGGCATCACCGTGCCGGAAAAGAACCTGCACGACGCCCGCCTGAAGCTGGCCGGTTCCGGCCTGACCGACAGTGGCAAGCTCGGCTTCGAGCTGATGGAACGCGACCCGGGCTTCGGTGTGAGCCAGTTCGTCGAAAGCGCGCGCTATCAGCACGCGCTGGAAACCGAACTGTCGCGCACCATCAACACGCTGCGCCCGGTGCGCGATTCGCGCGTGCACCTGGCTATTCCCAAGCCCAGCGCCTTCACCCGCCAGCGCGACGTAGCCAGTGCCTCGGTCACCCTGGAACTGCGTGGTGGCCAGCAGCTGGAACGCAGCCAGGTGGATGCCATCGTGCACATGGTTGCGGCCAGCATCCCGGATCTCGCGCCGGAGCGGGTGACCGTGGTCGACCAGAGTGGGCGCATGCTCAGCATCACCGACCCGAACAGCGAAGCGGCGGTCAACGCTGCCCAGTTCGAGCAGGTGCGCCGCCAGGAAACCTCGTTCAACCAGCGTATCCGCGAGCTGCTGGAACCGATGACCGGCCCTGGCCGCGTCAACCCGGAAGTGAGCGTGGACATGGATTTCTCGGTGACCGAGGAGGCCCGCGAGCTGTACAACGGTGAGCCGCAGAAGCTGCGCAGCGAGCAGATGAGCGAGAACACCACCAGCACCCCTGGCCCGCAGGGTGTGCCGGGTGCGACCAGCAACAGCCCGCCGGGCCAGCAGGCTGCACCGGCCACCGCGCAGACCCCGACCGAAAGCAGCAAGAACGCCACCCGCAACTACGAGCTGGACCGCACCCTGCAGCACACCCGCCAGCCGGCAGGCCGCATCAAGCGCGTCTCGGTGGCGGTGCTGGTGGACAACGTGCCGCGCGCCGGCGCCAACGGCAAGATGAGCCCGCAGCCGCTGTCGGCCGCCGAACTGACCCGCGTCGAAGCGCTGGTCAAGCAGGCCGTCGGCTTCAACGCCGAGCGTGGCGATACCGTGTCGGTGATGAATGCCCCGTTCGTGCGGGATACCACGCCGGTCGAAGGGCCGGCCTGGTGGGAACTGCCGTGGGTGCACGATGCCGGCCGCATGCTGCTCGGCGCGGTGGTGGTGCTGGCGCTGCTGTTCGGCGTGCTGCGCCCGGCACTGCGTGCGATCACCGGCCAGAACAAGAAGAACGACGAACCGGCACTGGAACCGCATACCGCGGATGTGCAGCTGGTCGATGACGATGGCATGCCGCTGCCGGCGCTGGGCGCCGACCGGACCAGCCTGGCCGGACCAGACGCACTGGCCCTGCCGGTGGATTCTTATGAGGAACGACTGCGGATGGCGCGTGAAGCCGTGAAGACCGACTCCAAGCGCGTGGCCCAGGTGGTCAAGGGCTGGGTGGCCAATGACTGAGGCACAACTGACCGGCGTACAGCGCGCGGCCGTGCTGCTGCTGTCCCTGGGTGAGCTGGATGCGGCCGAAGTGCTGCGCCACATGGAACCCAAGGAGGTGCAGAAGATCGGCATCGCCATGGCCACCATGACCGACATCACCCGCGAGCAGGTGGAACGGGTGATGGACCAGTTCGGCCAGGAGCTGGGCTCGAAGACCTCGCTGGGCGTGGGCTCGGACGACTACATCCGCAACATGCTGGTGCAGGCGCTGGGCAGCGAGAAGGCCGGCAACCTGATCGACCGCATCCTGCTCGGCCGCAACACCACCGGCCTGGACGCGCTGAAGTGGATGGACCCGCGTGCGGTGGCCGACCTGGTGCGCAACGAGCACCCGCAGATCATCGCCATCGTGATGGCGCACCTGGAAACCGACCAGGCCGCCGACGCGCTGAAACTGCTGCCGGACCGTACCCGCGTGGACGTGCTGCTGCGCATCGCCACCCTCGACGGCATTCCGCCTAACGCACTCAATGAACTCAACGAGATCATGGAGCGCCAGTTCGCCGGCAACCAGAACCTGAAATCGTCCAACATCGGCGGCGTGCAGTGCGCGGCCAACATCCTGAACTTCATGGACAGCGGCCAGGACCAGGCGATCCTGGGAGAAATCGCCCGCATCGATGCGCCGTTGAGCAACCGCATCCAGGACCTGATGTTCGTGTTCGACGATCTGGTCGACCTGGATGACCGCGAAATGCAGCTGGTGCTGCGCGAAGTGAGCGGCGAGCGCCTGGGCCTGGCCCTGCGCGGTGCCGACATCAAGGTGCGCGACAAGATCACCCGCAACATGTCGCAGCGCGCGGCCGAAATCCTGCTGGAAGACATGGAAGCTCGTGGCCCGGTGCGCCTGTCCGACGTGGAAGGCGCGCAGCGCGAGATCCTGGCCATCGTCAAGCGCATGGCCGATGAGGGCACCGTCACGATCGGTGGCAGCGCGGAGGCCATGCTGTGAGCAACGTCGTGCGCTGGCTTGCCCCGGACCTGCTGGCCCAGCCTGAACCGGTGCTGGAGCAGGAGGATGCGTTCGAACTCACCGAGCCGGACCCGGAACACGAGCCGGAGCCGCCGCTGCAGCTGCCGACCCTGGAGGAGATCCAGGCCATCCAGGACAGCGCCGAGAAGGAAGGCTTCCAGCACGGCCATGCTGAAGGTTACGGCCAGGGTCAGGCCGAAGTGCGTCGCCTCGCCGCGCAGATCGAAGGCATCCTCGACAACTTCAGCCGCCCCCTGGTGCGGCTGGAGAACGAAGTGGTCGGCGCACTCGGTGAGCTGGCGGTACGCATCGCCGGTGCGCTGGTCGGCCGCGCCTATGAAGCTGACCCGGCACTGCTGGCACAGCTGGTCGGTGAGGCCATCGACGCGGTGGGTGGCAGCACCCGCGAGGTAGAAGTGCGACTGCATCCGGATGACATCGCCGCCCTCGCCCCGCTGTTGAGCCTGCCGCCACAACAGCGCCTGGTGCCAGACACCAGCCTCAGCCGCGGCGATCTACGCGTGCACGCCGAAGCCGTGCGCATCGACGGCACCCTGGAAGCCCGCCTGCGCGGCGCGCTGGACGCGGTGATCCGCCAGACCGGAGCCAATGCATGAACCCCGATCCGCAGCCGACGCCGCCACCGGCCGACTGGGCCATGGCCCGCAACCTGCGCCTGGCCCGTCGCCTCGATGGACTGCGCGTGGATACCGCCCATGGCCGTGGCCTGATCCGCGAAGGCGTGCTGCGCCGCGCGGTCGGACTGACCCTGGAAGCTGTCGGCTGCGAGGCGCCGCTGGGGGCCAGCTGCAAGGTGGAAGTGGTCGACGGCGGCTGGGTCGATGCCGAAGTGGTCGGCTTCGCCGGCGAGCGCACTTACCTGATGCCCAGTGCCGAGCTGCATGGCCTGTTGCCCAACGCCCGCGTGGTGCCGTCGGCGCGCCGCGGTGGCGTGGAAGTGGGCGAAGGTCTGCTTGGCCGCGTCATCGACAGCGATGGCGTGCCGCTGGACGGCAAGGGTCCGATCCGCGCCGAAGGCCATGTCGGCATGGCCGGCGTGTCGATCAATCCACTGGCGCGTGAACCGATCACCCAGCCGCTGGACGTGGGCGTGCGCGCGATCAACGCGCTGCTGCCGATCGGCCGCGGCCAGCGTGTCGGCCTGTTCGCCGGCTCCGGCGTCGGCAAGTCGACGCTGCTGGGCATGATGACCCGCTACACCGCCGCCGACGTGATCGTGGTCGGCCTGATCGGTGAACGTGGCCGCGAAGTGCGCGATTTCGTCGAGACCACGCTGGGCGAGGAAGGCCTCCGCCGCGCCGTGGTGGTGGCCAGTCCCGCCGACCGGCCGCCGCTGGCGCGCCTGCACGGTGCCTACCGCGCTACCGCCATCGCCGAATGGTTCCGCGACCAGGGACTGAACGTGCTGCTGCTGATGGACTCGCTGACCCGCTTCGCCCAGGCACAGCGCGAGATCGGCCTGTCGGTGGGCGAGCCGCCGACCACCCGCGGCTACCCGCCGTCGGTGTTCGCCAAGCTGCCGGCACTGGTCGAACGCGCCGGCAATGGCGCCAAGGGCCGTGGCTCGATCACTGCGTTCTACACGGTGCTGACCGAAGGCGATGATCCGCAGGACCCGATCGCCGATGCGGCGCGCGCGATCCTCGACGGCCACATCCTGCTCTCGCGGCGCGTGGCCGACAGCGGCCTGTACCCGGCCATCGACGTTGAATCGTCGGTCAGCCGTGTGGTCACGGAAATCGCCGACGAGCCGTGGCGCCTGCGCATCCGCAAATTGAAGCGACTGGTCTCGGCCTACTCGGCCAACCGTGACCTGATCGCCATCGGTGCCTACCAGCGCGGCAACGACGCGGCCACCGACGAAGCCCTGGAACGCTGGCCGGAAATCATGGAGTTCCTCGGCCAGGACGTTGCCAAGGCCGCAGATCTCCCGCACAGCCAGGCGGCGCTGCAGCGCCTGGTGGAACAAGAGAGTTAAGCCATGAACCAGTCCAAGCGCATTGATCCCCTGCTCAAGCGGGCCCAGGAACACGAGGACGCGGTCGCCCGCGACCTGGCCGAACGCCAGCGCGTGCTCGATACCCATCTATCGCGACTGGACGAACTGCGCCGCTACGCCGAGGAGTACGCCAACGCTCAGATGGCCGCCACCAGCCCGGCGCAGCTGCTCAACCGACGCGCTTTCCTCGACCGGTTGGACAGTGCCGTCGAACAGCAGCAGGCCACGGTCAATGGCAACCGCGAAAAGGTGGAAGCCGAGCGCGCCCGGCTGATCCTGGCCAGCCGTGACAAGGCCGTGCTGGAACAGCTGGCCGCGAGCTACCGCGCGCAGGAAAAAGTGGTGACCGACCGCCGCGACCAGCGCGAGATGGACGATATCGGTGCGCGCCGCGCGCGCCTGGTCCAGGCCGAAGACCAGGACGGCACCGAGCAGGGAGGTCGCTCGTGATGCCCTCCCCACTCGCCGGCAGTGCCAACCCTGCCACGCCGGCCACCAGCAACAGTGCGGCGCGCGCCCCGCGCAGCGAAGGCGGAAAGGACTTCAGCCAGCTGCTGCAGGACGGCGCGCCCTCTGCACCCGCCCCTGCCGGCAGCGCCACCACGCCGTCGCCATCCACGTCGAGCCAGCCGTCGACCACTGACAGCAGTGGCCAGGCACCAGGCGAACGCAGCGACGCCGAAGCGGTAACCGCTGAAGCGCCGCCGCTGCCGCCCGTTGCCGTGACCCCGGCTGCACCCGCTACCGACAAGGACAAGCCCGCCGCGACCGAAGACGCCCCTTGGCCGCCGCTCGGTCTGGCCGGCCTGGTGCTGGCGATGCCGACGCCCGTGGATGCGGCCGCTGCCCTGCCGACCACCGCTGCACCGTCGCAGGCCAGCGACGGCAGCGCACTGCCCGTTGCCCCTGCCGCGAACCCGGCACTGCCTGCAACCGCGCCAGCAGCGGCCACCGCAGCGACGGCCGACGGCAAACCGGCGGCGACCAGCGCGGACGATGCCACCGCGCTGCCACTGCCGGAGATGATCCTGCCCGGCAAGCGCAGCGAGCGCGGCGAAGGCAGCGACGTGGCTGTCCTCGGCGACCGCGCCAGTGCACCACTGCTGCATGCACCGGCGGGGGCCGCCGTACAGGACCTGAAGGCGGCGCTCGCCACCGGCAACGCGATCTTCAATGGCGAACCCACACCGAAGCCCGTGCTGGGTGACGACGGCTTCGACCAGGCCATCGGCGCACGCCTGGGCTGGCTGGCCGACCAGAAAATCGGCCACGCCCATATCCGCCTGAGCCCGGACGATATGGGCCCGGTCGACGTGCGCCTGCAGTTGAACGGCGACAAGGTGCACGCCAGCTTCAGCAGCCCGCACGTGGACGTGCGGCAGGCGCTGGAAAGCAGCCTGCCGCGCCTGCGCGAGCTGCTGGGCGAACAGGGCTTCCAGCTGGCACACGCTGATGTTGGCCACCAGGCCCCGGGGGGCGACGGCAATGCGTCGGGAGCATCTGGCAACGGTGGGACGGCCGGTGACGGAGAACCGTCGCCCGGCGACACCAACGTGTCGTCCGCACAGTTGATCCGCCAGCGCGGGTTGCTGGACGCCTACGCCTGACAGGCGTGCCAACCAAGGTTGGCACCCACCAGGGCAGTGCGGTTGGCACCCACCAGAGCGGGGCGGTCGGCACCCACCAGGGCACCGGGGCAATAGAGCCGCACCGGCCAGTATCGCGTTGGTGGGTGCGGAGCTTGCTCCGCACGGCCCCACCGCCCCCCGACGGAATTCCGTCGCACCCCTCTGCCCCGCCTTCGGCACACCCCTTGCATATCCCGGTGAAGCAACCCTCAGGAGCTTCACCCCGTGGCCGCAGCCGCTGACAAAACCAAGAAGACCGCCGAGAAGGACAAGGCCGCCAAGCCGCGCAGTCCGATCCTGATCACCGCGCTGGTGGCCGTACTGGCCGCCGCTGCCGCCGGTGGCGGCGTCTGGTTCTTCACCCAGTCCAAGCACGAAGACAAGGCCGCGCAGGCCCCGAAGAAGACCATGACCCCGGCACCGGCCCAGTATTTCGCGCTGGACCCGGCCTTCGTGGTCAACCTCAACGGCCCGGTCGACGGTCCGCGCTACCTGCAGCTGGAAGTGCAGCTGATGACCCGTGACCCGGCTGCGCTGGAAGCGATCAAGACCCATGCACCCGCCATCCGCGCACGCCTGCTGATGCTGTTTTCGCAGGTCAGCCCGGACCAGATCGCCGATGTCGCCGGCAAGCAGAAGCTGCAGGCTGCGTCGCTGGCCGAAGTGCAGAAAGTGCTCAAGGCCGAGACCGGCAGCAATGGTGCCGACGACCTGCTGTTCACCAGCTTCGTGACCCAGTAAGGGCCCACCGATGAATGATCTGTTGTCCCAGGACGAGATCGATGCCCTGCTCCACGGCGTGGACAGTGGCGCGGTCGAAACCGATCCGGAACCGCCGTCAGGCGAAGCGCGCTCGTACGACTTCGCCAGCCAGGACCGCATCATCCGCGGTCGCATGCCGACCCTGGAAATGGTCCACGAGCGTTTCGCGCGCCTGTGGCGGATCGGCCTGTTCAACCTGATCCGCCGCTCGGCCGAGCTGTCGGTGCGCGGCATCGAGCTGATCAAGTTCAACGACTACATGCACTCGCTGTATGTGCCGACCAACCTGAACCTGATCCGCTTCAAACCGCTGCGCGGTACCGGCCTGATCGTGTTCGAGCCGACCCTGGTGTTCGCCATCGTCGACAACTTCTTCGGTGGCGACGGGCGCTACCCCACCCGCATCGAAGGCCGCGAGTTCACCGCCACCGAAATGCGGGTGATCCACCTGCTGCTGAAGCAGACCTTCGCCGACCTGCGCGAGGCCTGGGCACCGGTGATGGACGTCGACTTCGAGTACATCAACTCGGAGATCAACCCGCACTTCGCCAACATCGTGACGCCACGCGAATACGTCGTGGTGTGCCGCCTGCACGTCGAACTCGATGGCGGCGGTGGCGACATCCACGTCACCCTGCCGTATTCGATGCTGGAGCCGATCCGCGAGCTGCTCGACGCAGGCATCCAGAGCGACCGCAACGACCGCGACGAGAGCTGGGGCAAGACCCTGCGTGAACAGCTCAACATCGCCGAAGTCACCCTGTCCAGCGTACTGGCCAGCAAGCGCATGACCCTGCGTGACCTGACCCAGCTGAAGGTCGGCGACATCCTGCCGATCGAGCTGAGCCCGCAGGTGCCGGTGTGCGTGGAGAACATCCCGGTGTTCACCGGCGAGTTCGGCATCGCCAACGGCATGAACGCCGTGAAGATCACCGCTACCCATCCGCCGGGCACCCGCCCGCGCGTACCCGTCATCCAGGAAGACCCGCAATGAACGATATCGACGCCCTCGAACCCACTCCGGCCCAGTTCAGCAGCCTGCAGGCCGATGAGGCGAACGGCCCGGACCTGAACCTGGACGTGATCCTCGACGTACCGGTGACGCTGTCGCTGGAAGTCGGTCGCGCGCGCCTGCCGATCCGCAACCTGCTGCAGCTCAACCAGGGTTCGGTGGTGGAACTGGAACGTGGTGCCGGCGAGTCGCTGGATGTGTTCGTCAACGGCACCCTGATCGCCCATGGCGAAGTGGTGGTGATCAATGACCGCTTCGGCGTGCGCCTGACCGATGTGGTCAGCCCGAGCGAGCGGATCCGGAGACTGCGTTGAGCCTGCTGGCCTCCACCCTGCTGGCGGTCGGCAAGACCGCCGCTCCGGCCGGACCGCAGATCGGCCAGCACGCAGCCGCCGCACCGAGCCTGTTCGGCGCGGTGCTGGCGCTGCTGGCAGTGCTGGCGCTGGTCATCGGCCTCGGCTGGCTGCTCAAGCGCCTGCCCGGCAGTGGTTTCCGCCCGGCCGAAGGCATGAAGGTGGTGGCCAGCCTGAGTGTCGGTGCCAAGGAGCGCGTGGTGGTGGTCGAGGTCAACGGCCAGCAGCTGCTGCTGGGCGTCACCGCCGGCGGCATCAACACCCTGCACACCCTGCCCGAACCGCTGCCGCCGCCCGCGCCCGTGCGCGTGCCGGACTTCAAGAATCTTCCGAATTTCGCCCAGCTGCTGCAGCAGCGGCTGCGCAAGGACCCCTGACATGCGTGTCGCCCGTACCCGTCTTGCCACCCTGATGCCGTGGCTGCTGATGCTCGCCCTGTGCCTGTTGCCGGCACTGGCCTTCGCTGCACCCGGCGCACCGACCACGCCACTGCCGGACATCAACGTCGGCAAGATCGGAGGTGCGCCGGTCAGCCTGCCGCTGCAGACCCTGCTGCTGATGACGGCGATCACCCTGATCCCGTCGATGTTGCTGGTGCTGACCTCGTTCACCCGCATCATCATCGTGCTGGGCCTGCTGCGCCAGGCGCTGGGTACCGGGCAGACCCCGTCCAACCAGGTGCTGCTGGGCCTGGCCCTGTTCCTCACCGCGATGGTGATGATGCCGACCTGGGACAAGGCCTGGAGCACCGGCATGGCGCCGTACCTCAATGGCGAGATCGACTTCCAGACCGCCTGGACGCTGACCACCACGCCGTTGCGCGGCTTCATGCTGGCGCAGATCCGGGAGACCGACCTGATGACCTTCGCCGGCATCGCCGGGCACGGCACCTACGCCAGCCCCGACGCGATCCCGTTCCCGGTACTGGTCGCATCGTTCGTCACCAGCGAACTGAAGACCGCCTTCGAAATCGGCTTCCTGATCTTCATCCCGTTCGTGATCATCGACCTGGTCGTGGCCAGCGTGCTGATGTCGATGGGCATGATGATGCTGTCGCCGATGCTGGTGTCGGCACCGTTCAAGATCCTGCTGTTCGTGCTGGTGGATGGCTGGGTGCTGACCGTGGGTACGTTGGCGGCGAGCTTCAATCCGGCGTGATTGAGAGGCAGTCGGGCATGGCCTGGCTCTACAGAAGCACAGTCGAGCGCGGCTCGACTCCACACAAGCAGATGGACCCCGAATGTCTCCCGAACTTGCCTTGACCGAACTGCGTGGCGGCCTGATCACCGTGTTGTGGGTGGCCGGCCCGCTGCTGCTCACCGTGCTGGTGGTGGGCGTTGTGGTGGGCGTGGTGCAGGCCGCGACCCAGCTCAACGAACCGACCATCGCCTTCGTTGCCAAGGCGGCGGCACTGACCGCGGTGCTGTTCGCGCTCGGCAGCCTCCTGATCGGCCACCTGGTTGAATTCACCACGCTGCTGTTCCAGCGCATTCCACACCTGATCGGCTAGGACACGCGCCTCGATGGACGCCGCCACCCAGATGGCTGCCGACGGCCTGCAGGCCTTCGGCATGATCGGCACCGTGCTGTGGACCATGCTGCGCATCGGCGCGGTGGCCATGGCCATGCCCATGGTCGGCACCCGCGCGGTGCCGGCACGGATCCGCGTGATCCTGGCCGGTACCCTTGCCATCGCGTTGGCACCGCTGCTGCCGCCGGTTCCGGACTGGACCGGCTTCGATGCTGCCACCGTACTGACCATCGCCCGCGAGCTGGCCATCGGCGTGTCCATCGGCTTCCTGCTGCGGCTGGTGTTCGAGGCCGGCGCGATGGCCGGCGAACTGATCGCCCAGGGCACCGGCCTAGCCTTTGCGCAGATGAGCGACCCGCTTCGTGGCGGCACCTCCGGCGTGATCGGGCAGTGGTTCTACCTGCTGTTCGGCCTGCTGTTCTTCACTGCCAACGGCCATCTGGCGCTGATCTCGCTGGTGGTGGACAGCTACCGGGCGCTGCCGATCGGCGCGCCGCTGCCGGACCCGCACGCCTTCTTCAGCATCGCTCCGACCTTCCTGCTGACCGTGCTGCGCGGCGCACTGACCCTGGCCATTCCACTGACCGTGGCGATGCTGGCGGTGAACCTGGCCTTCGGCGTGCTGGCGCGTGCAGCCCCGGCACTGAATCCGATCCAGCTGGGCCTGCCGGTCTCACTGCTGCTGGGCCTGTTCCTGCTGGCCCTGCTGGCCGGGGAAATGGGCCCGCCGGTACAGCGCCTGTTCGATGCCGCCTTCCAGGCTGCGGACGCGGTCACACACTGACCCGATCATCACGTTTTACTGCTTGCCCTTCCCCCGGGTCTGCGCGCTAGAGTGAATGCGCGGCAACCGGGGGGATGCCGCACGTGGCCGCCGCCCTGCGTCGGCCCGCCTCATGCATGCCCCACCGTGGTTTCCGTCGACAGGCAGGTCCGGGAGACTGACGAATGCTGGTAGGCACGTACAACCCGTGGCTGGTGGCGATCTCGTTGCTGGTTGCCGTGATGGCTTCATACACCGCGCTGGCGATGGCCGGGCGCACGGTCACCGCACCCGGCAAGGGCGCGGCCTGGTGGTGGCGCCTCGGTGGTGGCTTCGCCATGGGCCTGGGCATCTGGTCGATGCACTTCATCGGCATGCTCGCCTTCGACCTGCCCATTCCGCTCGGCTACGACCTGCCGATCACCCTGCTCTCCCTGGCCCTGGCCATCGCCTCATCGGTGTTCGCGCTGTGGCTGGTTTCGCTGCGCACCCTGCCGCACCCACGCCTGGCCGGCGGGGCATTGCTGATGGGTACCGGCATTGCCGGCATGCACTACGTCGGCATGGCGGCGATGCGCATGCAACCCGGCATCGACTATGACCCGGGCTGGCTGCTGTTCTCGCTGATCGTGGCGGTCGCCGCCTCATGGACTGCGTTGTATGTGGCATTCCGCCTGCGCGCGCAGCGCACCCGTGTCGGCGACCGGCTGGCAGCCGCTGGCCTGCTCGGGCTGGCCATCGTTGGCATGCACTACACCGGCATGGCCGCCGCACGCTTTCCGGAAGGCAGCATCTGCGGCGCGGCGGTCGGCGATGGCCTGCAGAACGAGTGGCTGGCGATGCTGGTAGTGGTGCTGACGGTCGCGATCCTCGCGGTGGTGCTGGTGGTGTCCTGGCTGGACCAGCGGGTGGAGGCGCAGCTGCTGCGGCTGCGCAATTCCATGCTGAGCACTTCGTTGACCGATGCGCAGCAGGAACTGACCCAGGCCGCACTGCATGATCCGCTCACCCGCCTGCCCAACCGCCTGCTGTTGCAGCGCCGCATCGTGCAGGCACTGGCCGAGGCCGAACAGGGCGGCAGCCGCTTCGCGGTGATGTTCATGGACCTGGACGGCTTCAAGCAGGTCAACGATGCCTATGGCCATCAGGCGGGTGACGCATTGCTGGTGGCGGTGGCCGAGCGCACCCGCCAGCTGCTGCGCCCGCATGACATGCTGGCGCGCCTGGGCGGCGATGAGTTCGTGCTGGTGGTGCGCATCGAGCACGATGAGGATCTGCCAACCCTCGCCCGGCGCATCCTGCAGGCGGTCGGCAGTGGGCCGTTGCTGCCGGACAACGAACTGCAGGTAACCGCCAGCATCGGCGTGGCGATCTGCCCGGATCACGCCGCCAGCGAGCGGCAGCTGATGGCCTTTGCCGACGCGGCGATGTACCAGGCCAAGGAATCCGGGCGCAACGCCTTCGTGCTGTTCGCCGACTGGATGAATGACAGCGCCGAACAACAGTTCCGGCTGCTGGCCGACCTGCGCCGGGCCATCGGCAGCGAGCAGCTGTTCCTGCACTACCAGCCCAAGATCCGCGTGGCCACGCAGAAGGTGGCCGGTGCCGAAGCGTTGATCCGCTGGCACCATCCGGAGCATGGCCTGATTCCGCCCGATCGGTTCATCCGCCTGGCCGAGCGCAGTGGTGCGATCAACGAGATCGGGCGCTGGGCGCTGGACCAGGCCTGCCTGCAGCTGCGGCGCTGGCACGATGCCGGTCACGAAGGCTGGTCGATGTCGGTGAACCTGTCGCCGGTGCAGTTCAGTTCGCCGCACCTGCTGCAGGATGTGCGCGCGGTGATCGAACGCCACAACATCGCCCCGCGCCACCTGGTGCTGGAAATCACCGAAAGCACGGTGATGCGCGATACCGACACCAGCCTGCGCCTGCTGCAGGCGCTGTCGGCGCTGGGCGTAGGCATCTCCATCGATGACTTCGGCACCGGCTATTCCAGCCTGCTGTACCTGAAGCGGCTGCCAGCCACCGAGATCAAGATCGACCATGCGTTCGTGCGCGACCTGGAACACCGTGCAGAGGACGTGGTGATCGTCTCGGCGATCGTGGCGCTGGGCCATGCGCTGGACATGGACATCGTCGCCGAGGGCGTGGAGACCGCCGCCCAGCGCGCCTACCTGGAGCGCCTGGGCTGCGACTACCTGCAGGGCTACCTGCTGGGACGGCCGGTCGATGCGGCGCGCTTCATGCAGCTGCACGACCTGCCCCGGCCGCGGGTGGAACTGGCGCAGAGCCCACCGCCCAGCGACAACGCGCCCCGGTAGCGCCGAGCCTGCGCTCGGCTCCCGCCGGGCACGGCCCGGCGCTACCATTGGTTGGCCTTCGGTAGATCCACGCCACGCGCGGATGCGCCGTTCCACCGTCATCCAAGGAAGCGCCCGTGGCCCTACGCACCCCCCTTGCTGGCCTGTTGCTCGCCCTTGCTGTTGGCCACGCCAACGCCGCTGATCTGCCGTGGTCATTGCCAGCCGATGCTTCCCCGGCCCAGGTCGACGCTGCCCTGCAGGCCCTTGGCAAGGGCGTGCTGAAGTCGCCCAGCCTGACCGATGTACAGCGCGGCCACGCGTTGGTGGCGGCGGGCCAGACGGCCGAAGCGCGGCGATCGATCCAGCAGGCACGCGCATCGCTTGCAGACGAAGGTGATACCGCAGCAGTGCAACGCTGGGTACCGATGCTGCTGCTCGTCACCGCCGGCGAGCAGGACGCAGCGGAGTATGCGCGCGCCTTCCACGCCACCTTCGCCGCCCTCGACGACGTTGCCGCGGTGCAGGCCGGTGCCGCACTCTCGGTTGAGCCAGCCCCGGTGCGCGCCCAGCTGGAGCAGGCCGTCGCGGCACAGGCGGGGGCGACGACCATTGCCGAGGCTGTCGCCCTGGAACTGCTGCGCCTGCGGGCGGTACTGCGTGCGCAGACCCTGGCCGCTGCCCTGGCCCCTCCGCTGGTCGCGGCGGAAGAGCAGCGCCGCTTCGCCATCGACGACGCATTGCGCATCCCCGTTGGCGATGGCGTCGTGCTGTCGGCGCAGCTGGCCCGCCCTCGCGCCGCATCGGCGCCCCTGCCTGCGGCCATGCTGTTCACCATCTACACCGATCCACCCAAGAACCGGCAGAAGATGCTGCTGGCGGCCGCGCATGGCTACGCCGGCATCGTGGTCGATGCGCGCGGCAAGGGCCAGGGCAGCGGCACCATTGCCCCCTACGAGCATGACGGCGCGGACGCCAACGCGGCCATCGACTGGATCAGCCGCCAGCCATGGAGCGATGGCCGGGTGGCCATGTATGGCGGCAGCTACGAGGGCTTTACTGCCTGGGCGGCGGCGCGCCATCACCATCCCGCATTGAAGACCATCGTGCCCTACGTTGCCGCCATCCCCGGCCAGGGCCTGCCGATGGAGAACAACGTGTTCCTGAGTGCCAACTACGGTTGGGCGTTCTATGTGGCCAATGGCCCGATGCTGGACAACGACACCTACAACCAGAACGAACGCTGGTCACAGCTGCCCCGCCGCTGGTATGCCTCCGGCCGCCCTTACCGGCAGATCGACCAGGTCGATGGCACGCCCAACCCCTGGCTGCAGCGCTGGCTCGATCACCCGTCCTACGATGCCTACTGGCAGGCGATGGTCCCCTATGGCGATCAGTTCAACGATATCCGCATCCCGGTGCTGACCATCACCGGCTACTACGACGACGGCCAGATCTCGGCACTGCAGTACTTCAAGGACCACCTGCGGCACCGCCCCGATGCCGATCACTCCCTGCTGATCGGCCCCTATGACCATCGCGGTGCGCAGTCGGCGCTCAAGCCGATGCAGCTGCGTGGATACGACCTGGACGCCGTCGCGCAGTTCGACACGCCCGCACTGACCTTCCAGTGGCTGGACCATGTGCTGCGCGGCGCCCCTCGCCCGGCGCTGGTGCCCGACCGCGTGAACTACCAGCTGATGGGCGCCAATCGCTGGGGGCATGCGGCAACACTGGACGCCGCCGCAGGTGCCCATCGCCGCTACCACCTGTCGGCCGCACCCGCTTCCGCCGATGGCTACCACCGCCTGCAGGAACAGCCGCCAGCGCCGGGCCAGCTGGGGCAGACCGTGGACCTGGGCGACCGCAACGAAATGCGGCATGGCTACTACCCGTTCCCGATCATCGCGGCGCAGGACGAAAGGGATACCGCGCTGTCCTTTGCCACCGATCCCTTTGCCGGTCCGATGGATCTGGTGGGCAGCTTCTCCGGCGACCTGAAGGTACGGATCAACAAGCGCGACTTCGACTTCACCGTCACCGTGTACGAGCTGCTCGCCGATGGACGCCGGATGCAGCTGTCCTATTACATGGGCCGGGCCAGCCACGTGCGTGACCCGAGCACGCGCCAGTTGCTGCAGCCCGGCCAATGGACCCACCTGCCCTTCGATCGCACGCGCATGGTCGCCCGCCGCCTGGCTGCAGGCAGCCGCCTGCTGGTGAAGGTGGATGTGCTGAAGGACGCGATGCACCAGGTGAACCACGGCACCGGGCGCGATGTCAGCGATGAATCGGCCGCCGATGCGGGCGCCCCGCTGCAGGTGGATTGGCACAGCGACAGTGTTCTGACGATTCCCCTGCACCCCACCAGCGACACCCCCCAGTAGAGCCACGCCATGCGTGGATAGGCAACGGCCCATCACGGAACACTTCTTGCACGCACCCCGGCATCCCCTGCCGCAGTGCCTGTGATGTCCGAGAACGAATCCGCCGGCGAAAAGACCGAACAACCTACCGAAAAACGCCTGCGCGACGCCCGTGAACAAGGCAACCTGCCGCGCTCGCGCGAACTCGGCACCGCCGCCGTGTTCGGCGCCGGCGTGCTGGCGGTGATGGCCATGAGCGGCTCGATCGGCCGTGGCGCCAGTGCCTGGATGAAGCAGGCGCTCAGCCCGGAACAGAGCCTGCGACAGAACCCGAAGGAACTGTTCGGCCACTTCGGCGACCTGCTGCTGCAGTTCATGCTGGTGATCGCACCGCTGGTGCTGGTCTGCCTGCTGGCCAGCTTCGTCGCCCCGTTGGTGATGGGCGGCCTGCGCTGGTCGCAGAAGGCGTTGCTGCCCGACATCAACCGCATGAACCCGATGAGCGGGCTCAAGCGCCTGTACGGCCCGGAGGCCATTGCCGAGTTCACCAAATCGCTGCTGCGCGTGGCCTTCGTCGGCGTCGCCGCCGGACTGGTGGTCTGGACCGGCTTCGACACCCTGCGCGGGCTGATCCACCACCCGCTGGAGACCGCCATCACCGATGGCCTGGGCTTCACCCTGCGCCTGCTGCTGGCCACCGCCGGCGCGATGCTGGTGCTGGCCGCCATCGATGCGCCGTACCAGCGCTGGAACTGGATGCGCAAACTGAAGATGACCCGTGAAGAGCTGCGCCGGGAAATGAAGGAGAGCGAGGGCAGCCCCGAGGTGAAGGGCCGCATCCGCCAGCTGCAGCAGCAGATGGCCAACCGCCGGATGATGGAAGCGGTACCCACCGCCGACGTGGTGGTGGTCAACCCCACCCACTACGCGGTGGCCCTGAAGTACGAAGGTGGCGCCATGAACGCCCCCACCGTGGTCGCCCTGGGCGTGGACGAAACCGCCCTGCGCATCCGTGAGGTGGCCGACGGCAACAAGGTCGCGATCGTCTCCGCCCCGCCTTTGGCACGCGCCTTGTATCGGGAAGGGCAACTCGGAAAGGAAATCCCCGTGAGACTGTATTCGGCCGTCGCCCAGGTCCTGTCCTACGTCTACCAGCTGCGCGCCTGGCGCACTGGCCCGATGCCGGACGCCCCGCACATCCAGGTGGATGAATTCGGCAAGGGGGGCCGCCCGTGAGCGCCCGGCCCTCCACCGGATTCAACACCCGCCGTGCCCTGGAAATGATCCGCCAGGGCCTTGGCGCGCCACTGATCGTGCTGGCCCTGCTGGCCATGGTCGTGGTCCCGCTGGCCGCGCCGGTGCTCGATGCGCTGTTCACCTTCAACATCGCCATCTCGCTGATGGTGCTGCTGGCGGTGGTCTACGTGAAGCGCCCGCTGGACTTCACCATCTTCCCGATCGTGCTGCTGATCACCACCATGCTGCGGCTGGCGCTGAACGTGGCGTCCACCCGCGTGATCCTGCTGAACGGCCAGAACGGCCACGATGCCGCGGGCAAGGTCATCGCCGCCTTCGGCGAATTCGTGATCGGCGGCAACTACGCGGTCGGCATCGTGGTGTTCGCGATCCTGACCATCATCAACTTCGTGGTGATCACCAAGGGCGCTGGCCGCGTCTCGGAAGTGACCGCGCGCTTCATCCTGGACGCGATGCCCGGCAAGCAGATGGCGATCGACGCCGACCTCAACGCCGGTTTGCTGACGCGTGAAGAAGCCAAGCTGCGCCGCGAGGAAGTGCGCGAGGAAGCCGACTTCTACGGCGCGATGGACGGCGCCAGCAAGTTCATCCGCGGTGACGCCATCGCCGGCATCCTGATCCTGTTCATCAACATGCTCGGCGGCCTGGCCGTGGGCGTGTTGCAGCATGGCATGCCGTTCGGCGAAGCCGCTGCCACCTACACCCTGCTGTCCATCGGTGACGGCCTGGTGGCGCAGCTGCCGGCCCTGCTGGTCTCCAGCGCGGTGGCGATGCTGGTGACCCGCGCCTCGCGCTCGCAGGACATGGCCCAGGCGATGACCGGCCAGGTGTTCGGCCAGTACCGCGCGCTGGCGATCACCGCCGGCATCATCGGCGTGGTCGGCCTGGTGCCGGGCATGCCCAACGTCGCTTTCCTGACGCTGGCCGCTATCCTCGGCTTCATCGCCTGGAAGGTCTACCGCAAGGGCAAGGCCGCAGCCACCGACCCGGCAGCCGCCGGCAATGACGCGGCCGCACTCAACGCACTCGGCCGCCCGGCGGCACCTGCGCCGACCGCCGAACTGAGCTGGGACGAGCTGCGCCCGGTCGATCCGCTGGGCCTTGAGGTCGGCTACCGGCTGATCCCGCTGGTGGACAGCAACCAGGGCGGCGAACTGATGGCGCGCATCAAGGGCGTGCGCCGCAAGCTGACCCAGGACGTCGGCTTCCTGATTCCCTCGGTGCACATCCGCGACAACCTGGAACTGCCGGCCAACGGCTACCGCGTGCTGGTGCATGGCGTGCCAGTGGCCACCGCCGAGATCCACCCGGACCGCGAACTGGCGCTGGACCCGGGCAGCGCGCTGGGCACCCTGGAGGGCATTGCCGGCAAGGATCCCGCGTTCGGCCTGGATGCCACCTGGATCCAGCCGCACCAGCGTGCCCAGGCTGAAACGCTGGGCTACACCGTGGTCGACCCGGCCACCGTGGTGGCCACCCACCTCTCGCACCTGATCCGCGAACATGCGCCGGAACTGCTCGGCCACGAGGAAGTGCAGCATCTGCTGGCCAACCTGGCCAAGAGCGCGCCCAAGCTCGTCGAAGATCTGACGCCGAAGGCGCTGCCGCTGTCGGCAGTGGTGCGCGTGCTGCAGAACCTGCTGGTGGAGCGCATCCCGATCCGCCAGCTGCGCAAGATCGCCGAGGCGCTGGTCGAACACGCGCCCAGCAGCCAGGACCCGGCGGTGCTGACCGCTGCCGTGCGCACCGCGCTGGGCCGCTTCATCGTGCAGGAGATCGCCGGAATGTCGGCGGAGCTGCCGGTGTTCACCCTCAACCCGCAATTGGAACGTGTCTTGCAGGAGTCCACGCAGGGCAACGGCGCCGCGCTGGAACCCGGACTCGCAGAGCGACTGCACCAGAGCCTGGCCGAATGTGTCAGCAAGCAGGAAGCGCGAAACGAGCCGGCGGTCGTGCTGGTACCGGGCCCGGTGCGCGCCGCGCTGGCGCGCCTGGTCCGCCACAGCGTTCCGTCGTTGTCGGTCCTGGCCTACAGCGAGGTGCCGGAGGACAAGCGCCTGAAGCTGGTCGGAACGATCAGCTGACGCCGCCCACCGATGCGCCAGAAAACAGACACCACCTTCGAACCAACGCAACAGACAGATACCAAGGGGAACCCGCACCGTGCAGACCACCGACCACCCGAGTTCTCCGACCGCCACCCCGCCGTCTTCGTCCCGTGACCACAGCATGAAAATCAAACGATTCGTCGCCGCCGACATGCGCTCGGCCATGAACCTGGTGCGCAAGGAACATGGTCCTGACGCCGTGATCCTGTCCAACCGCCGGATCGAGGAAGGCGTCGAGATCGTCGCCGCGGCCAACTACGACGAGAGCGCCGTGCAGCGTGCACTGGAAGCCTCGCGCCGTGATGTCGCACCGCCGCCGGCACCCAAGCCACGCACCGCCGCCGACGCGGTGATCGCCGCGGTCACCCGCCGCCGCAGCAGCACCCCCGCGCCGGAACCGGTCGCCGCCACCACCTCGGCCGTGGCCGCCCTCGCCCGTGCGGCCGTTGGGGCCACCGGCCGCACCCTGGACAGCGCAGACGAGATCGTGCCGACCCGTGGCAGCACTGGCTTCGCCGCCACCCTGGCGCGCGCCGCCGTCAACGAACCGGCGCTGCCCGAACAGAGCTTCGCTCCATTCGCCGAGGCCATCGTTGCGCCGGCCGCCACCGTGCCGGCCAACCGCGCCCGCTTCCAGATCGACCCGCCGCGCGACATGCATCACGAAAGCGTGGCCCCGGCAGTGCAGCCGCCGCCGCTGCCGACCGCTGCCGTGACCGAAGCGCAGCCCGGGATCGCCGCCAGCGAACCGGCAGCGGCCGAAGCCGCCGGCGAAGCCAGCCCGGCCCCCATGCTGGCCCCGGCACCGACGCTGACCGTGGTTGCCCAGGACGACGCCGAGATCCGCCAGCTGCGCCAGGAAGTGGCCGGCATGCGCCAGGTGATCGAGCGCGAGATGAACCGCTTCACCGACGAGCGCCTGCGTGGCAGCCCGGTGCGCGCCACCGCGCTGGACCTGATGGACGAGTACGGTTTCGACGCCGGGCTGGCCCGCGACGTGGCCATGCAGATCCCGCTGGAGACCGAAGCCCATCGTGGCCGCGGCCTGATGCTGGGGCTGATCTCGCGCAAGCTGCCGATCGCCCCGGTCGACCCGCTGGAAGAAGGCGGCGTGATCGCCCTGGTCGGCCCGACCGGCGCCGGCAAGACCACCACCATCGCCAAGCTGGCCTCGCGCTTCGCCGAGAAGCATGCGCCGCGCGATGTGGCCCTGGTGACCACCGACACCACCCGCATCGGCGCCCGCGAGCAGCTGTACGGCTACGGCCGCCAGCTCGGCATCGCGGTGCACGAGGCCAACAGCGGCACCGACCTGGACCAGCTGCTGGAACGCCTGAAGGACTACAAGCTGGTGCTGATCGACACCGCCGGCCTGGGCCCGCGCGACCGCGCGCTGGCCGCGCAGCTGCAGTGGCTGCGCGCCGCCCGCCAGGTACGCACCCTGCTGGTGCTGCCGGCCAACACCAGCTTCGGCGACATGGACGAGGTGGTCCGCCGCTTCGGCGCCGCCAACCTGCAGGGCCTGGTGCTGAGCAAGCTGGACGAGACCGGCCGCTTCGGCAACGCCCTGTCAGTGGCCGTGGACCACGCCCTCCCGATCAACTGGGTGACCGATGGCCAGGACGTTCCGGAGGACCTGCACCGGGCCAGTGCGGCCAATCTCGTACTTCGCCTTGAAGATTTGCGCCGCGCGGCCGATATGCCCTGCAACCCGGAGTTGAACCATGCCGTCGCGTGAGTACGCCAAGCTGACCAAGACCTTCCCGCTGTCGGCCACCCGCAGCGAGCCGCTCGGCCCTGTGCGCACCATTGCCGTCACTGGCGGCAAGGGCGGCGTGGGCAAGACGAATGTGTCCGCCAACCTGGCGGTGGCACTGGCCGGGATGGGCAAGCGCACGCTGCTGCTGGACGCCGACCTGGGCCTGGCCAACATCGACGTGATCCTGGGGCTGAACCCGACCTTCACGCTGGCCGACCTGGTCGCCGGCCGCTGCTCGCTGGACGACGTCATCGTCGAAGGCCCGAACGGCGTGCTGGTGGTGCCGGCCGCGTCCGGCCGCCGGCACATGGCCGAGCTGGCCCCGGCCGAGCACGTCGGCCTGGTCAACGTGTTCTCCGAGCTGGAACGCGAACTGGACATCATGGTGGTGGACACCGCCGCAGGCATCACCGACGGCGTGCTGACCTTCTGCCAGGCCGCGCAGGACACCGTGGTGGTGGTCTGTGACGAGCCGGCCTCGATCACCGACGCCTACGCGCTGATCAAGGTGCTGTCGCGCGAACGCGGCGTGGACCGCATCCAGGTAGTGGCCAACATGGTGCGCGACCCCAACGAGGGCCGCGTGCTGTACGAAAAGCTGACCCGCGTCTGCGAGAAATTCCTCGCCGATGTCTCGCTGAACTACCTGGGCTGCGTGCCGCAGGACGACTGGCTGCGCCTGTCGGTGCAGCGCCAGCAGCCGGTGGTGAAGGCCTACCCGTCCAGCCCGGCCGCGCTGGCGATCACCGAGATCGCGCGTCGCACCGCACGCTGGCAGGCGCCGACCGAACCGCGTGGCGGCGTCGAGTTCTTCCTCGAGCGCATCCTCAAGCAGCGCGGGGTGGCCGCATGAAAGGCGCAGCCCAGTACAGGGAAGTCCAGCGCTCGGCGGCCAACGAGGTCATCGCCCAGCATTCGGACCTGGTGCGGCGCATCGCCCACCACCTGGCCGCGCGGTTGCCGGCCAGCGTTGAAGTGGACGACCTGATCCAGGCCGGCATGATGGGCCTGATCGAAGCGTCGCGCAGCTACGACGCCGACCAGGGCGCCTCGTTCGAGACCTATGCCTCGATCCGCATCCGCGGTTCGATGATCGACGAGATCCGCCGTGGCGACTGGGTGCCGCGCTCGGTGCACCGCCGTGCACGCGATGCCGCCGCCACCATCCGCCGCCTGGAACAGAGCAGCGGCCGCGCCGCCAGCGCCACCGAAGTGGCCGCAGCGATGGAGATGCCGCTGCCCGAATACCTGCGGTTGATGGAAGACGCCGCCCGTGGCCAGGTGCTGAGCCTGGAGTCGCGCATCGAGGACCAGGGCGAGCTGGACACCGTCGCCCAGGGCGGCCCGACCCCGCAGCAGGTACTGGAGCGTGGTGAGTTCGGCCGCGAGCTGGGCAAGGCCATCGGCCACCTGCCCGAGCGCGAACAGCTGGTGCTCTCGCTCTACTACGAGCAGGAACTGAACCTGAAGGAGATCGGCGCGGTGCTCGGCGTGAGCGAGTCGCGGGTCTGCCAGATCCACGGCCAGGCGGTGCTGCGCCTGCGTGGCCGGCTCAAGATTTTCGAGGCGGCGGACGCCGGCCTGGAAGAATGAACATGCCCGAGGCGGCTGCCCCCGGCCGCCCGGAATGAACAACAAAGGAACTCTGCTTTGAACAAGAACATGCGCATCCTGATCGTCGATGACTTCTCGACCATGCGTCGGATCGTCAAGAACCTGCTGGGCGATCTGGGCTTCACCAATACCGCCGAAGCCGAGGACGGGCATGCCGCGCTGTCGCTGCTGCAGAGCCAGCCGTTCGATTTCGTGGTCACCGACTGGAACATGCCGGTGATGACCGGCATCGAGCTGCTGAAGGCGATCCGTGCCGATGCCAAGCTGAAGACCCTGCCAGTGCTGATGGTCACCGCCGAAGCCAAGCGCGAACAGATCATCGAAGCCGCCCAGAACGGCGTGAACGGCTACATCATCAAGCCGTTCACTGCGCAGACGCTGGAAGAGAAGCTCGGCAAGATCTTCGAACGCCTGGCGGCCAGCGCCTGATGGATACCACGGTCGACAAGAGCGCCCTCTCCCTGCGCCTGCAGGAAGCCCTGGACGCACTCGAGTCCGGTGACGAGGCCGCCTGGCGGCAGCGCATCGACGGACTGGTCGCGCTGCGTACGCAGCCGATGATGAGCGGCCTCTCGCGGCTGGCCCGCGAGCTGGGGCAGGCACTGGGTGAGCTGCCGACCGTGCCCAGCGAGGCCGGTGAGCTGGACGACGCCTGCGCACGCCTGGACCACGTGGTGGCAATGACCGAACAGGCCACGCACCGCACCCTGGACCTGGCCGAGGAATGCCGCAGCCTGACCGAACAGCTGCGTGCTGAAGGCCTGCAGCCGGGCCAGGACGCGCAGCTCGAGCGCATCCGCCACAACCTGACCGAGATCGCCCTGACCCAGAGCTACCAGGACCTGACCGGGCAGATCATCCGTCGCGTGGTCGGCATCGTCCGCCGCGTGCACGAGGGCTTCGGCGCACTCGGCCTGCCGCCGGAACAGCATCGCACCGACCCGGAACTGGCCGGGCCGGCACTGAAGGGACTGGACCGCCACGCGGTCTCGCAGAACGACGCCGACGACCTGTTGTCGGATCTGGGGCTGTAAGCATGAGCGCGGTATCCGACGACATCACTGCCGATTTCATCATCGAGGCACAGGAAATCCTGGATCGCCTGGGCGAACAGCTGGTGTCGCTGGAGCAGGCACCGCAGGACACCGAGCAGCTCAACGCCGTGTTCCGTGGATACCACACGCTCAAGGGCGGTGCCGGCTTCCTTGGCGTTACCGCGATGGTCGAACTGTGCCACGCCGCTGAAGAGGCCCTGGGCATCGCGCGTGCCGGGCAGGCGGTGCTGCAGGCCCACCACTTCGACGCCGCCCAGCAATCGCTGGACTACCTGCAGTCGATGCTGGACGCCGTGTCCTCCGGCACCGAGCCAGGCTATGCGCCGCCGGACCTGATCGCGCAGTTCGACATGAACGGTGGCACTGCCGCGCCGGTCGCTGCGGCCGCCCCTGCGGCAGCTGGCAGCGACCTGATCACCGACGACGAATTCGAGGCCCTGCTCGACCAGCTGCATGGCGGCAACGCACCGACCGCGGTCGCGCCGGCCAGGAAGGCCGACGACGGCCTGATCAGCGAAGACGAGTTCGAAGCGCTGCTGGACCAGCTGCACGGCGGCGCTGCGCCAGGCGCGAAGCCTGCTGCCACCGTCGCGGCGGCACCTGCCGCTGCACCGCGCCCAGCGCCCGTACCGGCGCCCGCCGCCAAGCCGGCGCCCAAGCCGATGGCCGAGGCCGAGCACACCGTGCGCGTGGACACCAAGCGCCTGGATGCGATCGTCAACCTGATCGGCGAACTGGTGCTTTCCCGCAACCGCCTGAAGACCCTGCGTGCACGCCTGCGCGACGAGGAGCTGGACCGCGCCGTATCGACGCTGGACATCGCCACTGCCCGCCTGCAGTCGGCGGTGATGCGTACCCGCATGCAGCCGGTGGGCAAGGTGTTCTCGCGCTTCCCCAAGGTCGCCCGCGACGTCGCCCGCTCGCTGAAGAAGGAAGTGGACCTGGAGCTGGTCGGCGCCGAAACCGAACTCGACCGCAACCTGGTCGAAGCACTGGCCGATCCGCTGGTGCACCTGGTCCGCAACGCCATCGACCATGGCGTGGAAATGCCCGACCTGCGCGAAGCACAAGGCAAGCCGCGGATGGGCCATGTACGCCTGTCGGCGCAGCAGGAAGGCGACTACGTCAGCATCGAGGTGCAGGACGATGGCGCCGGCATCGACCCGGAGAAGCTGCGCGCGAAGGCGCGTGAGAAAGGCCTGATCGATCCGGAAGCCGCCGCCCGCCTGAGCAGCGAGGAATGCCTGCACCTGGTGTTCCTGCCCGGCTTCTCGACCAAGCAGCAGGTCACCGACATCTCCGGCCGTGGCGTCGGCATGGACGTGGTGCAGTCGCGCATCCGCGAACTGAGCGGCCAGATCCAGATCCAGTCGGAACTGGGTCGTGGCAGCCGCTTCCTGATCCGCGTGCCGCTCACCCTCGCGATCCTGCCGACCCTGCTGGTGCAGGCCGGCGAGGACGTCTACGCGCTACCGCTGGCACGCGTGATGGAAGTGCTGCACGCGCCGCGCACCTCGCTGGGCTGGTTCGATGGCCGCGCCGTGCTTGATCGCCGCTCGCACACCCTGCCGCTGGTCGACCTGCGCCAGTGGCTGGATGTGACGCCGGCCGCGTCAACCCTGCTGACCATCGTGGTGCTGCAGGCCGGCGAAGCGCGCTTCGGCCTGGTCGTGGACCAGGTGCGCGGGCGCGAGGAAGTGGTCATCAAGCCACTGCCAAAAGCCCTGCGCGGCCTGCGCGGTTATGCCGGTGCAACGTTGATCGGCGATGGTCGCATGGCACTGATCCTGGACGTGGACGGCATACGCTGAACGCCGCCGGGCATGGCCCGGCGACCCGAAAACTGTGACTACCGTCTGTACGCATTCTCCCGGTGTCTCAAGTCCCATTCATACAAGCCGATACCGGAACCATGGATAGACTCAGCCTCATTGGACTCTTTCTCGCCCTGGCCTCGCTGGTCGGTGGCAGCATCCTCAAGGGCGCTGGCCTGGCGTCGTTGTGGTCGCCTGCGGCGTTCGTGATCGTCATCGTCGGTACCGTTGCCGCGATCCTGCTTCACACCTCGCCGGCGGTGTTCAAGCATGCGTTCAAGATCGTGCGCTGGGTCGTGCGCCCGCCGCACAGCGATCGCCGCGAACTGATCCAGCAGATCGTCGAGTGGAGCAACATCGCCCGCCGCCAGGGCCTGCTGGGCCTGGAATCGCAGGTGGAAGCGCAGCAGGACCCGTTCCTGCGCAAGGGCCTGCAGCTGCTGGTGGACGGCGTTGAACCCGAATCGATGCGTCACATGCTGGAGATCGAACTGGGCAGCCAGGAGCACCAGGACCAGGCCGGTGCCAAGGTCTTCGAAGCGATGGGCATCTACGCGCCCACGCTCGGCATCATCGGTGCCGTGCTCGGCCTGATCGCGGTGATGAAGAACCTGGCCGACCCGAGCAAACTCGGCCACGGCATCGCCGCCGCGTTCACCGCCACCATCTACGGCATCGCCTCGGCCAATCTGCTATTCCTGCCGATCGCCGCCAAGCTCAAGAGTGTGATCTCGCACAACACCCGCGACCGCGAAATGGTCATCGAAGGCCTGATTTCGATCGCCCAGGGCGAGAACCCGCGCAACATCGAAACCAACCTCTCCGGCTTCCTGCACTGACATGGCCCGCCGCAAGCACCACGAAGAGCACGCCAACCATGAAGCATGGGCGATCCCCTATGCCGACCTGATGACGTTGCTGCTCGCCTTCTTCGTGGTCATGTACGCGATCTCCTCGGTCAACGAGGGCAAGTACCGGATCATGGCCGACGCGCTCACCGATGCCTTCGGCGGCGCACCGCGCACCATCAATCCGGTGCAGGTGGGTAACAAGCAGGTGCAGGGTGGCGGCTGGGACAGCCCCTCGGTGATCAAGTCCGGCACCAAGATCGGCCCCTCCGCGCCCGCGCCGTCGCACGACCCGACCCTGCTGCCGTCGATGGCCTCGCAGATGCGCATGCCGGTCTCCGTGCACAACCAGGAACAGATCGCCCGTGCCGAGCGCCAGCTCAACAGCATCGCCGACCGCCTCACCGCCGCGCTGGCACCGCTGATCGACCGCGGCATGATCAGCGTGCGCCGCACCGAGTTGTGGATCGAAGTGGAGATCAACAGCGACATCCTGTTCCCCACCGGCTCGGCCGCGCTGGACGTGCATGCACGGCAGACGCTGGCCAGCCTGGCCGAGGTGCTGCGCGACGTGCCCAACAGCGTGCGCGTGGAAGGCCATACCGACAACGTGCCGATCGCCACCGCCACCTTCCCTTCGAACTGGGAACTGTCGGCCGGACGCGCCGCCAGCGTGGTGCACCTGTTCGCCGACCAGGGCGTGCAGCCATCACGGCTGGCGATGGTTGGCTATGGCCAGTTCCGTCCGCGCGAAGAGAACGACAGCGCGCAGGGGCGCAACCGCAACCGCCGGGTGATGGTCATCATTCTGGCCGACACCTCGCATTCGGTGGATCCGCTTGGCCAGCGCCTCAATGCGGCCACCGGCGCCGTCGACGACAACACCACCGAACAAGCCGCCGCAACTCCGGCTACCGCCCCCACCTCCCCCATCGCACCGGTGAAGTTGCCGCCGGTGCCGGCTGGCAGCCGCGTCGGCGCCGCCGTTCCCCCGGCAATGAAGGAGTAAACCGATGCGCATCTGGGCAGTCGCCAACCAGAAGGGCGGAGTCGGCAAGACCACCACCACCCTCGCCCTCGGCCGCGGCCTGGCCGCGCTTGGCCATCGCGTGCTGCTGATCGACCTCGATCCGCATGCCTCGCTCAGCCGCGCCTTCGGCGTGCCGGTGGATCCGCCGCCGGCGGGCGTGCTGGAACTGTTCGGCGCCCCGCCGGCCGATCTTTCCAGCCTGTGCCATGCCAGCAGCATCCACGGCCTGGACTACGTCTGCGCGCAGTCGGCGCTGGCCACGCTGGAGCGCCGCAGCGCCAACCAGCCCGGCCTCGGCCTGGCCCTGCAGAACGCACTGGCGCGTCACCAGGGCCAGCACGACTACATCCTGCTGGACTGTGCCCCCACCCTTGGCCTGTTGATGATCAACGCACTGGCCGCTGCCGACCGCCTGATCATTCCCACCCAGGCCGAGCCGCTGGCCCTGCATGGCCTGGACGGCATGGTCCGCACCGGCGAGATGGTCGAGCGCTCGCGCCGCCGCCCGCTGCCGATCTCGATCCTGCCGACCCTGTTCGACCGCCGCACCCGCGCCGGCAACGAGTCGCTGCGCACGATGCAGGATCGCCATGGCACCCGCGTGTGGGAAGACGCCATCCCGATCGACACCCGCATCAGCAATGCCGCAGGCCTGACCCTGCCCAGCGTTGGTGAGGACTACCCGGGCCGCGGCCTGGCCGCCTATCGCCGCGCACTGAACTGGATCCTCGTTGAGGATGCCCGTGCCCTGGAGCAGGCCGCATGAACAGCACCGGCGTACTGGACGACTACCTGGACGAACTGCTGGGCGAAGCGATCGCCCCGGCGGCCGTCGTGCTGCCAACGCCGGACAGCGCCGCCCCGGCTCCGGACAGCACATCGGAACCGGAACGCGAGCCGACCTGGGATGACCTGCCGGCCGAGGTGATCTACGAAACCGACACCGTTGCCGCGGGGCCTGCCGTGGACAACGCCGCGCTCGAAGCCGCCTTCGAGGCGGCCACAACGGCCGAGCGCGAACCCACCTGGGACGATCTGCCCGCCGAAGTGATCTATGAGACGGGCACTGTTGCCGCTGCCCCGGCACAGGACGAGGCAGCACTGGAAGCCGCCTTCGAGGCCGCCGCAATGCCGGTCGCCGCTCCCGAGCGCGAACCGACCTGGGATGACCTGCCTGACGAGGTGATCCACGAGACGACCCCGGCCCAGGCCGGCCCGGAGCCCACCTGGGACGACCTGCCCGACGAAGTGATCTACGAGACCGACGCGGCCGACAGCCATCAGCTCGCCCACACTGACAGCCCCGGTCTGCAGGCTGCGTTCGAAGCCGCTGCGGGTGGCGAGGATGTCCCCACGCCGCCACCGGCCGTGGTTGCGCCCCCGGCACCGCGCGCTGCACCCGCGCCCGCCCCGGTCGCGCGTGCTGCCGCCGCGCCGCCGCCCCGCGTTGCCCTGGATGCCCCGGCCACCAACCGTCCCGGTACCTGGCAGGAGCTGCAGGCGCAGGCGCACCAGCCCGCCAGCAGCCCGCACCCGCAGAACCGCCGCGCCGGCGAGCGCACCTCGCGCTGGCTGCGCCTGCGCTGCGGGACCCAGGCCTATGCGCTGGAACTGCTGAAAGTGCAGGAAGTGGTGTTGCCGGTGCCACTGCTGCCGTTGCGTGGCACGGCACCGGCGATGCTCGGGATCATGAACCTGCGTGGCCAGGTGGTGCCGGTGATGGACCTCGGCCTGCACCTCGGCGCCGCAGCGGCAGAAGACGATGCCCAGACCCGCATCGTGGTGCTGGAAGAGGACGGCGAGACCATCGGCCTGCGCGTGTCGGCAGTGGAAGATGTCGCCAACCTCACCGATTCACAGATCGAACCCCCGGATACCGCCCGCATCTGCCAGATCTCCAATGATCTGTTCCGCGGCGTCGCCCGGGTCAGCCAGCGCCCGATGATCCTGCTGGACGCCACACGGCTGCTGAGTTGATCTGGAAAAAAGGGGACGGAGGGGATTAAGTCGCAAGTGGCTCGGCGCTTTGCGCCGAAGCGGTGCCTGTCGGGGACGCAAGGAGTTGATCCGTTGGATCAACACCTTGCGTCCCCACTGCGCGGTCGCCGTTGCCGAGGGGGCTGCAGTAGAGCCAGGTCGCTTGCGACTTGATCCCCGCCGTCCCCTTTTCAGCTGCGACCGCATCGACGCACCGCGTCGATTCCTCTAAAGAACCCCGCCGGGGTGCCGTTATGGATCACGGAACCGTTTGTCCGGAGCAACGATGAGCACTGTCGAACTGGGTGAGGATCTCGGCATCGAGAGCAGCACCGAGCTCAAGAACCGCCTCGCCCCGCTGGTGGCGCAGGCAGGCGAGCTGACCCTGGATGCAAGCCAGGTCGCCCGCATCCACACGGCCGCCGTGCAGGTGCTGTGTGCATTCGTGCAGGCCCGCCGCGATGCAGGCCTGGGCACCGGCTTCCACGGTTGCACCGCAACCTTCCGTGACGCCGCACGCCTGCTGGGCGTCACCCAGGCCCTGGGCCTGGACGTAACCCATGACAACCTGAAATCTGTGGAGAACGCTGCATGAGCGCACGTATCTTGGTGGTGGACGATTCGGCGTCGATGCGCCAGATGGTTTCCTTCGCCCTCACCTCGGCCGGTTTTGCCGTCGAAGAAGCCGAAGACGGCGCGGTCGCGCTGGGTCGCGCCAAGGGCCAGCGCTTCAACGCGGTGGTCACCGACGTCAACATGCCGAACATGGACGGCATCGCGCTGATCCGCGAACTGCGCCAGCTGCCGGACTACAAGTTCACCCCGCTGCTGATGCTGACCACCGAATCGGCCGCCGACAAGAAGTCCGAAGGCAAGGCCGCCGGTGCCACCGGTTGGCTGGTCAAGCCGTTCAATCCGGAACAGCTGGTCGCCACCGTGCAGAAAGTGCTGGGCTGATCGCCCCGCACCGCTCCCCTTCTTCGCTTCCGGACCACCACTGCCATGAGCATGGACCTGCAACGCTTCCACGCCACCTTCTTCGAGGAGAGCCGCGAAGGCCTCGACGCGATGGAGGCTGGCCTGCTGGCCCTGGAATCGGGGCAGCAGGACGCGGAGATCATCAATTCGGTGTTCCGCGCCGCCCACTCGATCAAGGGCGGCGCCGGCACCTTCGGCTTCGATGCCATCGCCGGCCTGACCCACGTGCTGGAAACGCTGCTCGATGAGCTGCGTGCCGGCAAGCGGGCCCTGGAAGGCCATGCCGTCGATGCCATGCTGTCCTCGGTGGATGTACTGCGCGCCCTGCTGCGCGAAGCCGAACATGGCCAGGCCGCAGACCCCGCTGCGGTCGCCGCAGTGAAGGCGCGCCTCGAAGCCGTTCTCTCCGGCCAGGCCGCACCGAGCGCGCCGGCCGCTGCCGCAGCCAAGGTGGACGATACGCCGGAAGCCTGGCAGATCGGGTTCACCCCGGCACCCTCGCTGTTCATGAGCGGCAACGACCCGTTGCGCATCATCCGCGAACTGGAACACCTCGGCTCGCTGCAGGTGGCCGCGCGCATGGAACGCCTGCCGGGCTTCGCCCAGCTCGACCCGCTCGAGGCCCACCTGGCGTGGGACCTGGGCCTGGTCGGCAAGGTGCCGCGCAGCAAGATCGAAGACACCTTCGCCTGGGTGCTGGACGACTGCGAACTGGACATCCGTCCGGCCGCGCCGCCGAGCCTGGCAACCCAGGCGCCCGTTGCTGCATCCCCTTCCACACCTGCTGCCGTCGTGCCGGCAGCGCCTGCTGCGCCTGCCGCCGGCGGTGCTGCCACCCAGGAAGCCGAAACGTCGATCCGCGTCAGCGTCGACAAGGTCGATGCGCTGATCAACCTGGTCGGCGAACTGGTCATCACCCAGGCCATGCTCAAGCAGGTCTCGCACGCGCTGGACCCGGTCCACGCCGAGAGCCTGTTCGCCGGCCTGGACCAGCTGGAACGCAACACCCGCGATCTGCAGGAAGCGGTGATCGGCGTGCGCATGCTGCCGGTCGACGCGGTGTTCCGCCGCTTCCCGCGCCTGGTCCGCGACCTGTCCAGCCGCCTCGGCAAGCAGGTGCGCCTGCGCACCGTCGGCGAGGGCACCGAGCTGGACAAGGGGCTGATCGAGAAAATCGCCGATCCACTGGTGCACCTGGTGCGCAACTCGATCGACCACGGCCTGGAAATGCCCGACGTGCGTCGCGGCGCGGGCAAGGACGAAACCGGCACGATCACCCTGGCCGCTTCGCACCAGGGCGGCCATATCGTCATTGAAGTGAGCGACGACGGCCGCGGCCTGGATCGCGCCAAGATCCTGGCCAAGGCCACCGAACGCGGCCTGGCCGTACCGGACAACCCGACCGATTCGCAGGTCTGGGACCTGATCTTCCAGCCAGGCTTCTCCACTGCCGATGCGGTCACCGACCTGTCCGGGCGTGGCGTCGGCATGGACGTGGTTCGCCGCAACATCCAGGCACTGGGCGGTGAGGTCCAGATCGAAAGCAGCCTGGGTACTGGCACCCGCACGCTGATCCGCCTGCCGCTGACCCTGGCCATCCTCGACGGCATGACCGTGGCCGTTGCCGGCGAAACCCTGATCCTGCCGCTGGCCTATGTGCTTGAGGCGTTGCAGCCGCAGGCCGAGGACATTCGCAGCATGGCCGGCGAAGGCCGCGTGCTGCGCGTACGTGGCGAGTACCTGCCGATCCTCTCGCTGAGCGAGTACTACGGCTACGGCAACCGTGCGCCGGGCAGTGAATCGCTGGTGGTCGTGGTCGAAGGCGATGGCCAGAAGATCGCACTGGAAGTGGATGAACTGGTCGGCCAGCAGCAGGTGGTGGTGAAGAACATCGAGAACAACTACCGCCGTATCGGCGGGGTGTCCGGTGCCACCATCCTTGGCGACGGCCGCGTCGCGTTGATCGTCGACATCGGCGGACTGGTGCGCTCGTTGCGGATGCCGCAGGCCGCCTGATCCACGCCGCATGCGTGTACTGGACCGCCGCCCTTCGGGGCGGCGGTTTTTGTTTGTGCGCGCTCTGCCAAGGGGGTCGGATCCCTTTCCGCAGGAAAGAGCTCTGACCCCATCCCTTCTGTGAACTCCGTCGCCATGATGGTTGCGGGCGCAATTACTTCATCCAAGCGAAAGCACGCCGCTGCAACGCTTTCGCGCTGTCATCCCTACGCAACCGAATGTGATCTGAGTCCATAAAGTCCACGCGGACGGCGCCGTTATTTCGCAATGACGGTCGTCACCGAACCCCACCGGGCACCCCCGTTCGCTCTGCAACCACCCCCGAACCGGCGCACAGACGCCGGCACTCTGCCCACCTGGAGCACCCTGCATGAAGTGGTTCCAAGATCTGCCCATCGCCCGCAAGCTGGCCGTGGGGTTCACCCTCACCACCTTGATGACCCTGATCCTCGGCGCCTTCGCACTGCTGCGCCTGAGCGAAGCCAACGCGCAGTTGCGCGAGATGGCTGGCAACGACATCCCCTCGGTCCAGCACCTGGGCGAGGCGCGCTCGCAGCTGGGGGAATTCCGCACCTATGAACTTGCACAGCTGAGCATGCTCGACCAGCCGGAGAAGGTCGCCGACTACAACAAGCGCATGGACGACACCGCCAAGGCCGTGCATGACGAGCTGGCCGCGTACTCGGCGCTGCCGGCGCTGGCCAAGGAGCGTGAACTCTATCGCGCGGCCAGCGCACAGCTGGACCGCTACTTCGCCGCCAACAAGGCGATGCGCGACGCCGTGGCCGCCGGTGATGGCGCTCGGGCCCAGCAGATCTCCGACGAGCAGTCGCGCCCGGCGCGTCGCGACCTGTTCGCTGCGATGAAGGCGCTGGGCACCCACATCGCCGGCCAGATGGACGGCAAGATCGCCGACGCCAACGCCACCCATCGCAACAGCATGATCGCCATCATCGGCTGCATCGTCCTGCTGTCCCTTGTGGCCGCTGCGCTGGCCATCGTCATCTCACGTGCAGTGACCGGCCCCCTGGGCAAGGCCGTGAACGCCATCCAGGCCGTCGCACGCGGCGACCTCAGCGTCACCACCCAGAGCACCGGCAAGGACGAGGCTGGCCGCATGCTGGCGGCCACCGCCGACATGACCGCGATGCTGCGCCGCTTCAGCGAACAGACCCAGCTGATGGCACAGATGCATGCCGGCCCGGACATCAGCCACCGTATTCCGGAAGACTTCCCGGGCGTCTACGGCCAGCTGGCCAGCGGCATCAACACGGTGATCTTCGAACACCTCGATGCGATCGTCGATGCCATTGAAGTGCTCAACCAGTACGCCATCGGCAACCTCGCCCCGGACGCCCGCCGCCTGCCCGGCAGCCGCGCGATCCTGCACGAGTCGATGGACGCGGCCAAGGCCAGCCTGCTGGCCATCAACACGCAGATCCAGCAGCTGGCCTCGGCCGCCGCCGCCGGCGACTTCAGCCAGCGCGGTGATGCGCAGCGTTTCGATCACGATTTCCGCGTGATGATCGAGCAGCTCAACAGCATGATGCAGGTGGCCGACGGCAACCTCGGCCAGCTCTCGCAGCTGCTGCAGTCGATCGCCGCCGGCGACCTGACCGCACGCATGGACGGCCAGTTCAACGGCGTGTTCGCGCGCATGCGTGACGACGCCAACACCACCGTCGCACAGCTGACCCAGATCGTCGGCCAGATCCAGGCCAGTGCCTCCAGCATCACCTTGGCCGCTGGCGAGATCGCGTCCGGCAACAGCGACCTGTCGCGCCGTACCGAGCAGCAGGCCGCCAACCTGGAAGAGACCGCCGCCTCGATGGAGGAACTGACCTCCACCGTGCGCCAGAACGCCGAGCACGCCCGCCAGGCC
>NZ_JCAFSV010000021.1:0-51671 GCF_059369595.1 Stenotrophomonas sp. YJH_SMC_25 | reverse complement strand
TGTGGAACCACCCGATCCCATCCCGAACTCGGAAGTGAAACGCAGCTGCGCCGATGGTAGTGTGGCTCAAGCCATGCGAGAGTAGGTCATCGCCAGGGTTTACACCCAAAACCCCGCTGCTCACGCAGCGGGGTTTTTCTTTGTGCGCAGTAAATGCGGGTCGTGCCGGCCGCTGGCCGGCAACCCGATGGCATTACATGGCCCGGTAGATCCACGCCATGCGTGGAGGCCCACTGCGAGGAAGCATGGCGCCAACCAAGGTTGGCCGCTACCAATCGATTGCCGGCCAGCGGCCGGCACTACCGGCAGATCCACACCAATCGTGGATCTGCCGCCGACGGTACGCAAAAGAAAAGCGGCGCCCCGTGGGGCGCCGCTCTGCTCTCAACGATGTTCAGTCGAGCATGGCCCGGCTTTACTTTGCCGAAGCCTTGTCCTTCATCATCGCGTCGCGGGCTGCCTTGAACGGGTTGCCTTCGTACCAGTTCGGCCAACGATCGCCACCGGCCAGTTCCTTGCCGACGCCGTACATCAGCTGCAGGTCCTCGACAGTCCCGTCCAGCTTCCAGGTGGACGCGTCGAACTCGTCCTTCGGACCGTGGTAGCGGTTGGCGCCGTAGTCCGCTGCGGCCTTGCGGCCGGCGTCCACGCCACCCTCTCGCAGATCCTCGCCACCATCGGCGTACAGGGCCGGCACGCCGGCCTTGGCGAAGTTGAAGTGGTCCGAACGGAAGTAGAAGCCGCTCTGCACCGAGGTCTCACCATGCAGCGTGCGGTCCTGGGCCGCAGCCAGCGGCTTGAGGATGTCCTCCAGCTCCGAACTGCCGAAGCCGGTGACGGTCACGTCCTTGGCACGGCCGGCCACCGACATCGCGTCGATGTTGATCACACCGGCAATCTTGTCCAGCGGGAAGGTCGGGTGGGAGACGTAGTACTTCGAACCCAGCAGGCCGGACTCTTCCAGGGTCACCGCCAGGAACACCACCGAGCGCTCCGGTTTCGGATCCTGGTGGGCCATGGCTTCGGCCACCTCAAGGATGCCGGCCACGCCGGTCGCGTTGTCGACCGCACCGTTGTAGATGTTGTCGCCGGTTTCACCCTCGTGCTTGCCCAGGTGGTCCCAGTGCGCCATGTACAGCACGGCCTCGTCGGCACGCTTGCTGCCCGGCAGCACGCCCACCACGTTGCGCGACTGCTTCTGCGCGATCTGGCTCTTCAGGTCGACCGTAGCGGTGGCCTTCAGCGGCACCGGCTTGAAGCCGCGCTTGCTGGCGTCCTTGTAGGCCTGTGCCAGGTCCAGGCCGGCGCCTGCGAACAGCGCCTTGGCGGCGTCGGCACTCAGCCAGCCCTGCACCGGAATGCGGGCTTCCGGGTCATCCTTGGCCGGCAGGTCGTACTGCGGGCCGGCCCAGGAGTTCTTCACCACGTCCCAGCCATAGGAAGCGCCGGCGGTGTCGTGCACAATCAGCGCCGCGGCGGCGCCCTTGCGCGCGGCCTCTTCGAACTTGTAGGTCCAGCGGCCGTAGTAGGTCATGCGCTTGCCGTCGAACAGCTTCGCGTCGTCAACATGGAAGCCCGGATCGTTGACGAACATCACGACCGTCTTGCCCTTCCAGTCCTGGCCGGCATAGTCGTTCCACTTCTGCTCCGGCGCATCAACGCCATAGCCGACGAACACCAGGTCGCTGGCATCGACTTTCACCTCAGCCTGGCCGGTACGAGTGCCGACCACCATGTCGGTACCGAACTTCAGCTCGGTGGTCTTGCCACCCTGGGTGATCTTCAGCACGGTCGATGCGTCGGCCGTGGTCTCGGTCATCGGCACGTCCTGGAACCAGCTGTCACCGTTGCCCGGCTGCAGGCCGATGCGCTGCATCTGGTCGCGGATGTAGTTGACCGTCAGTTCCTCGCCCTTGCTGCCCGGCGCGCGGCCTTCGAATTCATCCGAGGCCAGGGTCTTGACCATCTCGGCGAAGTCGCCGGCGTTGATCTCGGGGGAGAACTGATGAGCCGCCGGCTTCGCGGCAGCGGTGTCGGTGGCTGACGCCGGTGCGGTGGCCGGCGTGTCTTCGCCTTTGCAGGCACTGAGCGCGGCCGCGGCGGCCAGGCACAGGAGGAGTTTGCGGGGCATCGTCGATTCCTGGAAAACAAAGGGCGGCCGCACGTCGTGCACGGCCGGTATCAGCGAGTATCACCGAACCAAGCGGTCCGGTGCGTTCAGTCCGCCGGGGCGGTTTCGGTGTCGAACGGGATCGGTTCGGCGCCGGTGACCGGACCGATGCGCGCGGTGCGATGCACGTAAAGCACCACCTCGCGTTCGAACTGCAGGGGGCCGTTGACCACGGCATTCGGGCCGACGATCACGCGCGGCTTGCGGCTGGCGGTGAGCGAGACGCTGAAGTTCGGCTTGCGCACGTGCACACTGCCGTTGACCTGGGAACCGATGCCGACGGTGATATCGCCGTTGACAGTCTCCACGTCCTTGCCGACGCGGCTTTCGACCAGGCCGATGCCACCGTTCACGGTTTCGACGCCGCCTTCGATCTGGCTGCCGCGATCGGTGAAGATGCTGCCGTTGACGGTGCTGACGCTGCCGTGTGCAATCACCTCGCGGCCCAGGCGTACGCCGCCGTTGACCGTTTCAATCTTGCCGGTACGTGCACGGTCGGCCACCTTGACCCCACCGTTGACGGTGTCGATGCTGCCGGTCTCAACGCCTTCACCAACCCGGATACCGCCGTTGACGGTATCCAGCTTGCCGTAGCGCTGGCCAGGCTCGGCGCTGATGCTGCCGTTGACCTTGCTGATGTTGTCCTGGGCACCGGCGGGGCCGGCAACGAGCAGGACGCCCAACAACAGCGGAATGGAAAGAGTTTTCATGGGACCTCGATGGATGTGCGGCTGGCAGGCCGCGTGCGGAGATGTCACCATTCCCCGGTACCCCCTGCAACTGCCTGAAGTCACTGGAAAGCCCTTGCGCGACAACGCCTTCCCATCACGCCGACATCACATCGCCGCCATCCGCGGCGGGCGCTGCCTGCTGTTGGGGCTGGCCATCGCCTTGGCGCTGCCATTGCCGGGCGCCGCTCAGACCACCCGCGAGACCGAGCGCAAGCTGCAGAAGCTGCGTAGCGAGTTGAAGGGCGTGGCGCAGGAGCGCAGGCAGATCGAGGGCCAGCGGGGCCAGGCCTCGCAGCAGCTGCGTGAGGCGGACGAGAAGGTGGCCCGCACCGGCCGTGCGCTTGCGCAGACTGAAACTGCGCTGCGCGAGCAGGGAAGGGCCCTGGCCGAGGCCGAACAACGCCGCAGCACGCTGCAGGCCAACCTCGCCCAGCAGCATCGCGAGCTGGCCGGCCTGCTGCGTGCGGCCTACCAGCTGGGCAACCATGCACCTCTGAAGCTGCTGCTGTCGCAGGACACGGTGGCCGATGCCAATCGTGCCCTGGCCTACCACCGCTACCTGCAACGCGAGCGGGCACAGCGCATCACCACGCTGACAGCCGACCTGAAAGAGCTGGAAGTGCTGCAGGCGCAGATCGCCGAGCGCAAGCAGAAGCTGCAGGGTGCGCAGCAGGACCAGAAGCAGCAGGCTGCGGCGCTGGAAGCCGACCGTCGCGATCGCGCCAGGACCGTCGCCTCGCTGGATGAGCGCTTCAAGGACCAGCGCGAGAAGGAACAGGCGCTTGGCCAGGACGCCAAGGCACTGGAAACGCTGCTAGCCAACCTGCGTGCCGCTGCGGCACGGGCCGAAGCCGAGCGCCGCGCCGCAGCGCGGCGGGCGGCCGCTGAAAAGGCCGCCGCCGAGCGTGCCGCACGCCAGGCCGCCGCGCAGGGCCGCCCGCCACCGCCGCCCACCAAGGTCCCGCCTGCCGTGGCCTCTGCGCCGGCGCCGAAGGTGGGTGGCCTGGGCTGGCCGTTGTCGGGCAACCTGTTGGCCCGCTACGGCGGAAAGCTGCCCGACGGCCGCACCAGCAGTGGTGTGTTGATCGGCGCGCCCGCCGGCAGCACCGTCACCGCCGTGGCCGACGGCACCGTGGTGTTCTCCGACTGGATGACCGGCTACGGCATGATCCTGATCGTCGATCACGGCAACGGCTACATGAGCCTGTACGCGCACAACGACACCCTGCTGAAGGATGCGGGTGCCCGGGTCAGCCGCGGCGATGCGGTGGCCAAGGTCGGCAATTCCGGTGGCCAGGGCGTGACCGCGCTGTACTTCGAATTGCGCCGGGGCGGGCAGCCGGTCAACCCGGACAGCTGGCTGCAGCGGCGCTGAATCCGGCGCTGTCGCGTGGCGGACGGATTCAACGGGAATTTAGCTGTGCTTCGCGCATAATCGACGCATGTGCCTTGGGCACGATGCCAACGTCGACAGGAGTGATCCATGCGCGCAGCCCGTACCGCCACCCTCTTGCTGGCCCTGTTGCCGGCGCTGTCCTGGGCGCAGCAGACCGCGCCCGCCCCGAGCAAGGAAACCAGCGGGCAGGCAGCGAACAGCGAGGAGGCGGTGACCTCGAAGGTGCCGCTGGAGGACATCCGCCGCTTCGTGGCGGTGTACAACGCGGTGCGCGCGGCCTATGTCGACCCGGTCGATGACAATAAGCTGATGCAGTCGGCGGTGCGCGGCCTGCTGCTCGACCTCGACCCGCACAGCACGTACTTCAACAAGGAAGACGCGCAGGCCTTCGACGAGCAGGCCAACGGCGCCTACGAGGGCATCGGCGTGGAGTTGCAGCAGCAGCCCGACAACGCCAGCATGAAGGTCATCTCGCCGATCGACGACACGCCGGCGGCCAAGGCCGGCATCCTCGCCGGTGACCTGATCATCGCCATCGACGGCAAGCCGATCAGCGCCATTGATGCGAGCGAACCGTTGCGTGGCCCGGCCGGCAGCAAGGTGGTGCTGACCATCGTGCGCGCGGGCAAGCCGAAGCCGTTCGACGTCAGCCTCACCCGCCAGACCATCCGCGTGACCAGCGTGCGCAGCCGCCTGCTGGAGCCGGGCTATGGCTACATCCGCCTGAGCACCTTCCAGGCCGACACCGGGTCGGACTTCCAGAAGCACCTGCAGCAGCTGCAGAAGCAGTCCGGTGGCCAGCTCAAGGGCCTGGTGCTGGATCTGCGCAGCAACCCGGGTGGGCTGCTGACTGCCGCGGTGCAGGTGGCCGACGACCTGCTCGACAAGGGCAACATCGTCAGCACCCGCGGCCGCATCAGCATCAGTGATGCACGGTTCGATGCGACGCCGGGCGACCTGCTGAAGGGCGCACCAGTGGTGGTGCTGGTCGATGCCGGTTCGGCCAGCGCCTCGGAAGTGCTGGCTGGGGCGCTGCGCGACAACAAGCGCGCGCGCGTGGTCGGCAGCCGCACCTTCGGCAAAGGCTCGGTGCAGACCGTGCTGCCGCTGGACAACGGCGATTCGGTGAAGCTGACCACCGCGCGTTATTACACGCCCAGCGGCAAGTCGATCCAGGCCACTGGCATCGTGCCGGAGGTCGAACTGAAGCCTGCGGCGCGCCCGGAAGACGAGGCACTGCCGGCCAGCCTGAGCGATTACAGCGAAGCGACCCTGCCGGGCCATCTGCGTGGCGACGACGAAGGCACCGAGGGCTACCACGCCGGTGCGGTGCTGCCGGGCGATGGCCCGATCAATGACGCGCTGGCCGAGCTGAAGAACCCGGGTTCGGTGGCTGCACGCTTGAAGGCTGAAGCGGCGAAGGCGGATGCGGCCAAGGCCGCGAAGGCCGCTGCGGCGAAGCCGGAAGCGAAGGTCGAACCTAAGCCGGAAGCAAAGCCGGAAGCAAAGTCGGAAGCAAAGCCCGCACCGGCCCCAGCGAAGCCGTGAGGTAGCGCCGGGCCATGCCCGGCGGACGCCCTGTTCATCCGGAAGGCGGCGCAGCCGAGGTGTCGCCCGATAGAATCGGTCCATGGATGATTCGAACCTCGCGACCACGATCAGCCAACTGCTTGGTCGCGATCCGCTGCCGATTGACCGTGCCACTGGCTTGCTGGAATCCTTGGCGAGTCGCCATGGAATTGATCCGCGCTTTGTCTATTGGTGGGCAGGCAAAGCGACGTCTGATCAGACGATCCAATACGACAGCAGTGATGAAGGCCTTTCCTGCCTGGCTGAACTGCTGGCGGAAGTGAACGGCGAAATGTGCCTGGTAGCGTCAGATGAGCGCGCATCGCCGTGGCCGATCTGGACTCTGCAGGCAAGTGAACTGATTCCTTTGCTCGGCGAGTTGCCGTTCTTTGAGTACTTCGTGGTGCTGGATGACGGCGCTACACTGCTGTTCGATACCCACCACAACACGTTGGTGGTCAGTCGCGAGTGACGCATTCAGCATCATCGCGGACGGAGCAGATCCATATCGATGAAGGAGTCGAGCACGCTCGACGCTACGAACCGGCCGGTGAGCGTGGAGCCGGCCAGCGGCCGGCACTACCTGGGCGGTCAGAAGCCGTGGCGCTTGCGTAGGCGGCGGGCGATGGCCGCGCGCACGTAGACCCCGTACACCAGGCCGAACACGAAGCCGCCGATGTGCGCCCACCAGGCCACCATGCCGAAGCTTGGGCCGATATGGGCGAACACCACCTGCAGTGCGGCCCAGACGCCGATCAGCAGGTAGGCCGGGGCCCGCACGAACTCCAGGAACAGGCCGAGCGGGATCACCACGCCCAGCCGGGCGCCCGGGAACAGGGCCAGATAGGCGCCGATCAGCGCCGAGACCGCGCCACTGGCACCGATGATGATCTGGTCCGGGCTGCCCATGGTGTAGATCGCCACCAGGTTCGATACCGCACCGCCGACCAGGAACAGAAGTAGCAGGCGCCAGGGGCCCAGCACCCGCTCAGCGGGCAGGCCGAAGATCAGCAGGAACACCAGGTTGCCCAGCAGGTGCGACCAGTCCGCATGCAGGAACAGGGCGGTGAACAGGCGCAGCACGCTGCCGTCCTGCAGGGTGGCCCACCAGTCCAGCGGGTGGGTCAGGCCGGTGGACAGGGCGCCCCAGTCCAGCCAGAGGCTGCCGCGGGCATCGTCCGGGCGCGAGATCGACCACAGGAACGCCAGCCATAGTGCCGCAAACAGCACGGGCGTGGCCCAGCGCAGGGCCGCCTTCTTGCGGGACGGGAGGGAGACGAACATGGGCAATAGCCTAGCGTGCGGGCGCTTGCGGCGGGGATTGTCCTGTTCAGCTTTTGAGACGAAAAAACCGCCTGCGTCGTTATTGTTTCATTAACGGCTCTGGGTAATACTCGCATACGGCGTCGTATGTCGGGAGGGGAATCCGGCGCGCTTCGACGGGCCTCTGGGCCTGCCGGGCGCAGGCGCACTCAGAGCACCATCACCGCTTACCGGAGAGAGAGAACTACGATGCAAACCGCTTCCACCATTGCCCGACTGACCCTGCTGGCCGTCGGCGTTGCCGGTGCGCTGGCCGCCGCCGATGCCAATGCTGCCGCTTTCCAGCTGAAGGAAAACAGCGCCAAGGGCCTGGGCCGCGCGTTCGCCGGCTCCACCTCGACCGAAGGTGACGCCTCGGTCATCGCCACCAACCCGGCCTCCATGCGCCTGCTCGACGGCACCCTGATCCAGGGCGACGTCAGCGCCATCAGCTTCGGCGCCAAGTTCCGTGGCCAGGGCCAGTACGGCAACGGCGCTCCGATTTCCGGTGGCAACGGCGGCGACGCCGGCATGATCGCCCCGGTTCCGGCGGCCTACTTCCACCTGCCGTTCGGCGAGAAGGAGAACATGCACTTCGGTGCATCGCTGACCGTGCCGTTCGGCTTCAAGACCGAATACGACCGCGACTGGGTCGGCCGCTACAACGGCGTCAAGACCGAGCTGCAGGCGGTCGACCTGGGCGTGGCGTTCTCCTATGACGTCAATCCGTACCTGTCGTTCGGTGCGTCGGTGTTCGCCGAGCGCCTGAACGTCGACCTGACCAGCGCTGTCGACACCGGCACCGCGATCAACGCCACTGCCCAGCGCACCGCTGCGGCGCGCGTGCTGGCTGCCGGCGGCACCGCCGCCCAGGCTGCGGCGGCGTCGCAGGCGGCTGCACGCCAGGCTGCCCAGCTCGGCTTCTCGCCGGGTACCGCCGATGGCTACCTGCGCATCAAGGGCGATGAAGTGTCGGTCGGCTATACCCTGGGCATGACCGTCACCCCGGTGGAAGGCACCAACATCGCCTTCAGCTACCGCTCGAAGGTCGAGCACAAGATCACCGATGGCAAGGCGGACTTCACCATTCCGCAGAATGCGGCGGCCTTCCTGGCCACCGCTGCCCCGGGTACCTTCATCGACAGCAACGGTCGCGCGACCATCACCCTGCCGGCCAGCGCCACCGTGGGCTTCACCCACCGCGTGAACGACCAGTGGCAGATCATGGCCGAAGTCACGCGCACCGCGTGGAGCAAGTTCGACCAGGTCACCGTCGACTATGACTCCAACCAGCCGGACAGCGTGCTGCCGTTCCACTACCGCGACACCACCTTCGCGTCGATCGGTACCGATTTCCGCGTGAACGACAAGCTGACCCTGCGTGGCGGCCTGGCCTATGACCAGACCCCGACCACCGACGCCCACCGCGACGTGCGCGTGCCGGACACCACCCGCAAGTGGCTGTCGCTGGGCCTGACCTACGCCGCTTCGGACAAGATGGAGTACAGCGTGGGCTACACCCACCTGTTCACCAAGGATCCGAACGTGACCTCGACCTCGGCCACCGCCAACACCGTGACCGGCAAGTACAAGGTCAGCGGCGACGTGCTGGCGGCTTCGATGCAGTACAAGTTCTGATTCGGGCGATGGCCTGACGCAGGACGAAGGAGGCCCCGCGCAAGCGGGGCCTTTTTTTTGCGGAGTGGTGTGGGCCATCCACGCACGTGGATCTACGCGACAATAGCGCGATGAACCTGTCCGACCCGAACTTCCAGCTGGAGCTGGCTGCCAACATCGCCGTCGCCGGCTCGATCCTGCTGGCCGGCCGCAACAACGTGCACACCTGGTGGCTGGGCATCGTCGGCTGCGCATTGTTTGCTGCGGTGTTCGAACGATCGCACCTGTATGCGGACATGGTGCTGCAGTTCTTCTTCATCGCCATCAGCGTGCTGGGCTGGTGGCAGTGGCTGCGTGGTGACCATGGCGCGCCGCTGCCGATCACCGCGCTGCGCCCACGGGCCTGGGCCTGGCTGGCGCCGCTGGCGGTAGTGGCCACCTTCAGCTACGGCTGGATGCTGACCCGCCTGACCAATGCCTACGCGCCGTACATCGATTCGGCGGTGCTGGTATTGAGCGTGATCGCGCAGATCCTGATGATGCGCCGCAAGCTGGAATCGTGGTGGGTGTGGCTGCTGGTGAACACCGTGGCGGTGCCGCTGTACTACAGCCGTGGCCTGCACCTGACCTCGATCCTGTACGTGGGCTTCTGGATCAATGCGCTGGTGGCCTTGCGCCACTGGCGGCACCTGATGCGTGACGAGGCCAAGACGGCCGATGCTGCTGCCTGAGCGCGTTGCACGCGGCCTGGTGGTGGGCAAGTTCTGCCCGCTGCATCTGGGTCACGAACACCTGATCGAGTTCGCCGCCACGCGCTGTACGCAGCTGCTGGTGATCGGCTGGTCGCAGCCGGGCTTTGCCGGCTACAGCGCCGAGCGTCGCGAGCGCTGGCTGCGTACGCGCTTCCCACAGGCGACGGTAGCGGTGCTGGATGACGCACGACTGGCGGCATTGTGCACGGAGCACGGTTTGCCCGTGCGAACGCTGCCGCAGGACAGCGACAACGAGCACGTGCAGCGCGAGTTCACCGCCTGGCTGTGCCTGAGCCTGTTCGGCGGGCCGGTGCAGGCGGTGTACACCGGCGAGGACTACGGTGACGGCTTCGCGCAGGCGTTGGCCACGCACTTCGGTGCGCCGGTACGCCATGAGCGGTTCGATCGCGCACTGGACGTCGGGCAGGCGTGTGGCACCCAGCTGCGCGCCGATCCACATGCGCACCGTCATGGCCTCGCACCGCAGGTCTATGCCGGCTATGTGCAGCGCGTGGCGTTCATTGGTGGCGAGTCCAGCGGAAAGACCACGCTGGCGCGCGTGATGGCCGAGCGCCTGCAGACCGCTTGGGTGCCGGAGTATGGCCGCACGCTATGGGAGCAGCAGGGCGGAGAGCTGACGCCAGATGATCTGCTTCGCATCGCAATGGCACAGCCGCAGCACGAAGACGAGACCGCACGGCATGCGCATCGCTGGCTGTTCTGCGATACCACGCCGCTGGTGACGCTGGGCTACAGCGGCTGGATGTCTGGTACGGCGCCGGAGGCACTGCGGCAGGCTGCATTGCGACCGTATGACCTGCTGTTCCTGTGTGCGCCGGATATCCCGTTCGACCAGGACGGCACGCGGGTGGGCGAAGCCTTCCGGGCGCAGCAGCATGCGTGGTACGTGCGCGAGCTGGAGGCGCGGGGAGTCGACTACGTGCTGCTGGAGGGGGGGCTGGAAGCGCGCATCGCGCGCGTGCACGGCGAGCTGGCGAAGCGGGCGGACAATCGGTTCAGTGTTGCCCAGCCTCTGTAGAGCGAGCCCACGCTCGGCTGTGCGAGGCAAACCGAGCGTGGGCCCGGCTCTACAGGAAGCAGGGCACAAAAAACCCCGCTTTCGCGGGGTTTTTCGTTCACTGCATCAACCGGGCGATCAGTCGCCCAGGGTCAGCAGCGAGGCGTTGCCGCCGGCGGCGGTGGTATTCACCGTCACCGTCTTTTCGGTGGCGAAGCGCAGCAGGTAGTGCGGGCCGCCGGCCTTCGGGCCGGTGCCGGACAGGCCCTGGCCGCCGAACGGCTGCACGCCGACCACCGCACCGATCTGGTTGCGGTTGACGTAGACGTTGCCGACATGGATGCCGTTGCTGATGCGGTCGACGGTCTCGTCGATGCGCGAATGCACGCCCAGGGTCAGGCCGTAGCCGGTGGCGTTGATCTGGTCGATCACCGCGTCGAGCTGGTCGCCCTTCCAGCGGATCACGTGCAGCACCGGGCCGAACACTTCCTTCTGCAGCTGGCCCAGGTCCTTCAGTTCGTACGCGCGCGGTGCGAAGAAGGTGCCGTTGGCGGCCTCGGCCGACAGCTCGGCGGCGGCGATCAGGCGCGCTTCGCGGTCCATGCGCTCAGCGTGGTCCTGCAGGATCTTCAGCGCATCTGCATCGATCACCGGGCCGACGTCGGTGGACAGCAGGCCGGGGTTGCCGACCTTCAGTTCCTTCATCGCACCGGCCAGCATGGTCATCACCTTGTCGGCGATGTCGTCCTGCACGAACAGCACGCGCGCGGCCGAGCAGCGCTGGCCGGCGGAGGTGAAGGCCGAACCGATCGCGTCCTTGACCAGCTGTTCCGGCAGCGCCGACGAATCGGCGATGAAGGCGTTCTGGCCGCCGGTCTCGGCAATCAGCACACCGATGGCGGCGTCACGCGCCGCCATCGCGCGGTTGATCGCACGGGCGGTGTCGGTGGAGCCGGTGAAGGCCACGCCGGCCACGCGCGGGTCGGCGGTCAGCGCGGCACCGACGGTAGCACCGTCGCCCGGCAGGAACTGCACCACCTCGGCCGGCACGCCGGCGTCGTGCAGCAGCTTCACCGCGTAGTAGCCGATCAGGTTGGTCTGCTCGGCCGGCTTGGCGATGACGCTGTTGCCGGCGGCCAGGGCGGCAGCGACCTGGCCCAGGAAGATCGCCAGCGGGAAGTTCCACGGGCTGATGCAAACGAACACGCCGCGGCCGTGCAGCTGCAGCTCGTTGGACTCACCGGTCGGGCTCGGCAGCTTCTCGGCGTGGCTGAACTGCTCGCGCGCCTGCTTGGCGTAGTAGCGCAGGAAGTCCACCGCTTCGCGCACTTCGGCGATGCTGTCGGGCAGGCTCTTGCCGGCTTCCTTCACGCACAGCGCCATGAATTCCGGCATGCGTGCTTCCAGCTGGTCGGCGGCGTGCTCGAGGATGGCGGCGCGGCTGGCGGCCGGGGTGCGGTTCCAGGCCGGCTGCGCGGCTACGGCATTCGCCAGGGCCTTCTGCACGGTGGCGGCGTCTGCGGCCAGCCACTGGCCAACTACTTCGCGGGTGTCGGCCGGGTTGGTCACCGGCAGCGCGGCGCCGGCCGGGTTGGCACCCGGCACCAGCGGCGCGGCCTGCCAGGGCTTCACAGCCGCGTTGATCTGCTCGGCCAGGGCGCGCAGTTCGTTGTCGTTGGCGAGGTTGGCGCCCATGGAGTTCTTCCTGTCGTGGTTCTGGCTGCGCAGCAGGTCAACCGGCAGCGGGATCTTGGGATGCGGAATCGAAGCGAACGAGGCGACCATCTCGACCGGATCGCGGATCAGGTCGGCGATCGGCACGCGCTCGTCGGTGATGCGGTTGACGAAACTGGAGTTGGCGCCGTTTTCCAGCAGGCGACGCACCAGGTACGGCAGCAGGTCTTCATGCGAACCGACCGGTGCATACACGCGGCAGGGCAGGCCCAGGCGGTCAGCCGGCACCACTTCGGCGTACAGGTCGTCGCCCATGCCGTGCAGCTTCTGGTGCTCGTACACGCCGCCGTTGGCGATGCTGCGCACGGCCGCGATGGTATGCGCGTTGTGCGTGGCGAACATCGGGTAGATCGCGTCGGCATGGGTGAACAGCCGCTTGGCGCAGGCCAGGTAGGACACGTCGGTGTTCTGCTTGCGGGTGAACACCGGGTAGCCCGGGTAGCCTTCGATCTGCGCGCGCTTGATCTCGGCGTCCCAGTACGCGCCCTTGACCAGGCGCACCTGCAGGCGGCGACCGGCGCGGCGCGCCATGTCGGCCAGGTGGTCGATCGTGTACGGGGTGCGCTTCTGGTAGGCCTGCACGACCACGCCGAAGCCATCCCAGCCGGACAGCGACGCGTCGGAGAACACCTGCTCGATGATGTCCAGCGACAGTTCCAGGCGGTCGGACTCTTCGGCGTCGACGGTGCAGCCGATGCCGTAGCTCTTGGCCAGCTGCGCCAGTTCCAGCACGCCCGGCACCAGGTCCTTCAGCACGCGCTCGCGCTTGGCGTGCTCGTAGCGCGGGTACAGCGCCGACAGCTTGATCGAGATGCCCGGGGCATTGTTGACGTCGCCATCCGGACGGCCGCCGCGTGCCTTGTGATCGCCGCCGATGGCGTGAATCGCACGACGGTAGTCTTCCAGGTAGCGCAGCGCGTCCTTCATGGTCAGCGCACCTTCGCCGAGCATGTCGAAGGAGTATCGGTAGCTGGCGTTGTCGCCCTTGTGCGAGCGCGCGAGCGCTTCGCTGATGGTGCGGCCCATGACGAACTGGTGGCCCATGATCTTCATCGCCTGGCGCACGGCCAGGCGCACCACCGGCTCACCGACGCGGCCGACCAGGCGCTTGAACGCGCTGGGCGCATCGGCGCGGGTGGCGTCGTTCATCTGCACCAGCTTGCCGGTCAGCATCAGGCCCCAGGTGGAGGCATTGACCAGCACCGAGTCGCTGCCGCCCAGGTGCTTTTCCCAGTCGGCATCGGCCAGCTTGTCGCGGATCAGCTTGTCGGCGGTGTCCTGGTCCGGAATACGCAGCAGTGCCTCGGCCACGCACATCAGCAGCACGCCTTCCTCGCTGCCCAGGTCGTACTGGCGCATGAAGGCTTCGATGGCGCCCTGGTCCTTGGCGCGCACGCGCACGCGGCCGACCAGGTCGGCCGCCAGTGCCTGCACCCGGGCCTGCTCGTCGGCGGGCAGGCGGGCCTGCGCCAGCAGCTCGCGCACGTGGGTGGCCTCGTCCTTCAACCAGGCGTCGGTGATGGCCTGGCGGAACGGGTTGGGGGGCGCCGGCAGTTCCGGCGACAGCAACGCGCCGGGACGCGGGGCGTCGTGGGCTGCAGGGGAGGAGGAAGGTGCGTTCATGCCGGTCCGGCCAGTGGAAAACTTGGCGATTTTAATCATTTTTGCGGGTTGCGGAAGTGCCCAGCAGCCACCTTCTTGAAGCGCTGATAGCCAATAGCTGCGGTGGATTCAGCGTGTTCAGCAAGTGCGGAGGAGTTTATGCCGAATTCGTCATTCGTGCCGCCGACCTCATGCTGTGTTGCAGCATCGGAAAATGTGTGAATGCACCCTTGCTACCGGCGAGAGGGCGGGGCTACCATCGAGGCGTTTCCCGCGGCAGGAACGCGGTTGCGACATGATCGAGGTGCTTCCAGCTCCGGATGGGTCAGGTACGCAGCTGCGGCTGCGTCCCCCACGGGCGCTCGATGCCCGGCAGTTCGTCCTGTTGTTCACCGTGTTGTCGGGTGCGATGTGGCTGGTGTCCGCCCTCGGGTGGTTGGCCGGCAATGCATTCGCCCCCCTGTTCGCGCTGCTGTACAGCCTGGTGCTGGCGGCCGCGCTGCGTGCCTTGTGGCGCAGCGGTGAACGGCAGGAGGAGATCCGGGTAGTGCCGGCGTACGTGGAGGTCATCCCCGTACCCGGTGGATCGCCGGTGTTCCGGGCCCATCCCCACTGGGTGCGCCTGCTCACCGACGATGAGAGGGTCCGGCTGGCATCCAGCGGCCGGCAGGTGGAGGTGGGGAGTTTCCTCGCGCCGGCCGAACGTCAGACGCTCGCAGAGACACTTGAAAGCTTGCTCGCCGCCAGCGATGGCGGCAACCGACGACGCTAAGGGTCTAGGCAATGAAGCAAAGCAGCAGGTGGGGCACGAAGTGCGTGAACGCGGTCGCCGCGATGCTGGCGACCGGGGGACTGATGCCGGCGTTGGCCTGGGCCCAGGCGGCCGATCCGAAGCCGTGGCAGCTGAACATGGGCAAGGGGGTGACCCAGACCTCGCGCCTGGCCTGGGAATCGAACAACCTGTCGTTGATCATCTGCACGGTGATCGGCGTCATCGTGTTCGGGGCGATGGCCTACGCCATCTTCAAGTTCCGCAAATCCAAGGGCGCGGTCGCGGCCACCTTCAGCCACAACACCAAGGCCGAGATCATCTGGACAGTGATCCCGGTGATCATCCTGATCGTGATGGCATGGCCGGCCACGGCCAACCTGATCAAGATGTACGACACCCGCGATGCCGAGATGACGGTGAAGGTCACCGGCTACCAGTGGATGTGGAAGTACGAATACCTCGGCGAGAACGTCACCTTCACCAGCCGCCTGGACCGTGAGTCCGACCGGGTGCGGCAGAGCGGCATCGTGCCGACCCGCGAAAGCCATCCGCACTACCTGCTGGATGTCGACAACCGCCTGGTGCTGCCGGTCGATACCAAGGTGCGTTTCGTCATCACCTCCGACGACGTGATCCACGCCTGGTGGGTGCCGGCGCTGGGCTGGAAGCAGGACGCCATCCCCGGCTTCATCAACGAAGCCTGGACCAGCATCGAGCAGCCCGGTGTCTACCGCGGCCAGTGCGCCGAGCTGTGCGGCAAGGACCACGGCTTCATGCCGATCGTGGTCGAGGCGGTGTCCAAGGAGGACTTCAGGAAGTGGCTGGCGCAGCGCAAGCCGGCGCCGCCCGCCGAGCCCACCACGCCTGCGGCACCTGCCGAACCGACTGCACCGACGGGCGAGGCACCGGCCGCGCCTGCTGCTGCAGAAGCCGGCAGCGCGCCTGCCACCGCGGCCAGCGGAGCGTGATGTAAAGCCCGCGGCCGTTCGCGGCCGCGGTGACAACCGATTCTGAGAGGTGTTTTGCAATGGCGCACTCGGCAGTTGGGCACGACGATCACCATCACCACCAGAGCTTCTTCGAACGTTGGTTCTTCTCGACCAACCACAAGGACATCGGCACGCTGTACCTCGGTTTCAGCTTCATCATGTTCATCATCGGCGCGGCGATGAGCGTGGTGATCCGCGCAGAGCTGGCGCAGCCGGGCCTGCAGTTCGTCAAGCCCGAGTTCTTCAACCAGATGACCACCGTGCATGCGCTGGTGATGATCTTCGGTGGCGTGATGCCGGCCTTCGTCGGCCTGGCCAACTGGATGATCCCGCTGCAGATCGGCGCGCCGGACATGGCGCTGCCACGCATGAACAACTGGTCGTTCTGGTTGCTGCCGGTGGCTTTCAGCCTGCTGCTGCTGACCCTGTTCCTGCCGGGCGGTGCACCGGCCGGTGGCTGGACGCTGTACCCGCCGCTGTCGCTGCAGGGCGGCTACAACGTTGCCTTCAGCGTATTCGCCATCCACGTGGCCGGCATCAGTTCGATCATGGGCGCGATCAACATCATCGCCACCGTGCTCAACATGCGTGCGCCGGGCATCGACCTGCTGAAGATGCCGATCTTCTGCTGGGCCTGGCTGATCACCGCCTTCCTGCTGATCGCGGTGATGCCGGTGCTGGCCGGTGCGGTGACCATGCTGCTGACCGACAAGTTCTTCGGCACCAGCTTCTTCAACGCCGCCGGTGGCGGTGACCCGGTGATGTACCAGCACATCTTCTGGTTCTTCGGCCATCCCGAGGTCTACATCATGATCCTGCCCGCCTTCGGCGTGGTCAGCGAGATCATCCCGACCTTCAGCCGCAAGCCGCTGTTCGGCTACCAGGCGATGGTGTACGCCACCGCCGCGATCGCCTTCCTGTCGTTCATCGTCTGGGCCCACCACATGTTCACCGTGGGCATGCCGCTGGGCGGCGAGATCTACTTCATGTTCGCCACCATGCTGATCTCGATCCCGACCGGGGTGAAGGTGTTCAACTGGGTCAGCACCATGTGGCGGGGCTCGCTGACGTTCGAGGCACCGATGCTGTGGTCGGTGGCCTTCGTCATCCTGTTCACCATCGGTGGCTTCTCCGGCCTGATGCTGGCGATCGTCGCCGCCGACTTCCAGTACCACGACACCTACTTCGTGGTCGCGCACTTCCACTACGTGCTGGTGACCGGTGCGGTGTTCGCGCTGATCGCCGCGGTGTACTACTGGTGGCCGAAGTGGACCGGGCGGATGTACAGCGAGAAGTGGGCCAAGGTGCACTTCTGGTGGTCGATCGTATTCGTCAACCTGTTGTTCTTCCCGCAGCATTTCCTCGGCCTGGCCGGCATGCCGCGTCGCATTCCCGACTACAGCGTGGCCTTCGCCGACTGGAACCTGATCAGCTCGATCGGTGCGTTCGGCATGTTCGTCACCCCGTTCATGATGGCCGCGATCCTGCTGTCGTCCCTGCGCAACGGCGAGAAGGCCGAGGCCCGTTCCTGGGAAGGCGCGCGCGGCCTGGAGTGGACGCTGCCGTCGCCAGCACCGGCACATACCTTCACCACGCCGCCGACCATCCGTCCGGGAGATCTGGCGCATGACGACATCACGCATTGAGGTGAGGCATGCATAACGAGAGCCCGCTGCCGATCGGTAGAGTCGACTGTCAGTCGACTCGCGAAGTGCAGCCGACTAACAGTCGGCTCTACCAAAGCCAAAGCCAAAGCCAAAGCCAAAGCCAGACCGAAGCCCAACGCCAAGTCATCGAACAGCAACGGCAGCGCGCCAGGCGCACGGCGATGTGGGTCGGCGCCATCGCCGTGCTGGTCTACGTCGGTTTCATCCTCAGCGGGGTGATCGGCCGATGAGCGAGGCGCCAGCCAGCACACCGTCACGCAGTGCGGGGCTGCCGCGCCTGATCGGTGTGGCGGTGGCGGTGTTCCTGCTCACGTTCTCGCTGGTGCCGCTGTACCGCATCGCCTGCGAGAAGGTGTTCGGTGTGCGCCTGGAACGCGGCCCCGGTGGCGAAGCCAGTGCAGGCGCCGCCACCGGCAAGCGCACCGTGCGCGTGGAGTTCGATGGCGGCGTCAATTCGCGCCTGCCGTGGTCGTTCCATCCCGAACAGCTGACCATGGACGTGGTGCCCGGCGAACTCAACGAGGCGCTGTACTTCGCCCGCAACGACAGCCAGCAGGCGGTGGTCGGCAGTGCGGTGCCTTCGGTGGCGCCGGCGCGTGCCTCGGGCTTCTTCAGCAAGACCGAATGTTTCTGTTTCACCGCGCAGACGCTGCAGGCTGGCGAGAAGCGCGACATGCCGGTGCGTTTCATCGTCGATCCGGACCTGCCGCCGGAGATCAAGACGATCACCTTGTCCTACACCTTCTATCGCAACGACGCGCTGTCCGATCGGCTGGCCCCGGCCGCCACTTCGGAAGGCGCGCACGCCGCACCCTGACCCGGATACCGACATGGCCCAGACACCGACCGACGCCAACGTGTACTTCGTCCCGGCCCAGAGCAAATGGCCGTTCGTGGGTTCCATCGCGATGATGGTGACCATGGTGGGCGTGGCCAGCTGGCTCAACGATGCCAGCTGGGGACGCTGGACCTTCTACATCGGCATCGCGATGCTGGTGCTGACGTTGTTCTGGTGGTTCAGCGACGTGGTGCGCGAGTCGCAGGCGGGCAACTACAACCACCAGGTCGATGGCTCGTTCCGGATGGGAATGATCTGGTTCATCTTCTCCGAAGTGATGTTCTTCGGCGCCTTCTTTGGCGCGCTGTTCTACACCCGCAACCTGGGCCTGTCGTGGCTGAGCGGCGAAGGCCGCGGGGTGATGACCAACGAGCTGCTCTGGCAGGGTTATTCCGCCGGCTGGCCGACCAACGGGCCGGCGGCGATCGGTGGCGCGTTCCAGACCATCCCGGCCTGGGGCCTGCCGCTGATCAATACGCTGATCCTGCTCACCTCCGGCGTGACCTTGACCATTGCCCACCACGCGCTGAAGGCCGGCAACCGTCGCCAGCTGCTGATCTGGCTGGGCCTGACCGTGGTGCTTGGCCTGGTCTTCCTGACCCTGCAGGCGGAGGAGTACATCCACGCCTACAAGGAACTGAACCTGACGCTCGGCTCGGGCATCTACGGTTCAACGTTCTTCATGCTGACCGGCTTCCACGGCGCGCACGTGCTGCTGGGCACGATCATGCTGATCGTGATGTGGCTGCGTTCGGCCAAGGGACACTTCACCCGCGACAACCATTTCGGTTTTGAAGCGGCCGCGTGGTACTGGCACTTCGTCGACGTGGTGTGGCTGATGCTCTTCATGTTCGTCTACGTGCTTTGACCGCGCACGCATCGGTGGCCTCAGCCGCCGATGCCGTGCGGTTTGATCCAGCCCATGTAGATGCTCACGATCACCAGCAGGATCAACGCAACCGACACCGCGATGCGGCGCGTCAGTGCGTTGACCGTGCGCTTGGTCTGGCCGCGGTCGACCAGCAGGTAATACAGGCCGGCGCCCAGATTCCAGACGATGACGATCAGAAACGCGATTACCAGCAGGGTCTTCAGCGAATCACTCATGCGCGGCTCGAGGGCAGGGTGGATGCGCCTATCTGACCGCGTTTGCGCGGACTTGTCATGATGCGCCAGCACACGCGCGTGATCGGATGGCTGCTGGCGGTGCTGGCAATGGTTGGTTTCACCGCATTGGGGCTGTGGCAGCTGCAGCGCATGCATGCCAAGCAGGCAATGTTGGATGCACAAGGTCCAGCTGTGGCACAGGCGCTGCCACTGGCGCAGGCTCTGGTTGCACCTGGCGCCTTGCACGGCGTGGCCGACCACGGTCGCTTCCTGCCCGGCGTGGTGCTGCTGGACAACCAGACCCGGCACGGCCGCGCGGGCGTGAAGATCTATCGCCCGTTCCGCAGTGACGAGGGCAGCGTGCTGCTGGTCGATCTGGGCTGGCGCGCGCTGCCGCCCGATCGCAGGCTGCCGGATGTGCCGTCGCCGCCTTCGCCGGTGGCGGTGCGTGGCCTGCTGGCGCCGCCGCCGTCGGCGGGGCTGGCCCTGGGCCCGGCGTTCTCCGCTACCGATGAGGCCGGGCGTTGGCTGGCCAGCCGCTTGCCCGCCGAGGGCCTGGCGGCGGCGCTTGGCCTGCCGGCATTGCCCGATCGCGTCCTGCGACTGGACCCGGCGCTGCCCTTCGGCGACGAACGCGACCTGGACCTGCTGCCGAACACGCTGCCGCCGCAACGCCACCTGGGCTACGCCGTGCAGTGGTTCGGCCTGGCCCTGACCGTGCTGGTGGTCGCGCTGGTACTGGAGTGGCGCAGGCGACGTGCTGCCCGGTAGTGCCGGCCGCTGGCCGGCAACCCCCGCATTCCTGGATGCCGGCCGGCGGCCGGCGCTACCGCGGCGTCACACCCGCATCCCTCACCCAACCATGAGAAAATGCCCCGCATGAACACTGCTACGTCCCCGCAGGCGCGCGGCTCCGGCCGCCGGACCCTGGTGCTGCTGTTTGCCGTGTTCTTCGGGGCGATGGCGCTGGCCGCCGTGCTGCGCTTCTCTGGCTGGCAGCCCGCCGGGCACCGCAATGCCGGCCAGCTGCTGAAGCCGCCTGTGGACCTGCGCCAGCAGGCGCCGACCCTGGCCAACGGCCAGCCGTACCCGTGGAACCCCGAAGCCCGTACCTGGCGCCTGCTGGTGGCGCCTGCCGGTGCCTGCGACGTCCAGTGCGTCACTTTGTCGCAGGGACTGGGCAAGGTGTGGCAGCTGTTCGGCCATAACGCCGATAATGTCGAAATCCTGTGGCTGGGAACGCCACCGGCGTTGATCGCCTCGCTGCCCGCGCTGCGGCCGCTGGCTCCGTCGCCAGCACTGCGCGCGGCCCTGCCCGGCGTCGACGATCCGGCTGGCCTGCCGGTCTACGTGATCGATCCGAACGGCTTCGTGATCATGCGTCATGCCCCGGGCACCGACCTCGGTGGCCTGCGCAAGGACATGGCCACGTTGCTGAAACTGAAGTGAGTCCCGTTTGATGAGCCTTTCCGCGCGTCCGGCGCTGCACCGCAATTTCCACCGCCTGGCGTGGTTCGCCATGATCATGACCGCGAGCACGATCATGTTCGGCGCCTTCGTGCGCCTGTCCGATGCCGGCCTGAGCTGCCCGGACTGGCCGACCTGCTATGGCCAGGCCACCTGGCCGCAGCACGTGGAAGAGACCATCGGCCACCCGGCGGCGGAGATCCGCCCGCTGGAGACCCACAAGGCCTGGCGTGAACAGGTGCACCGCTTCCTGGCCGGCGCACTGGGCATCGAGATCCTGACCCTGGCGCTGCTGGCCACGCGCAAGCGGCGATTCGGAAGCACGGCGGTGGTGACCGCCTGCGTGCTGGTGGCCGCCGGCATACCGCTGTACATGATGGGCTGGCATGGCACCGCCAGTACCTTGGCTCTGATCGGCGAGGCGATCCTGCTGATCGCCGCGCTGCGCTGGAGCAACATCGACCTGGCGCGCGCTGCACTGCTGACCCTGGCCGTGGTGATCTTCCAGGCCCTGCTGGGCATGTGGACGGTGACCCTGCTGCTCAAGCCCATCGTGGTGATGGGGCACCTGCTGGGCGGCATGCTGATGTTCGCGCTGCTGGTCTGGATGGCCTGGCGCGCCACGCACATGCCGATCACCCTGGCCGAAGCACCGAAGCTGAAGTGGGTGCTGCGCATCGGCGTGGCGGTGCTGGTCACCCAGATCGCATTGGGCGGCTGGGTCAGTGCCAACTACGCGGCGCTGGCCTGCGGCGGCGGCAGCGCCTCGCTGGACAACTTCCCGCGCTGTGCCAACCAGTGGTGGCCGCAGCACAACTTCGTCGAAGGCTTCACCCTGTGGCGCGGCATCGGCGTGGATTACGAAGGCGGCGTGCTGGATGGCGCCTCGCGTATCGCCATCCAGATGGCGCACCGGCTGTTCGCGGTGGTGGTGGCCGTCTACCTGCTGTGGCTGGGCGTGCGCCTGTTCCGCCTGCCGAGCATGCGTGGCTGGGCCAGCGCGCTGATCGCGCTGCTGGTGCTGCAGGTCACCCTCGGCATCCTCAACGTGAAGCTGGCGCTGCCGCTGGAAGTGGCGGTGGCCCACAACGGCGTGGCCGTTGCCCTGTTGTTCGTGCTGGTCAGCCTGCTGGCCCGCCTGCGCGCCCCGGACTGATTCCATGTTTTCCAATTACCGCCAGTACTGGGACCTGACCAAGCCCAAGGTCGTTGCCCTGATCGTCTTCACCGCCCTGGTCGGCATGGTCCTGGCCATTCCGGGCGTGCCGAGCTGGGAGCAGGTGCGCGCCGGCGTGCTCGGTTTCCTCGGCATCTGGCTGGCGGCCTCGGCCGCGGCAGCCATCAACCAGCTGCTGGACGCGCACATCGATGCGCAGATGGCGCGCACCTCGTGGCGTCCGCTGGTGGTGGGCAAGGTCAAGCCATGGCAGGTGCTGGTGTTTGCCGGCGTGCTGATCGTGCTGTCGATGACCATCCTGGTGCTGTGGGTGAACCTGATCACCGCCGTGCTGACCTTCGCCTCGCTGATCGGCTACGCGGTGATCTACACCGTGTACCTCAAGCGTGCGACCTCGCAGAACATCGTCATCGGTGGCCTGGCCGGCGCGATGCCGCCGATGCTGGGCTGGGCGGCGGTGACCGGCATGCAGGGCTCGTCGGACTGGGCGTACTCGTCGCTGCTGGTGCTGATCATCTTCATCTGGACCCCGCCGCACTTCTGGGCGCTGGCGATCTTCCGCCGCGAGGATTACGCCAAGGCAGAGATCCCGATGCTGCCGGTGACCCACGGCGTGGTGCATACCCGCAAGCAGATCATGGTGTATTCGGTGGTGCTGGCGCTGGTCTGCCTGCTGCCGTACCTGGTGGGCATGAGCGGTGCGTTCTACCTGGGCGGCGCGATCGTGCTCAACGCGGTGTTCCTCTGGTATGCCTGGCGCATGCTCAACCCGCCGGACGAATTGTTCTCGATGAAGATGTTCTATTACTCCATCGTGTACCTGATGGCGCTGTTCGCCTTCCTGCTGGTGGACCACTGGATCCTGCCCTGGTTGTGAGGGGCTGCCCTTTTGTAGAGTCGAGCCACGCTCGACTCAGGCCCGGTCTGATGGCGGGAGCATCCACGCACGGCGTGGATCTACTTGAACCGCGGTTGCTGCGTCGCCATTGCTGTTCCTGACCGCAAAGGAAAGGAAGGCGCAGGGATGCATTCGATCTTCCGTTGGACCACCGCGCTGCTGCTGGCGCTGGGTGTGGCCCTCACCGCGCATGCCGATGACACCGCCGCGCAGATCCGCCAGCATGCCGGTGAGCACCGCCTGCTGGTACTGGGCGAATTCCATGGCACCCGCGAGACCCCGTTGCTGGTACGCCAGCTGGTGGACGACTACAGCCGCAACGGCCCGGTCCTGCTGGCGCTGGAACTGCCACGCGCCGAGAACCCTGTGCTGCGCGACTATCTGGAATCCGATGGCGGGGTCAGGGCGCGCCGGCACCTGCACGGCCGCGCGTTCTGGACCGTGCGCGATGACCAGCATGATGGTCGCCGCAGCCGCGACATGCTGGCGATGATCGAAGGCCTGCGTGTGCTGAAGACGCAGGGGCGCGTGATCGAAGTGGTTGGCTATGACGTCAATGCCAGCAGTGGCGGCAACCAGGCGCGCGATGACTTCATGGCAGCCGAATTGCGACGGCTCTATCGAGGGTTGCCAGACAATGCACGCATGCTGGTGCTGACTGGCAATGTCCACGCCATGCTGCGGCGGCCGGAAGGTATGCCGCCGGAAATGCAGAGGCAGCCGATGGCCTCCCAGCTGCGGGACCTGGATATCTACAGCGTGCGGTTGGGTGCGCTGCGTGGCCAGGCGTGGGCGTGCGCGGACCGTTGCATGGCGCGGCCACTTCCAGAGCAGGTGGCCCCGCGGCTGCGGGGCGATACCCATGCGGAACGGGCGTACGACCTGTGGGTGTGGATGCCGGAGCTGAGCGTCGGCACGCTCGTGGATCCGTAGCGTCAGGCAACCCATCCACGCATGGCGTGGATCTACTGGTGGTTCACGCCATCCGTGGTTTGGAGTAGACCCACGCCATGCGTGGATGGTCTACCCGGAACAACCCGCGCGCCCTGTCAGGGCGTGCGCCGCGCATAGCGCTGCGCGATCACGCCGCAGACGATCAATTGGATCTGGTGGTAGATCATCACCGGCAGCACGATCGCGCCCAGGCTGCCGCCGGCGAACAGCACCTTGGCGATCGGCACGCCGGTGGCCAGGCTCTTCTTCGAGCCGCAGAACACGATGGCGATCTCGTCCTCGCGGTTGAAGCGCAGCCGCCGGGCGATGAAGGTGATCAGCGGCATGGCGATGCCGAGCAGCACGGCAGCCACCACGGCCACGGCCAGCAACGAGAGCAGCGGTGTCTTGCTCCACAACCCTTCGGTCACCGCTTCGCCGAACGCCGAATACACCACCAGCAGGATCGTGCCCTGGTCGGTGTAGCGCAGCAGCGCGCGCTGCTTCTCCACCCAGCCGGCAATCCACGGCCGCAGCAGGTGGCCGGCCACGAACGGCACCAGCAGCTGCAGCATGATGCCGCCGATCGCGTGCAGTGGGTCATGCACGCCGCCGGAGGTGCCGGCCAGCGCGGTCAGCAGCAGTGGGGTCAGGAACACGCCGAGGATGCTCGACAGCGAGGCGCTGCACACCGCTGCCGGCACGTTGCCGCGGGCCATCGAGGTGAACGCGATGGACGACTGCACGGTGGACGGCAGGGTGCACAGGAACAGCACGCCCAGGTACAGCTCCGGAGTCAGCAGCCAGCCCGACAGTGGCTTGAACATCAGCCCCAGCAGCGGGAACAGGAGGAAGGTGCAGGCCAGGATGGTCAGGTGCAGCCGCCAGTGCAGCATGCCGCCGATGATCGACTCGCGCGGCAGGCGCGCGCCATGCAGGAAGAACAGCGCGGCGATGGCGACGGTGGTGACATCGTCGAGCACGATGGCGGCGGCGCCCTTCATCGGCAGCAGCGAGGCCAGGCCGACGGTGCACAGCAGGGCGAGGGTGAAGTTGTCCGGTCGCAGGCGCGACCACCAGCGGGTCATGGTGGGCAGAGTCCTTGGTGCGGAGGGTGGTTCAGGGCGAGGTGACCGGTGTGGCCAGGCGCTGGCGGGTGGCGGCTTCCAGCGACTTCAGGCCGGCGCGCTGGCCGAGCTGAAGCGCCTGCTCCGGGCTGGCATGCTCATAGCGGGCATTGACCAGGCCGAGCACGGCACCGGCGCGGTTGCCGGAGGCGCAGTGCAGCAGCACCGGCCCCTGGCTCTGCTGCAGGGCCTGGTGCACGGCGCGCACATTGGCCGCGTCCAGGCCCTCGGCGCCGGCCACCGGAATGCGCACATAGCGCAGGCCCAGCGATTCGGCCGCGTGGATTTCATCGAAGCCCCGGTCCTCGCCAGGCTGGCGCAGGTCGATCACCGTGCGCACGCCCTGCGCGGCCAGGGCCTGCAGCTGTGCGGCGCTGGGCTGGCCGCCGGCATACAGGCCAGAGCGGACTTCGTTGAGGGGCGTGTCTTCGGCCAGGGCCGTCAGTGACAGGCAGAGTGACAACAACAGCAGGCAGGTCAGGCGCAGCAGCATGGTCCTCTCTCCGTGAAACGTTCTGCTGCTACAGGCGCAGCCCGGCGCGGGCCTTCAGCAGCTCGCGCAGTTCGTATTTGTCAGTATCGTCCAGACCCTGCTGGCGCTGCTTTGCCAACAACTCCTCCAGACGTTGCACCAGCAGCTGTTTCTCCAGCTGGGCCACTGCGTCGTGCAGTTCCTGGGTCCAGCTGGCTTCGGTGCCGGGCAGCGTCTGTGCGGCCAATGTATGCAGCGAGGCCTGTTCCTCGCGGCCGTCGAAGTGTTCCAGCAGGGCGCCGGTGCTGATGTCCGGGCGCTGTTCGACCAGCCCCAGCAGCTCCAGAAGCAGTTCCACACCGGGCAGGCGCAGGCCCTGGAAGTGATGCTTGCCGCCCAGGGTCAGCGCCAGCGAGGGTTGCTGCAGCAGCACGGCGATCGCGCCGCGCACCAGGCTGCGCCTGGCCACCGGCTGGATCGTGCGCGAAGGCTGGCGTTGCGGCATCGGCGTGCGTGCAGCCTGGGCGTTGCCGCCGAGCCCGGTCAGCTGCGCCAGCTGCTGCTTCATCAGGTCGCCGAAGGCACCGTCGGGAATCTGCGCCAGCATCGGCTTTGCGCGCTCGGCCAGGCGTGCCTTGCCATCGAGCGTGCCCAGGTTGATCTCGCGGGTCAGTTCGTCGAAGAAGAACTGCGACAGCGGCGTGGCCTGCTTCAGGCGCTCGTTGAAGGCCTCGGCGCCTTCCTTGCGCACGATGGTGTCCGGGTCCTCGCCATCGGGCAGGAACAGGAAGAAGGCCTGGCGGCCATCCTTCATGCGCGGCAGCACCGACTCCAGCGCCTTCCAGCCGGCGCGGCGGCCGGCGGCGTCGCCGTCGAAGCAGAAGAACACGTCCGGCGCGTTGCGGAACAGCAGCTCGGCATGGTCCGGCGTGGTTGCGGTACCCAGTGTTGCCACCGCCTGGGTGACACCGAACTGGAACAGCGAGACCACGTCCATGTAGCCCTCGACCACGATCAACCGCTCGATCTTCTGGTTGGCCTGGCGCACCTGCCACAGGCCGTACAGTTCGCGGCCCTTGTGGAACAGCGCGGTTTCGGGCGAGTTGAGGTACTTGGGGCCGTCGTCCTTCTCGAACACGCGGCCGCCGAAGGCGATCACCCGGCCGCGACGATCGAAGATCGGGAACATCACCCGGTCGCGGAACTTGTCGTAGACATGGCCGCGATCGTTCTTGGAGAACAGGCCGGCGCGGTCGAGCAGCTTCATGCGCCGCTCGTCCTTGCCCAGTGCATCGCGCAGGCCGCTGTACCCATCCGGCGCATAGCCGATCTGGAAGCGCGCGCGGTTCTCTTCGTCCACGCCACGCCCATCAAGGTAACTGCGTGCCTTGTCGCTGCCTTCCAGGTTCTTCTGGAAGAACCGGGCGGCGGCATCCAGTGCCGAATACAGCTCGCGGCTGTCGTCCTGCTGCTGGGGGCTGCGCGGGTTCTCGTTGCGCGGTACTTCCATGCCCGCGCGCTTGGCCAGCTCATCCACCGCGTCGAGGAACTCGAGGCGGTCGTAGTTCATCAGGAAGCTGATCGCGGTGCCGTGCGCGCCGCAGCCGAAGCAGTGATAGAACTGCTTGGTGGGCGAGACCGTGAACGACGCGGAGCGCTCGTCATGGAACGGGCAGCGCGCGGCGTACTCCTTGCCCTGGCGCTTCAAAGGCACGCGGCTGCCCACCACCTCGACGATGTCGGTGCGGGCGAGCAGGTCGTCGATGAAAGCGTCGGGGATACGGGCCATGGGCAACAGGGCAGGGCGCGGTGCAGGACCACGCGACGGAACCGGGGCGGTTGGCCTAGTTTACCCCCTGTCGGGCACCTGGCTGGCGGTTGCCGGATCAATGCCGGCTGCGGCCAGGTGATGACGCGCGCGCAGGCGCTCATCGATCACCGCCGTCATCAGGGCGCCAACGAAGAACACGACGGTGGCGTAGTAGATCCAGACCAGCGAGATCACCAGCGCGCCCATCGAGCCGTAGGCACTGCCGGGGGCCACGGTGGCGATGTAGACGCCGATGCCGTACCGGCCCAGTGCGAACAGTGCCGAGGTGATGACGCCGCCGATGAAGGCCTGGCGCCACGCCACGCGACGGTCGGGCAGGTAGTGGTACATGAAGGCGAAGCCGACTGCGTACAGCAGCAGGCTCGTGACGTACCCCAGCGCGGGCAGGATCGAGGGCAGTTGCGCGAAGGCCACCTGCAGCACCGTGGTGGCGGTCATCGACAGGATCAGCAGGAAGCCCAGCGCCAGCACCACGCCGAACGAGAACACGCGCTTGCGCAGCCAGGCCTTGAGGCCTTCCAGGCGCTCGCCGCTGGTGCGGAAGATCAGGTTCAGTGCGTTCTGCAGCTGGGCGAACACGGCGGTGGCGCCGACGAACAGCAGCAGCGTGCTCCACACACCCGCCAGCGAGCCGACATCCGGCTGGTTGTCGGCGTTCTTCAGAACGGTTTCGGCCACGGTGGCCGCGCTGCTGCCGGCCACCGAGCTGATCTGGTCGATCAGTGCCTGCTGGGCCGGTGGGTACAGCGAGGCGGTCAGCCACAGCAGCAGCACCAGCAACGGTGCCATCGACAGCAGGGCGTAGAAGGAGACGGAAGCTGCCTGGGTCAGCACGTCGACGTCGATGAAGCGCTTGGCCACCGCCATCGGGAAGCTGTCCTGCAGGCGCTTGATGTACTTGTGCAGTGACACGGGAACGTTGGGCTCGGGTTCAACCATGTGTGCGGTTGTAGCAGGCGACCGACGAAGGTGCGGTGAAGCGGGTGCATCAATGGGGTCAGAGCCCTTCCGCGTCGCGGAAGGGATCCGACCGCAAGTGCTGGATTACGCCAGCAGCTGCTTGACCAGCTTGGAGACCAGGCCCATGTCGGCCTGGCCGGCGAGCTTGGGCTTCAGTGCGCCCATCAGCTTGCCCATGTCGGCCGGGCCGGAGGCGCCGGTTTCGGCGATGGCGGCCTGGATGGCGGCCACGATCTCGGCTTCGCCCATCTTGGCCGGCAGGTAGGCTTCGATGACCACGATCTCGGCGCGCTCGATCTCGGCCAGGTCTTCGCGGTTGGCGGCTTCGTACTGGCTGACCGAGTCCTTGCGCTGCTTGACCATCTTGTCGAGCACGGCGATCACGGCGGTGTCGTCCAGTTCGATGCGCTCGTCCACTTCGCGCTGCTTGATGGCGGCATTGATCAGGCGGATCACGCCCAGCTTGTGCTTCTCGCCCGCCTTCATGGCGGCCTTCATGTCTTCGGTGAGCTGCTGCTTCATGCTCATGAGGAACCTCGTGGTGGTAGGTGGGGCGGGGGCGGATGCCCGAACCCGGAAACGCAAAAAGCCGGCGACGCTCGCGCGTGCCGGCTTCGGCTCCATCGCGACAGGCAGGCCCGCCGCAATGAAGATGCGTCCGATCAGTACAGGCGCTGACGCTTGGTGACGTCGCGCGACGAGCGGCGCAGCTGACGCTTCACAGCAGCGGCGGCCTTGCGCTTGCGCTCCTGGGTCGGCTTTTCGTAGAACTCGCGCTTGCGGGTTTCGGCCAGCACACCGGCCTTTTCGCAAGTGCGCTTGAAGCGGCGAAGAGCAAACTCGAAGGGCTCGTTCTCGCGGACTTTGACGCTGGGCATGGAATCTCCGGGACACAGTAGAACCGGGTCACGCCCGGCGAGCCGCACATTATAGCGGCGAATAGACAAACTGCAAGCGGCCAACCCTGAATACGGGCCGGAAGTTCGAAAGCAGTGAGATCTGCACATCCCCCGAGGGGGCGGCAGGGGCGTCATAATAGCAGGCATGCGAGTCCTTGGCATCGAATCTTCCTGTGATGAGACCGGCGTGGCGGTGTATGACACCGGCCTGTCCGGCAGCGCGGCCCTGCGCGCCCATGCGGTCTACAGCCAGATCGCCCTGCACGCCGAATACGGTGGTGTGGTGCCAGAGCTGGCCAGCCGCGACCACGTCCGCAAGCTTCTGCCGCTGGTGCGCCAGACCCTGGCCGAAGCCGGTCTGGGGGTAGACGATATCGATGGCGTGGCCTATACGGCCGGTCCCGGCCTGGTCGGCGCGCTGCTGGTGGGCGCGGGCGTGGCGCGTTCGCTGGCCTGGGCGCTGGAGGTACCAGCCGTGGGCGTACACCATATGGAAGGCCACCTGCTGGCCCCGCTGATGGAAGACGACCCGCCGGAAGCGCCGTTCGTGGCACTGCTGGTGTCCGGTGGCCATACCCAGCTGGTGGCGGTGGATGCGATTGGCCAGTACCGCCTGCTGGGCGAAACCCTGGATGATGCGGCCGGCGAGGCCTTCGACAAGACCGCCAAGCTGATGGGGCTGCCGTACCCGGGCGGCCCGCAGCTGGCCAGGCTGGCCGAGCAGGGCACGCCGGGCGCGTACCGCTTCGCGCGGCCGATGACCGACCGCCCGGGGCTGGATTTCAGCTTCTCCGGCCTGAAGACCCAGGTCCTGATGGCCTGGCGCGACAGCGACCAGAGCGAGCAGACCCGTGCCGACATCGCCCGGGGCTTTGAAGATGCGGTGGTCGAGACCCTGTCGATCAAGTGCGAGCGCGCGCTGGACGCGGCGGGGACCAACGTGATCGTGGTGGCCGGTGGCGTCGGCGCCAACAAGCGCCTGCGCGCCCGCCTGCAGCAGATGGCCGAGCGCCTCGGCGGCCGCGCCTGTTTCCCGCGGCCGGCGCTGTGCACCGACAACGGCGCGATGATCGCCTTCGCCGGCGCCCTGCGCCTGCAGGCCGGCCAGCACAGCCCGCCGAAAGTGGATGTGACCCCGCGCTGGGACATGGCGACCCTGCCGGCGGTGTGAACCGGTTGCGCCGGGCCACGGCCGGCGGACGCATTACCAATGCACTGCCAACGGCGACGCGGCCAACACCGTCGTCGCCCGCTCATGGCGTTGCAGCCAGCCCAGCGTGTGTGGGCAGCGGGCATGGATCAGCCGCCCGATCGCGGCCAGGTCGGCGCCGATGTCGCGCTCGAGGATGGGCTCGTGATGGGCGATGCGGTTGCGCAGGTGGCGGATGCGGTCGAGGTCAGCATGGATGTTCGTGCGGACCACGCTGAGAGCATCCTGTGGCGCGTTCGGCAACGCAATCTTCAAGCCCCGCGCCCAGATGGCTCCCTCGAAGCGCCGCGTGAAAAGCTGCTGCCAGAAAGCGAAACGAAGACTGGCGATGATCTCCGGAGTGTCCATCCGAGGATCTGCCTGTCTATGGATATCCTGCAAGGCCGACAACGCGCCATCTGCTGGCATCCGCTGCAGCAGTGCGGGATGCCAGGGCCAGCGCGGCCCGAAGGTATGCGCCAGCGCCGCGGCCACTGCATTGCGGATTACGATTTCACAGACGTGCGGAGGAGATAGCAGCGCGCCGCACATCTGCATGTTCCATACGTAAAGTGAGGCGGCGTCCAAACAGTGCCGGTATGCAATGCGTTTGTACGTCGCCCACCGTGGGCGTGACAGCGCTGCCTGCAGGATTCGTTGCTCTCTCATCAAAACGGGACCACATGGCGGATCACTAGCCTGCGCTGGTTGCCGCAGGCGTGATATCGGGCAATGCCGCCGTGTCAGGCAGCAAAATTCCTGTATCGCCTTGGGCATCCTCCAGTATGTCGTGATTGACTCTGGACCGTAGAGGAAATGAACGTCACGATCTGCATCGTGTGCTCCGGGACTCGCGGCTGGATTCCAGCTCCCCCCGGGGACGTTGATAGGTACCAAAGGGCCCCGCTAGCAGGGCCCTTTGTTTTTTCCGGGCCGCCCCACGCCGGTGGCCCGCCGCCTGTTCCGGGCAGGCTCACCGCCGTGCCGGTACCATGGCCGTCTGTATTCGGCTGGTAACCGCAATGGACAAGGTTTTCATCGAGGGGCTGACGATCGACGCCCTGATCGGCATCTACGATTGGGAGCGGCGGATCCGCCAGGACCTGGTGTTCGACCTGGAAATGGGCTTCGACAACCGTCGCCCCGCAGCCACCGATGACATCGCCCACACCCTGAACTACAAGGCGGTGAGCAAGCGCCTGGAACAGTTCGTGCGCGAGTCGGAGTTCGGCCTGGTCGAGACCCTGGCCGAGCGTTGCGCGCAGATCGTGCTGGACGAATTCGACGTGAAGTGGCTGCGCCTGAAGCTGAGCAAGCCGGGCGCGGTGCGCGGCGCGCGCGCGGTGGGCGTGATCATCGAACGCACGCGGGACTGACCCGGTCGCGCCGGCCATTGGCCAGCAACCCCGGTAGTGCCGGCCGCTGGCCGGCAACCTTGGCAACAACGAAACAGACAGGAGACAACCGATGGTGGACGCGGTGGTGGCGGTACAGTGGCTGGAACGGCTGCAGAACACACTGGAACCCTATCCTGGCGCCTACCTGGCGTTGATGATCTCGGCGCTGCTGATCGCCGCTGGCCTGGCCAACTGGGTGACCAAGCGCATCCTGCTGCGCGGGCTGCGACGCCTGCTCAGCCGCCTGCCGGGCGCTGATACCGGCCGCGGCAGCCACCTGATGCGGGTGATCTCGCGTCTGTCCAATGTGGTGCCCAGCCAGGTGATCGCCTCGGGCATCCGCATCGTGCCGGACCTGCCGCCGGGGCTGGTGAGCTTCATCATCGGCGCCTGCCAGGCGTGGGCGATCCTGACCGTGGTGCTGGCCATCTCGCATGCGCTGGATGCGGCCAATGATCTCTACGAGCGCCGCCCCGAGGCACGCAACAAGCCGATCAAGGGGTACCTGCAGGTCGCCAAGATCGTCATCTTCGTGATCGCCGGCCTGTCGATCATTGCCACCCTGGCCGGCGTCGACCTCCGCTATCTGGTCACCGGTCTCGGCGCCGCCACCGCAGTGCTGATGCTGATCTTCCAGGACACCATCCTGTCGCTGGTGGCCAGCGTACAGATCAGTGGCGATGGTCGTGTGCGCATCGGTGACTGGATCGAGATGCCCAGCCAGAACGCCGATGGCGATGTGATCGACATCGCCCTGCACACCGTCACCGTGCAGAACTTCGACAAGACCATCACCACCATCCCGACCAAGAAACTGGTGACCGAGTCGTTCAAGAACTGGCGCGGCATGCAGGAGGCGGGTGGGCGCCGGATCAAGCGCGCGCTGTACCTGGACCAGCACAGCGTCGGCTTCCTGGATGAGGGCGACCTGGCCTTCCTCGGTGAATTCGCGCTGCTGCGCGACTACCTGCAGGCCAAGGAGCAGGAGCTGGGGCAGTGGAACGGGCGCCTGCGCGAGCAGGGCGTGGCCGAGGTCAACAGCCGCCGGGTGACCAACCTGGGTACCTTCCGGGCCTATGTGGAGCGCTACCTGCGCAGCCACCCGGGCATCCATACCGACATGACCCTGCTGGTACGTCAGCTGCAGCCAACCACCGAAGGTCTGCCGCTGGAGCTGTACTGCTTCACCCGCAGCACCGCCTGGGGTGAGTACGAGGCGGTGCAGTCCGACATCTTCGACCACCTGCTGGCGATCCTGCCGGCCTTCGGCCTGCGGGTGTTCCAGGCCTCCAGCGACGCCATGTTGATGGCCGGGCAGCGCCAGTTGGCCGGCTCGGAGTAAGCTGCGGTGCCCCCGGCGGGGCCATACGGACCCCGCTGGTGGCTGAAACTGAATGAACAAACCCCTCGCCAAATCGTCCGGGATCGCTAGAATGCCGGGCTTGTAAACGTTTTCATCAAGGACTGCCGGTGGCCTCCGATCGCATCGAATCCCTCATTGCCCAGATGACCGTCGAGGAAAAGGTCGGCCAGCTGGGTGTCTTCGCGGACATGGTCCGCCCGTTCGCCCCGGACGTGAACCCGGAAGCCAACGTGCGCAATGCCGACCAGGTGCTGCAGCAGGTGCGCGAGGGCAAGGTCGGCTCGCTGTTCAATGGTGTGGGCGCCGAACTGGGCCGCCGGATCCAGCAGGTCGCCACCGAAGAGAGCCGCCTGGGCATCCCGGTGATCCTGGCGGCCGACGTCATCCACGGCATGCGCACCGTGTTCCCGATTCCGCTGGGTGAGGCCGCCAGCTTCGAGCCGGCGCTGGCCGAGCGCACCGCGCGCGCCACCGCCATCGAGGCCACCGCTGCCGGCCTGCACTGGACCTATGCCCCGGCCGTGGACATCGCCCGCGACCAGCGCTGGGGCCGTGGCGCCGAAGGTGCCGGTGAGGACGTGGTGCTGGGCTGTGCCTTTGCCGCCGCCCGCGTGCGCGGCTTCCAGGGCAGCGACCTGCGCGCCGCCGATTCGCTGCTGGCCACGCCGAAGCACTTCGCCGCCTATGGCGCGGTGATGGCCGGCATGGAATACAACATGGTGGACATCTCGCCGCAGACCCTGCGCGATGTGCACCTGCCGCCGTTCAAGGCCGCCTTCGACGCCGGCGCGATCACCGTGATGTCCTCGTTCAACGACATCAACGGCGTGCCGGCCAGTGCCAACGCCGAACTGCTGACCGACATCCTGCGCGGTGAATGGAAGTTCCCGGGCGTGGTGATCTCCGACTACACCGCCGATATGGAACTGGTCGCGCACGGCTATGCCGCCGACGACCGCGATGCCACCGCCAAGGCGTTCACCGCCGGCCTGGACCTGAGCATGCAGAGCGGCTTCTACGCCGAGCACCTGCCGGGCCTGGTCGAGAGCGGCGAGGTGCCGATGGCGGTGCTGGATGAGGGCGTGCGCCGCATCCTGTGGCTGAAGGAAACCATCGGCCTGTTCGACGACCCGTACCGTTCGCTGGACCCGGCGCGCGAAGCCGATACCTCGTACCTCGCCGCGCATGACGAACTGTCGCGCGATGCCGCGCGCCGTTCGATCGTGCTGCTGAACAACCGCGACAACGTGCTGCCGCTGCAGAAGACCGGGCAGAAGATCGCGCTGATCGGCCCGTTCGTGCAGGACCGCGAGAACATTGAAGGCTGCTGGACCCTGTTCGGCGACAAGCAGCGTTACGTGGATCTGGAAACCGGCGTACGCGCCGCCATCGGCGATGAAGCGCTGCTGGAGATCGTGCCGGGCTGCGAACTGGAAACTGCCATTCCGGGCGGCACCGAAGCCGCCGTGGCGGCCGCGCTGCGCGCCGACGTGGTGGTGCTGGCGCTGGGCGAACCGCAGCGCTACAGCGGTGAAGCGCAGTCGCGCGTGGAGATCACCCTGCCGCCGGCACAGCAGGCACTGGCCGAGGCGGTGGCGATGACCGGCAAGCCGCTGGTGGTGCTGCTGCGCAACGGCCGTGCGCTGGCACTGCAGGGCGCGGTGCGCAACGCGCACGCGGTGGCGGTCACCTGGTACCTGGGCACGCAGACCGGCCATGCCGTGGCTGATGTGCTGTTCGGCGACTACAGCCCGTCCGGCCGCCTGCCGGTCAGCTTCCCGCAGGTGTCCGGCCAGCAGCCGTACTTCTACAACCACCCGCGCACCGGCCGCCCGGAACTGCCGACCATGTCTGAGTTCAAGGCTCGCTGGCGCGAGATCCCGAACGAGCCGCTGTACCCGTTCGGCCACGGCATCGGCTACACCACCTTCGCCTACGGCGTGCCGCAGCTGAGTGCGGCGCGGCTCGGCTGGGACGACACCCTGACCATCACCACCACGCTGACCAACAGCGGCGACGTGGCCGGCGAGGAAGTGGTGCAACTGTACATCCACGACCGCGTGGCCAGCCGCGTGCGTCCGGTGCGTGAACTGAAGGACTTCCGCAAGGTGGCACTGCAGCCAGGCGAGTCGACCGACGTGGTGTTCACCCTCACCCGCGAGCAGCTGGCCTTCACCGGCCGCGACGGCGTGCTGCGTGCCGAACCGGGCCACTTCGACCTGTGGGTCTGCGCGTCCTCGGCGGCCGGCGAAGCCGTGCAGTTCGAGCTGCTGAAGGCCTGATCGAAGAAAAAGGGGACGGAGGGGATTAAGTCGTTTGTGCCACTGACGACTTAATCCCCTCCGTCCCCTTTTTGTTGTCCTCACCGCGGCGGCGCTACCATCGGGCTCCCTGTTTCGATGGAGTGCGCGCATGCGCCGGATGGCTTGTCTGATTCCCGCCCTGATGCTGGCCGCCTGTTCGCAGCCGGCGGCACCGCCGGCCGAGCCTGCGGCGGATGCACCGCCGCCGATGGAGGCCAGCGCCCCGGCAACGCCTGCGGCATCTGCCACTGAACCCGCTGCTTCGGCACCGGCCGCGGCCGCAGCGGAAGCGCCCGCCGAAGACGCACGCGCACGCATCGAAACGCTGCTTGGCGATGCGGCGCAGTTCGAGAAGGTCTTCAATGCGTTCAAGGCCGCCGTGGTTGGCGGCGATCGCGCTGCGGTGGTCGAGGAAGTGCGCTTTCCATTGAACGTCGGTGGCGGAAAGAAGATCACCGGCCCCGGTGAGTTCCAGCGCAACTACGAGAAGATCATCACCCCGGCGGTGGTCAAGGCGGTGTCCGAGCAGGATTTCGGCAAGGTGTTCGTCAACCAGCAGGGCGTGATGATCGGCAGCGGCCAGGTGTGGTTGAACGGGCAGTGCCTGGACCAGGCCTGCACGAAGACCGAGGTGAAGGTCATCACCATCCAATGAACGCAGACGGCCCCGCGTGCGGGGCCGTTGCGGACAAACGTGCCGGCCAGCGGCCGGCACTACCTCAGGTGCTCGGGGTGAGCTTCAGCAGGCGCGCCTTGCTGCCGTCTTCCAGCAGCCACAGGGCGCCATCCGGGCCCTGTTCCACTTCGCGGATGCGCTCGCCCATGTTGAAGCGTTCGGCTTCGCGCGCGCTGTCGCCGTCGAAGGCCACGCGCACCAGCGAGGTGGAGGACAGGCCGCCGATGAAGCCGCTGCCCTTCCACTGCGGGAACAGGTTGCCGCTGTAGATCACGAAGCCGGCCGGCGAGATCACCGGCGTCCAGGTCACCTTCGGCGCGGCGAATTCCGGGCGGGTGCTGTGGTCGGGAATCGGCCGGCCGTCGTAATGGTCACCATTGGAAACGATCGGGTAGCCGTAGTTGGCGCCGCGCACGATCAGGTTCAGTTCGTCACCGCCGGCCGGGCCCATCTCGTGTGCCCACAGCTTGCCGTTGGCATCGAAGGCCATGCCGAGGATGTTGCGGTGGCCCAGTGACCACACCTGCGCGGCCACGCCGCCCTGCGAGGCGAATGGGTTGTCGGCGGGCAGGCTGCCATCATCGTTGAGGCGGATGATCTTGCCGAGGTTGCCGCCCATGTCCTGCGCCGGATCGAACTTCTGGCGCTCGCTGGAGCTGATCCACAGCTTGCCGTCCGGGCCGAAAGCAAGGCGATGGCCGTAGTGGCCTTCACCACTCACCTTCGGGCTCTGTCGCCAGATCACCTTCAGGTCCTTCAGCTGGCCGGCACCGTTGGCATCCAGCGCCAGCGTGGCACGGGCCACGGCAGCGCCGCGGGTGTCCAGCGTGCCTTCCTCGGCATAGCTGAGATAGATCACGTGGTTGCTCGCGAATTGCGGGTGCAGGATCACGTCACCGAAGCCGCCCTGGCCGCCGTAAGCAACCTTCGGAACGCCGGTAATCTCGTGCTTCTGGCCGCTGGCCAGGTCCAGGTGCTGCAGCTTGCCGCGCTTTTCAGTGACCAGCAGGCTGCCGTCCGGCAGGAAGGTCATCGCCCACGGCTGGTCGAACCGGCTGATTTCGGTGGCGGTGAACGGGCGCTGGTCGGCAGTGGTGGAGGCTGCGGGCGCTGCGGTCTGGGCGCCGTTGGCGGCCGGGTCGGCGGCATTGCAGGCGGAGGTGGCAAGGATCGGCACCAGGCCGAGGGCGAGCAGCAGGGGCGTGCGGGTCATGGGTATCTCCAGGGCGGGGATGCGGATGGCCGGGCTGTCCCTTGTATACCAGCTGTCCCTTGTATACCACTGGCGTCGTGAGCGTCGTGGCCCGAAGGTCCTGCGACCCCTGTGCGAGCGCGGCGGGATCGTCTAGGGTGGGCACGCCCGGGCAAAGCGTGCCCGTCTGCGTGCCAAGGATCTGCAATGAACACTGCCATGCCCCACAAGCCCTCCACCGCCTTCATCGCCGCCTCATGGGTGGCCCTGCTGCTGGGTGCGGCGGCCTACCTGATCGGTCTGTTCAACGCCACGATGGCGCTCAACGAAAAGGGCTACTACCTGACCCTGCTGCTGTTCGGCCTGTTCGCGGCGGTGTCGCTGCAGAAGAGCGTGCGTGACCGCGTCGAGGGCATTCCGGTGAGTGGCCTGTACTACGCGCTGTGCTGGTTCGCACTGCTGTCGGCGTTGATGCTGCTGCTGGTTGGCCTGTGGAATGCCACGCTGGCACCGAGCGAGAAGGGCTTCTACGGCATGGCGTATGCACTGTCGCTGTTCGGCGCGGTGGCGGTGCAGAAGAACACCCGCGACCTGATCGCCGCCGGTGGCGGTGAGAGCAAGCGTAGCGCGGTCGTGCCGCCGCTGCCGGAACAGGAGTGAATGTGTAGAGCCGGGCCCATGCTCGGCTGTCCTGCGGCGTTTGTGGAGTCGAGCCGAGCGTAGGCTCGGCGCGACAAAAGCGTGGCGCTATCGCTTCAACAACGGATCCGCCTGCTGCGCGTCCTCCCAGCCACGGCGCACGGCATTGCGTGCCTGCGCCCATTCCAGCCGGCTGCGGCCACGCTCGCTGGCCCAGCGCGACTCCAGTTCAGCTTCGACCTGTTCGTAGGCGCGGATCATGTCCTGCGCACGGGCGGCATGGCCGATGCGGTAAGCCGGTTCATAGTCCTCGAAGAACAGCTGGTCGTCGTAGTACGGTTCGGCGGTGTAGCGTTCGCGCCAGTAGTTGCTGACCGCATCGCGCGGCGTGCTGTCGTCCGGTACGCGGCCGGGGATCTGGTACTCGGTCATGGAAGGCTCCGTTGTGGACGAAGCCTGATCCTGCCTGCGTGGCGGTTAACGGCCCGGTCCGGCAGCGTGATCACCAGATCAATCCGCCGGGCATGGCCCGGCGCTAACGGTCATCCGGCGTCGGCATCTTTTCGCGGCAGCTTGTAGATCACCGCACCGATGGCGAACGCCACCAGCGCAGCAGCGATGTTCTGCCAGCTGGCACTGGCGAACAGCGCCAGGCACAGCAGCAGCGCGAGTACCGGAATCAGCGGGCCACCCGGCAGTTTCAGTGCGCCCGGCCGGTCCGCATAGCGCTTGGCCAGCACCAGTACCGCAGCGGCCGTTCCGATGTAGGCGAACAGGCGCGTGGTCATCGACAGCAGGGCCAGCTGCACGAACGAACCGGACAGGGCCAGGCCCAGCGCGATCAAACCCTGGCACAGGATCGACGCGGCTGGCGTGTGGAAGCGCGGATGCACCTGCGCCAGGATCTTCGGCCCATAGCCATCGCGGGCCAATGCGAACAGGAAGCGTGGGCCCATCATCATCGTGTTGCTGTTGGTGCCGAGGATGGAGATGGTCGCGCCTACGGTGAGGATCAGCGCCAGTGCTTCGCCGCCGAAGCCGGCAGCGGCATCGGCCAGCGGCGTGGCCGAGCTGGCCAGGCCGGCCAACGTGCCCTGTGCCACCACCTGCACCGCGCCGTAGATGACGGTGACGGTGATGATCATGGTGATCAGCGCGAACGGAATATCGCGACGCGGATTACGGTACTCGCCGGCGGCGGCCGGGATGTTCTCGAAGCCGGCGTAGGCGTACAGCAGCAGCAACGCGGCCTCGCCCATGCGCTGCAGGTCGTGCGGGTCGGGGCGCTGGCCGGAGAAGGCCAGCTGCGGGTCGATATAGAACGCACCGATGGCCACGAACAGCAGCAGCGGCAACATCTTGCCGATCACCAGCACCACGCCGGTGCGCGCGGCCGAGCGCACGCCGATGATGTTGACGCCGGTGAGGAAGCCCAGCGACACCACGATCACCGCGATGCGCCCCATGCCGGCACCGGCCCACGGCCAGAAGCGCGCGACCGCATCGGCCAGCGCGTTGCTGAGTGCGGCCGCCGAGCTGATGCGGGTCAGCCAGATCATCCAGCCGATCTCGAACCCGGCGAAGCGCCCGAACGCCTCGCGTGCATACAGGTAGCTGCCACCGGGCTCATCGAAGTAGCTGGCGGCCTGCGCGTAGCACAGCACCAGCAGGGCGACCACGATGCCGGCGGCGACCACGCCCCACAGGCTGAAGGGGCCGAGCAGGGCGACGGTGGCGGCCGGCAGCAGGTAGATGCCGCTGCCGATCACATCGTTGATCGACAAGCCGACGATCTGCCAGCGGCTGACCGCGCGCTGCAGCTGCGGTTCGTCCTGCGCGCTCAACGGGCGTCTCCACGCAGTGCGGGCAGTTGCCACTGGGCCTGCAGGCGCGTGTACTCGGCGCGCGGCAGCAGCACGAAGCGCGGCGCATCCTGCGGCCGCAACCAGTCCAGCAGGGCCTGCATGCGGGCGTGCGGCATAGCGGTGCAGCCGGCCGTGGCCTCACCGGGTTGGCGCCACAGATGGGCGAAGATGCAGCTGCCCTTGCCGGGCTGGTTGTCCGGGTTGTGGGCGATCACGAAGCCTTCCTGGTAACGCACGTCGCCCCTGTTGTGCAGATCCAGACGCATCGGCTCGGTGGAGCCTTCCACAGCTGCCTTGCCGACCTTCTTCGCGTCGACGATGCGGTTGTAGAACGGCGACGCCGGCACATCCATGCAGTAGCTGCTGTCGAGCATCGGCTGGTACGGCATGGCGGTGCCGGGGCGGGTGACGGCATAGCCGAACGCGCTGCCGAGCGCGAACACGCCTGCCGGGCTGCGGCCATCGCCTTCCTGCTTCTGCGGGCCATCGGCCTGCGCCGGGTGCAGGCCCAGGCCCCAGGCGCTGCCGGTGCGGCCCAGTGCCACCGGGAACGCCTCTCCATGTGCATGCCAGCCCTTGCCATCACGCACATAGGCCTGCAGCTGGCCCTGTGTGCTGTCCCAGCTTTCGCTGGTGACCACGATCAGCTGGCGCGCACCCTGCAGCGGCGCAGCGTGGACGGATACCGCCGCGGCAAGCAGCAGTGCAGCGGTAGCGAGACGGACCAGCGATTTCATCAACAGGTGCTCCGGTCAGGAATCCAGCAGGTGGTCGATCCGCTCCAGGTTCACCGCCAGCTGCTGCTGGCGGTCCGGATTGGTGTGGCAGAGCAGCACGAACAGGAAATCGAGCAGGGCGTGCATGGCGCTACGGTACAGCAGCTGCGCGACCTGCGGCGTGCGTTCGTGCGCACACACCACCAGCGCTGCGTCAGCATGCGCGCGCAGCGGGTTGGCGGTATGGCGGGTGATGGAAATCACCTTGCCACCCATGTCCTGGAACTGGCGCGACAGCTGCGAAAGCTGAGGCAGGTTGCCGAATTCGGAGAACACCAGCAGCGCATCACCGGGGCGCGCGGCCGACAGGTTGGCCAGCATCAGGATCGGGTCGGTATGCGGCACCACCAGCAGGCCGAGCAGCGACAGCCGCATGGCGAACTCGCGCGCGAACAGGCCGTCGTCGCCCAGGCCGTACACGAACAGCTTCGGCGCGCCGTCGAGCAGCTGCACGATGCGCTCGATCTCCTCGCGCGGGTTGGCCTGGCGGGTTTCCTCTTCGGCCTGTGCCTTGCTGCGGCGCAGGGTGTCGCCCAGGCGCAGGTAGTCGTCGCCGCTGTCGGGTTCGCTGGGGGCCTGCTGCGGATCGGCGCCAGCACGGGCGACATCCTGGCCGATGGAGTACTTCAGGTCCGGGTAGCCCTTGAAGCCGAGCTTCTGGCTGAACTTCACCACGCTGGACTGGCTGATGCCCAGCGCGCTGGCCAGCTGCTGGGACGAGTAGTCGCGCAGCAGGTGGGCGTTGTCGAGGATGAAGTCGGCGATGCGGCGCTCGATGGCCGACATCTGCCCGCGCTCGGAACGGATCTTCAGCAGGGGCGGCATGCGGGGTGTCCGGACATGGATAGGCGCGTTGCGGTTGGCAGCATAGGGCAGATTATGTGGTGGCTCGGGCGGACGGGGTTTGCGGGGGACGCCGCAAGTACGTCCGTGTAGGCTTGGCCGCCGCATCCATGCGGCGGACACCCCCGCAAGCCCCGCCCGCCCGACCCCGGACAGATCGCGCGCGTGCCAGCCGCGAAGAGGATACGAGGTAGAGCAGAAGCAGGAGCATCCACGCGTGGCGTGGATCTACCCGGAGCTGTCGTTGAGTCCGCCTTCAAGCGAGCCGAGCACCGCAGGTCCGGCGAGGGCGAAGAGGCGCGGGTGTTTGAGCGCAGCGAGTTCCGCGCCGTCCCTCGACGGACCGAGGAGCGCAGGGTACCGGCGTGCGCAGTACGTCGGCTCGCGGCCGGCGGAGCGTTTCTTTTGGTTACTTTTCTTTCCGCGGAAAGAAAAGTAACGCGCGACCCAGGATCAGTTGAGGACCAAGCCAGCCGCAAGGCGCAAATCACCCCAGCATCTCCAGCCCGCGTACTTCGGTGATGCCCAGCCCCGGCACGTCGCTGATGCTGATCTCCGATTCGTTGAAATGCACGCCGCCGCTGACCGGGTCGAACTGGCCCAGCGAGGGACCGTCGAGGTCAACCTTGGTGATCACATCACTCTTGGCCACGGCCAGGTGCACGGCGGCGGCCACGCTGATGCTCGATTCGATCATGCAGCCGATCATGCACGGCACGCCGTAGATGCCGGCGATGTCGGCGATGCGGATCGCATTCGACAGGCCGCCGGTCTTCATCAGCTTGATGTTGATGATGTCGGCCGCGCGCTGCTGGATCAGGTCCATCACCTGGCTCGGGCTGAACACGCTTTCATCGGCCATCACCGGCGTGTTGACGCGATCGGTGACGTACTTCAGGCCGCTGATGTCAGCCGCCTTCACCGGTTGCTCCAGCAGCTCCAGCACCACGCCGGCCTCTTCCAGCGTACGCATCGCATGCACCGCCTGCTTGGCGGTCCAGCCCTGGTTGGCATCCAGCCGCAGCAGGGCGCGGCCTTCCACGGCGGCATGGATGGCCTTGACCCGTTCGATGTCCAGGCCGATGTCCTTGCCGACCTTGATCTTCAGCGACTCGAAGCCGCGTTCGATCGCCGACAGCGAATCGGCCACCATCTTGTCGATGTAGTCCACGCTGATGGTGATGTCGGTGGTGATCACCGGGTCGCCGCCACCGAGCATCTGGTACAGCGGCGCACCGTGCAGCTGCGCCCACAGGTCGTACAGCGCGATCTCCACCGCTGCCTTGGCGCTGGTGTTGCGCTCCATCGCGGTCTGCACCAGCGTGCACAGATGGTTGAGGTTGACCACGTCCTGGCCGATCAGGCGCGGGGCGATGAAGTGGCGGATCGCTTCGACGATCGAGCCGTGCGTATCGCCGGTGATCACCGCGGTGGCCGGGGCCTCACCGTAACCGGTGTTGCCGGTGTCGGTGCGGATCAGCACCACCACGTCTTCCACGGTTTCCACCGTGCGCAGGGCAGTCTTGAACGGCGTCTTCAGCGGCACGCGCAGCATGCCCAGTTCGATGGCGGTGATCTTCATTCAGGAGTCTTGGCCCGCAGGCGCTGGATGTTGGTGATGCGGTCGATGTAGCGGACGGTATCGCTGGCCATCATCGGCTCCAGCGGCGTGACCGAAACACCATTGAGATGGGCCTGCACACGTCTGCCGTCGGCACCGAACCAGCTGCCGCCCGCCGTATCGTGGATCACCCAGGTGTGGCCGTCGACGTGGCCAATGGCCATCATCACGTGGCCGGGGATGTAGACCAGGTCGCCGACCTGTAGTTCGGTGACCGCACGGTCGCGCGCGGCCTTGCCGACCTTGTCGGTGAACGGCAGGCGATCCAGTGCCGGGCTGACCGCCTGTGCACTGGTATTGCGCGGCAGCAGCACGCCGAAGCTGCGGTAGATCTCGGAGACGAACCCGCTGCAGTCACGGGTGTCGTAGTCATGGCCCCAGCCGTAGCGTTCGCCCAGGAACTTGAAGGCCTGCTGCAGCAGCAGACGCGGGGTCAGTGGCAGGTAGTCGGCGGCGGTGTCCTGCGAGCGCGGCAGCAGCGCCGGTACGAGCTTCAGACGCCCATCGGCCTCGCGCACCGGCAACTGCACCACCCACGAGGCATGCGCCTGCTGGCCGTTCACGGGTTCTGAAGCGGGCCAGTCGGCCAGCACCGGCAGGCGTACGCCCATGTCCAGCTGCAGGCGCGATACGCGCGGTTCCTCCGGGGTGTAGGCGGTCTGCGCGGTGGCGCCGGTGACAATGCGGTACGGGCCCTTCGCGCCATAGCCGAGCACCGTGGCCTTGTCGCCGCTGGCGATGGCGTCGGCTTCGATCCACGCGCTGTAGCGCTCGCTGTGCACGAACAGCCAGCGGCCGTCGGCACTGCGGTGAACCACCGCGACCTTGTCGCCGGGGAACAGCGCCGATTCCTGGAAGCGGTCGATGTCGGTGTCACCGGCGGTGCTGAAGACGCGCTCGCGGGTGGGGAAGGTACGCAGTGCCGCGCGCTTCACCACCAGCCCATAGGCCGGTGCCACCTGGGCAGGAATCGCATCGAGGCCGAGGTTGGCTTCGATGCCGCTGCGCAGCGCGGGAGCGATGGCCTGGCCCGTCTCGTTGAACAGTGCACGCGTGGGCCAGCTGGACAGCGCGCTGATGCTGGCACGCACCGTCGCCGCATCAAGCTGGGCGGGCAGTGTGGCGATGTCCTGGATATGGTTGTCCTGCACCCGCATCCGCGCGTTCTGCGCCTCGATCTGCGCGCGATCCAGAATCGGCGCATCAGCGTTGTCCAGGCGCGCGGCCCAGTACTGCGGGGTGAGGTAGGCCTCGTGCAGGCCGATCACATAGGGCAGCGGCGCACCCGGGTCGGGCGGTGGTGCCGCCTGTGCAAAGGCTGGTGCGGCCAGCAGGCACAGGGCCAGGGTCAACCGGCGCGGCCAACGCCGGTGCGGTTCGCGGGAAGCCAGGCTCATGCGGTGCACACCCTCCTCGAATGCCTGTTGGAATATTTATTCCTTTTGGCATCGAAAGCAAGAATAAATTATTGACCGGCATCCCGGCCCGTGTTACACAGCCGTTACCACCCGCGCTGGGGAAGTGTCGCTGTGGATCCTGCCGTTCGCAAACCGCGTCTGCCTGCTGCTGCCGGCCTGTGTGCCGCGCTGCTGCTGTGGGCGTCGGCCACGCAGGCGGCAGACGGGCGCAGCAGCCAGCAGCGTGCGCGCGAAACGCAGGTGATCGACCTGATCGACAGCGGCCGCTTCAGCGACGCCGATGCGCTGCTGGCGACCGGGAGCGATGCTGCCGAAGGCGCGTTCCAGCGTGAGCGCATGCGCCGCATCCGCCAGGATTTTTCCCTCGACGAAACCGCCGCCAAGGCGGCCGTGCGCCGCTGGATTCCCGACCTGACCGACGAGGAGTTCGCGCGCTGGGATCAACTCGGCCTGATCGAGCATCTCGATATCGATGGTACGCGTCGGTATTTCAAGCGCGCGCCGTCGAACCTGTTCCTGCTCAGTGACGAAGCACGCGCACGCCGCCGCGCGGATGCACCGATGCCGGCGCCGGGCCCGAACGAAGTGCTCAACGCGCACCACGCGCGCGTGCTTGCCGCAGCCGAACAGAGTGGCCAGGCGTCCGTATTGCCGCAGCGCATTGAGTTCACCCAGTCGCTCACGGTGAAAGCCGATGCCGTCCCGGCGGGTGAAACCGTACGCGCCTGGATTCCATACCCGCGCGAGATCCCGGGCCAGCAGGAACAGGTGCAGTGGCTGGGCAGCGCCCCGGCCAAGGCACGGGTGGCACCGGCCAGTACCCTGCAGCGCACCGCCTATCTGGAAGCCAAAGCCGTAGCCGGCAAGCCGACCCGGTTCGAGATCCGCTATGCGGTAACGGTCTTCGCGCGACACACCGCGATCGATCCCGCGAAGGTGCAGGCCACCCCGAATGATCCCGCATTGAAGCCCTATCTGGCCGAGCAGCTGCCACATGTGCGCTTCACCCCGGCGCTGAAGCTGTTCTCCGACCAGGTGCTGCAGGGCGAGACGCGCCCCTATGAAGTGGTGCGCAAGCTGTTTGCTGCCGTGGACCGCATTCCATGGGCCGGTGCGCGCGAATACTCGACGCTCAGCAACATCAGCGATTACGGGCTGCGCGCCGGCCATGCCGACTGTGGCCAGCAGACCCTGCTGCTGATTGCGCTGCTGCGCATGAACGGCATTCCTGCACGCTGGCAGTCGGGCATGGTGTTCTCCGACGATGGCAGCGGCTACAACAACCTGCATGACTGGGGACAGGTTTACCTGGCGCCATACGGCTGGCTGCCGATGGACGTGACCACCGGCGCGCTTGCCAGCGATGTGCCTGCACTGCGCGATTTCTATCTGGGTGGCCTCGACGGCTACCGCATTGCTTTCAACGACGATTTCGGCCAGCCCTTCGTGCCGGCCAAGCAGCACTTCCGCTCGGAAACGGTCGACTCGCAGCGCGGCGAGGCCGAGTGGGCAGGCGGCAACCTGTACTTCGACCAATGGAGCTACGACTTCCAGTGGCGGGTACTGCCAGCCAGGCAACGCTAGCGCGACACATCGCATTCCACACCATTCAATTCTTGCAGGAGAGAGCAGGGGATGAAGGCTTACAGCATCAAGCGGGCGGCGTTGTGCGTCGCCCTCGGGGCGTGTCTGGGCGTAGTGCTGCCCGGTATCGCGATGGCACAGAACGTGAGCGGTGCAGTCGCCGGCCGTGCAACCGCTGGTGACCAGGTGACCGTGGTCAGCAGCAGCACCGGCCTGACCCGTACCGTCACCGTAGGCGCCGATGGCAGCTACCGCCTCGGCCAGCTGCCGGTGGGTGACTACCAGCTGCAGCTCAGCCGCGATGGCCAGAAGCTGGGCGACCAGGTATCGGTGAGCGTTGCCGTCGGCGGCACCACCACGGTCAACCTGGGCAGCGGCGGCGGTGTCACCAACCTGGATGCACTGCAGGTGGTTGGCACCCGCGTGGTCAACCGCGTGGATGTGTACTCCACCGAAACCTCGTTCAACATCAACCGCCAGGAGATCTCGCGGCTGCCGGTGGCGCAGGACCTGTCCGCGGTCGCGCTGATGGCGCCGGGCGTGGTCGGCGGCAACTCGTCATTCGGAGGCCTGTCGTTCGCGGGTTCATCGGTGGCCGAGAATGCGGTCTTCATCAACGGCCTGAATGTCACCGACATGTATACCCGTCGTGGCTTCAGCACCGCGCCGTTCGCCTTCTTCAAGGAATTCCAGGTCAAGACCGGTGGCTACTCGGTCGAGTTCGGCCGCTCCACCGGTGGCGTGATCAATGCAGTGACCCGTTCGGGCAGCAACGAGTTCGAAGGCGGCGTTGAAGTCACCGCCGAGCCCAGTGCGTGGCGCGCCAGTGGCGGCGATCATTTCCACCGCGACGGCACCCCGCATTCCTACGGAAGCCGCGACAACAACTCCTTCCTGAAGACCAACGTCTGGGGCTCGGGGCCGATCGTCAAGGACAAGCTGTTCCTGTTCGCGATGTACGAGGACCGCAGCGACAAGGGCCACAACACCTCGTCCGATGGCAGTACCTGGTTCAAGAACGACTCCGGCAACGGCTTCTGGGGCACCAAGCTGGACTGGAACATCAACGACAACCACAGCCTGGCGCTGCTGGCGTTCTCCGACGAGGGCGATGTCACCAATGCGTCGTACGGCTACAACTGGAATGCGGACCGGATCGGTTCCTGGGGCGGCGACTCGGTCACCGAGACCGGCGGCCGCAACTGGTCGGCCACCTACACCGGCCACTTCGGCCAGAGTTTCACCGCGCGCGCCATGGTCGGCCAGAACAAGCAGCGTGCCTTCACCAACTCGTCGCTGGACCAGGCCTGTAGCCCGGTGTTCACCGACAGCACCTACGGCCCGCGGCTGGGCAAGCTGCAGGGGCTGCGCGCGGGCTGCCACCCGACCGGCGCGGCGGTGGCCGAGCGCGATGACACCCGCGATGTCGCGCGCCTGGATTTCGAATGGCAGCTCGGTGATCACCTGCTGCGCTTCGGTGTCGACCGCGAACTGATGACCACCAAGCAGTCCACCCGTTATCCAGGGCCGACCGAGCTGAGCTACACCGCCTACGTGGCGCGCCCCGGCGATGAAGTGTGGGATGGCGCAAACGCCTACGTACCGGCTGGCGTCACCGAGATGCTGCGCGCTCGCAACCGCCGCTCCGGCGGCACCTTCGAGACCGAGGCCAATGCCTTCTATCTGGAGGACATCTGGAACATCACCCCGAACCTGATGCTGAACCTCGGCGTGCGCTGGGACCGCTTCGAGAACCGCACCGCCGCCGGCAAGGCGTTCATCAAGATGGACGACCTGATCGCGCCACGCGTCGGCTTCTCGTGGGACATGCGCGGTGATGGCAGCACCAAGCTGTTCGGCAACGCCGGCCGTTACTACCTGCCGGTCACCAACAACATCAACGTGAACTTCGCCGGTGGCCTGACCGACGAATACAGCTATTACGTGCTGAACGGCTGGGAGCAGAAAACCTCGCCGACCGGTTCGCCGTACATGGCACCGATCGTCGGCCAGCAGATCGGGCTGACCGACACCCGCATGAACACCGGCGGTGCCGACCTGCGCCAGAGCGTGGACCGCGACCTGAAGGCGGTCTACCAGGACGAATACATCCTGGGCTTCCAGAACATGATCAACCAGGCCTGGTCGTGGGGCGTCAATGCCACCTACCGGCGCATGACCCGCGCGCTGGATGACATCCGCATCAACTACACCCCGTGCGGCCCGACCCCCAGCACGCTGTGGCCGATCGCCAACCCGGGCGAGAGCCTGACGATCTGGGGCGACAAGAGCATCGGTTGCGCCAACGAAGGCTGGATCACCATCGACACCGCCAACAGCGGCTATCGAAAGGGCGGCAGTGGCGAGGTGATCGGTTACTCCAAGCCCAAGCGCACCTACAAGGCGCTGGAGTTCCAGATCGACCGTGCGTGGGACGAGAAGTGGATGTTCAACGCGTCCTATCTGTGGTCCAAGAGCGAGGGCAACTTCGAAGGCCCGGTGAACTCCGATACCAACTACGGCGACACCGGCATGGTGCAGTTCTGGGACCACCCGGCCACCAATGAACGCTATGGTGTTCTGTTCAACGACTTCCGCCATCAGTTCAAGCTGCGTGCCGCGTATGCGCTGAACAAGCAGTGGTCGTTCGGCACCACGCTGCAGGTGCAGTCCGGTGGCCCGATCACCGCCTACGGCGTGATGTGGCCGAACGACTCCATCGCCGGTGGCAGCACGTCCAGTGAAGGCAGTGGTGGTGGCACCGGTTGGCTGTGCGTGGCCAACTGTTCGGGCCCGTACAACCAGCGCCAGTTCGAGTACAGCCCGCGCGGCGCGTTTGGTCGCCTGCCGTGGACCTGGACCATGGGCGCCAACGTGACCTGGCGCCTGCCGGTGGAGGGCATCGACCTCAGCGCCCGGTTGTCGGTGTACAACCTGTTCAACAACCAGAAGACCATCAACGTGCACCAGCGCTACGAGGCGCAGCCCGGCCAGTATCGCGAGGCGACGTTCGCTACCGGTACGCGCTGGCAGGCACCGCGCTACACCCAGCTGGTGGTGACCTGGAACTTCTGAGGCCACGATCCGCGCCGTCCACCGTGACGGCGCGGGCAATGGAGGGGCTGCCCGCATGCACCACCTGCTGATCCTCGCGGCGGCACTGGCCGCAGCGTCCGCTTCGTCGGTCGACAGTGCAGCCATCGAGGCCGACATCGCGACCGTGGTCCGGGCCGAGCATCTGCCCGGGCTGGCGTTGGCGGTGGTCGAGGATGGACAGGTGGTCCATCGCCATGCAGAGGGGGCGCGCGGCGATGGCGGCCGCATCAACGAGGACACGCTGTTCAAGATCGCCTCCAACAGCAAGGCGATGACCGCTGCGCTGCTGGCGAGGTTGGTGCAGCAGGGCACGCTGCGCTGGGATGATCCGGTGCAGCGGCATCTGCCGGGCTTCCGCATGCACGATGCGTGGGTGGGCGAGCAGATGCAGGTGCGCGACCTGCTGATCCACAACAGTGGCCTTGGCCTGGGCGCCGGTGACCTGATGCTGTGGCCGGAGCCGAACGCGTTCACCCGCGCCGACATCATCGCCGGCTTGGCGCATCTCAAGCCGGTCAGCAGCTTCCGCAGCCACTATGCCTACGACAACCTGATGTATGTGGTGGCCGGCGAAGTGGCGGCGGCAGCGGGTGGCAAGCCGTATGACCAGCTGATGCGCGAGCAGGTGTTCGAACCACTGGGCATGACGCGCTGCCAGGTGGGTGCGTGGTCGGTGAAACGCGTGGGCAACGTGGCACAGCCGCATGCCTGGCGTGGTGAACGCAACGAGGTGGTGAACGCCGATGCTGCGATCAGCCCGGACCTGCCCTCGATGGCGGCGGGAGGCATCCGTTGTTCGCTGCGCGACATGACACGCTGGATGCAGGTGCTGCTCGATCCCGCGCTGGTGCCGGACTGGCTGGGCAGCGAGCAGCGGCGCACGCTGTGGACCCTGCACATGCCGATGCCGTTGGGTGAACGCCAGAGGCGCTGGGACAACGCGCATTTCTACGGTTATGGATATGGCTGGCGGGTGTCGGACATGGACGGGCAGTGGAAGGTGGCGCATACCGGCACGTTGTCGGGCATGTACTCGTCGCTGGCATTGCTTCCTGACCGCAGGGTCGGCGTGGTGATGCTGATCAACGGCGAAGGCGAGGATGCACGCACGGCGCTGATGCAGGCCACTCTGAAGCGCTTCACCGCACCAGACGATGCGCGCCCTGCGATGGAGTACCTGGCCGAACTGAAGGCTGACCGGGCAGCGCAGGCAGCATCTGGCCATCAACGGCCAGCAACCACCGCCGCACAGCCGGCACGCGGCAATGACCTGCCGCATTGGCAGGGCCGCTACTCCGACCCTTGGCTGGGCCCGGCTTCGCTGTGCCCGGGCAAGGATGGCCTGCGCTTCAGCGTGGACAAGTCGCCCAGGCTGCAAGCGGCCGTGCTGCAACTGCAGGGGCGCTGGCTGCTGCGCTGGGATACGCTGGGTGACGAGGCGCAGGCGTGGCTGCAGCCGGGCCAGGGCCCGGCGCCGACACTGGACCTGCGCGCCATCGATCCTGACATCGACTTCAGCTATGACTTCCAGGACCTGCATTTCACTCGTACTGGCGACTGCCCTGGCGGCGACCGCCAACGCCGCTGAGCCACCGCGCGTTTCGCCGGCCACTGATGCGGCCAGCGCCGGATTGGTGGAGATCCGCACGTTGTCGCCAGGCATCGACATGGACATCCGATACGCCAATGCCAACAACTTCACCGGCGCGCGCGTGCCCGGCTATGAGGCGCCGTCCTGCTACCTGCTGGCGCCCGTGGCGAAAGCGCTGGCGCAGGTAGAACAGGATCTTCGCGCGCAGGGCTTTGGCTTGCGCCTCTACGACTGCTACCGGCCGGTGCGCTCGGTGCAGGCCTTCATGGCCTGGGTGAACGATCCGCGCGAACTCTCGCGCAAGGCACAGCAGTACCCGGACCTGGACAAGCCACGGCTGCTGGCCGACGGCTACATCGCCGAGCGCTCTGGCCATAGTCGTGGCGCCACGGTTGATCTTGGCCTGCTGGATTGCCGCACTGGCGCCTGCACGCCGCTGGACATGGGCACCGACTTCGATTTCTTTGGCCCGCGCGCGCATACCCGGACGAGCGGGCTGAGCACTGTGCAGCAGGCGAACCGCCAGCAGCTGGTGCAGGCGATGGCACGCCACGGCTTCGTCAACTATCCGCAGGAGTGGTGGCACTACACCCTGCAGCCCGAACCGGATCCCGGCACCGCGTACGACGTCCCGGTGCGGTAGGGGTATCGGCAGGGCTGCGCCCTGCACCCGCGGTAGTGCCGGCCGCTGGCCGGCAACATCAGACGCAACAGCAACAGCGTGCGTTCCGTGGGTTGGCTGGGCGGTGCCGGAGTGCGGGGACGCCGTAAATCCGTCCATGGAGGCTTGGCAGCCGCATCCATGCGGCTGACACCCCGCACTCCGGCACCGCCCAGCCTCTGACAGTTTCCCGCGCGGTCCGTTGTAGAGCCGAGCCCATACTCGGCTGCTCTTTGTTCATCGGCTGCTTTTTGTTCAATCGTCGAGATACTCGATTTCGATGGAGATTCATCCACGCATGGCGTGGATCTTATCTCTTGCCAATCTGGCACCTTGGGTGCCGAGAGCCCGGCGTGGGCGACCGTGTGGATCCAGGTCTTGCGACCGAGAAGTAGCTTGGGTCCCCACGCCGGATTCTCCCTGAACCGC